>NZ_BAAAHH010000007.1:0-238798 GCF_039525175.1 Actinocorallia libanotica
TATGTCGGCATGCCCTCCTTCCCCGAAGCCGCCCGCGAGGCCGTCGCGGACACCCGGCTGCGCAGCAACCTCGCCCATGCCACCGGCACGATCCGCGACCGGCGCGCCCGGGCCGTCGGCGAGCTGGACGACTGGGCGGAGCTGCGCGAGTCCGCCAAGCAGATCAAGGACCACACCCTCGCCCACCTCGGGCACTACCTGACGGTGCTGGAGGAGAAGGTCACCGCGGCGGGCGGGACGGTGCACTGGGCGCGGGACGCCGCCGAGGCCAACGCGCTGGTGGCGCGGCTGGTGCGCGAGACCGGCGAGCGCGAGGTCGTCAAGGTCAAGTCGATGGCCACCCAGGAGATCGGGCTCAACGAGGCGCTGGCCGAGGCCGGGATCACCGCGCTGGAGACCGACCTCGCCGAGCTGATCGTCCAGCTCGGGCACGACCGGCCCTCGCACATCCTCGTCCCGGCGATCCACAAGAACCGGGCGGAGATCCGGGAGATCTTCCGGCGGGAGATGCCTTCGGCGCCCGCCGACCTGACCGACGACCCGGCGGCACTGGCCGAGGCGTCGCGACGGCATCTGCGGGCGAAGTTCCTGACGGCCAAGGTCGCCGTCTCCGGCGCGAACTTCGCGGTCGCCGAGACGGGGACCGTCCTGGTCGTGGAGTCCGAGGGCAACGGGCGGATGTGCCTGACGCTGCCCGAGACGCTCATCACCGTCATGGGCATCGAAAAGCTCCTGCCGACCGTACGGGACCTGGAAGTGTTCCTGCAGGTGCTGCCGCGCTCCTCCACGGCCGAGCGGATGAACCCGTACACGTCGGCGTGGACGGGGGTGACGCCCGGCGACGGGCCGCAGAACTTCCACCTCATCCTGCTCGACAACGGCCGTACGCGCGTCCGCGCCGACCCGGTGGGGCGGCAGGCGCTGCGCTGCATCCGGTGCTCGGCCTGCCTGAACGTCTGCCCCGTCTACGCGCGGGCGGGCGGCCACGCCTACGGCTCCCCCTATCCGGGCCCGATCGGCGCGATCCTCTCGCCGCAGTTGCGGGGCATCGGCTCGGAGGTCGACGCCTCGCTGCCGTTCGCGTCGTCGTTGTGCGGGGCCTGCTACGAGGTGTGCCCCGTCGCGATCGACATTCCGGAAGTCCTGGTGCACCTACGGGCGAAGGCCGCCAAGAAGCCGGTCGAGCGTGCCGTGATGGGCGCCGCCGCCTGGACGCTGCGCTCCCCCGCCCGGCTGGCCGCCGCCCAGCGCGCCGCCTCGGCGGGCCGGCGTTTCGCCCGGCACGTACGCTTCCCCCGGGCCTGGGCCGACACCAGGGACCTGCCCACCCCGCCCGTCCGATCCTTCCGAGCCTGGTGGAGGAGCACCCATGACGACGGCGCGTGAGGCCATCCTGGCCCGGCTCGGCACCCCCGGCGGCGACCCGGCCGCCGAGTACGCCGCCCTGCGCCGCGCCTACCTGCGCCAGCACCACCCGGACACCGACCGCGTGTCCCTCTTCGCCGAACGCGTCGCCGACTACCGCGCCATCGTCCACGCCGTCTCCGAGCACGAGCTCCCGCACGTCCTGCCCCGTGCCCTGCGCGAGGGCCGCTACGTCGTCCCCGACGGCCTGCCCCCCGCGTGGACCGCCGGCATCGAGCCGGCACGCCGCGCCACCGAGCACACCGACCTGACCACCGTCGCCGGCGTGGTCACCGGCTGCGCCGCGGCCATCGCCGAAACCGGCACCCTCGTCCTGGACCACGGCCCCGGCCAGGGCCGCCGCGCCCTCACCCTGGTCCCCGACCACCACCTGGTCGTCGTCCCCGCCGCCCGCATCACCGCCGACGTCCCCGAGGCCCTCACCCGCCTCGACCCCACCCGCCCCCTCACCTTCATCTCCGGCCCCTCCGCCACCAGCGACATCGAACTCACCCGCGTAGAAGGCGTCCACGGCCCCCGCACCCTGAAGGTCTTCCTCATCTGACCGCGCCCCCACCCGGCTCCGGTCGCCGTCTACATTCGGCATGTGGTGAATCTCCAGAGAACACTCCAGCTCGACGGATGCACGTTGCGGTACGCCGACTCAGGCGGAGACGGCGTCCCGGTGGTCCTCCTGCACGGAGCAGGAGCGGACCACACGATGTACGCCGCCCAGAACGACGCGCTCGTCGCCGCCGGTTTCCGCACCGTCCTGCTCGACCTGCGCGGACACGGCTCATCGCGCCCGAACACCGTCGCGTCGAACGCCGAGCTCCTCACCGCCGACGTCGAAGCCCTCGTCTCCCACCTCGGCCTGCGCCGCCCCGCCCTCGTAGGGCACTCGCTCGGCGGCAACCTCGCCCAGCGGCTCGTACGGCGCGCCCCCGACCGCTACTCCGCCCTGGCCGTCCTCGACTCCACCTGGAACACCGGCCCGCTCACCGCCGGAGAACGGCTCGCCCTGAAGTCGGCCGCCCCTCTCCTGCGCCTCATCCCCGCCCGCGCCCTCCCGCGCCTGATGGCCGACGCCTCCGCCGTCACCGCCCCCGCCCGCGCCGCCCTCACCCGGACCTTCTCCACGATGCCGAAGCCCGAGTTCCTCTCCGTCTGGCGGGCCACCGCGCAGTTCGTCACCCCCGACCCCGCCTACCGCACCCCCGTCCCCCTCCTGCTCCTCCGCGGCGCGGACGACCGCACCGGCAACATCGCCACCGCCATGCCCCGCTGGGCCGCCGCCGAAGGCACAACGGAGACCGTCATCCCCGCCGCCGGCCACGTCGTCACCCTGGACGCCCCCGCCCCGGTCACCCGCTCCCTCCTCGCCTTCCTGAGATCCACCCCGATTCTCCCTGGATGATCCCCCTACGGAAATCGCCATTTCTCTGACACAACACGACGAATGCGGATTGGATCGGTGGCATCGGTTCGGGGAAGGGACGGGCGAAAGGACCGGGGTGTCGGTTCGGCAGCGGGTACTGCTGGTCGCGGTGGTCACGGCGATGGTCCCGACGGGAGTCGCGGGCAACCAGGTTCTCCAGGACGGCAAGTGGAACTGGTGGGCGCTGGGCGCCGCGCTGGCGATCGTGGTCGCCGCGGAAGGCGTCAACCAGTGGCTCCAACACCGCGGCGAAGGGGAGCCGGGGCCGGGCGACGGGCGTGAGTCGCGGCGAGGATACCTGCGGCGGGTGCGTTCCTCGGTCGGGCACATGGAGACGATCGGACTGGTCACCCAGGCGGAGTTCGTGCTGCGGACCCGGCAGGTCTACGTCGATGTGATGCTCCGGCCCAGGACCGTCTCCGACGCCGCGGTCGACCCGGGCGTCGGCCCCCGCCGGCGCGGGGGACCCGTCGCGGGCAGGCGGGCGCCGCTGGGGTCGTTCCTGGACGAGGGATGCGTGCTGGCGGTGCTGGGCGCCGCCGGGTCGGGCAAGACCACGCTGGCCCGGTACACGGCGCTGGAGATGGCCGCCCGGCGCCCGCCGCCGTGGCGGCGGGATTTCTGGCGGCGGCGGCGCATCCCGGTGCTGCTCTATCTGCGCGACCACGCCGAGACGATCCTCGGGGAACCTCCGCGGAGCCTGGCGCAGGTCGCGGCCGAGGCCCGCTGGCTGGGCGGGGTGGTGGCGGCCGGCTGGCTGGAGAGGCGGCTGGCGGCGGGCCGCTGCGTGGTGCTGCTGGACGGCCTGGACGAGGTCGCCGACACCGCCGACCGGGCCCGGGTGGTGCGGTGGGTGGAGACGCAGATCGGCCGCTACCCCGGAAACTCCTTCGTCGTGACCTCACGCCCCGCGGGCTACGACGCCAACCGGCTTCCCGGTGCCGATGTGCTCCAGGTGCAGCGTTTCACCAGCGGCCAGATCCACGACTTCCTGCACTCCTGGTACCGGGCCATCGAGCGCCGCGCCCGCCGGAGCGGCAGGCACGACGACCCCGGCGAGATCGACCGGATCGCCGCGGCGGCCGCCGACGACCTGTTCCACCGGATCAGCGGCTCGCCCGCCCTGTACGACCTCGCCGCCAACCCGCTGCTCCTGACCATGATCGCCAACGTGCACCGGTACCGCAGCGGCCTGCCCGGCAGCCGCGTCGCCCTGTACGAGGAGATGTGCCAGGTCCTGCTGCACCGCCGCCAAGAGGCCAAGGGCCTCGTCCGGCCCGCGGAGCCGGACGGTGTCGACGGCGACAGGCAGCAACGCGTGGTGCAGGAAATCGCCTGGCACATGATGCGCAACAGGCTTCGCGACATCTCTCTCCATGCGGCGGAACGCGCCATCCGCCCCGTCCTGGAGCGCACCGTCTCCGGTGTCTCCCCGCATGAGTTCCTCACGCGGATCAAGAAGTCGGGCCTGCTCCTGGAACGCAGGTACCGGCATTACGGGTTCGTCCACCTCACCCTGCAGGAATACCTGGCGGCCTCCCTCGTACCGGAGCACCACGCCCGCCGCCAGATCCTCATCGACAACGTCGGCGACCCCTGGTGGCGGGAGACCACCCTGCTCTGGGCCGCCCGCAACGACGCGACGCCCGTCGTCGAGGCCTGCCTGCACGCCCGGACCGTCACCTCTCTCGGCCTCGCCTACGCCTGCGCGGCCGAGGCACGGGAACTCGACGCCCCTGTCCGTGCCAGGCTCGACGAGATCCTCGCGAGCGATCCCGTCGACCCCGAAGAGACCCGGCTCCTGGACGGCGTCGCCGCCGCCCGAGCCCTCAGCCGGACCCGCGCCCTCGACGACTCCGGCGCCCGCATCTGCGCCGCGCCCGTCGACCAGGAGCTCTGGTCCCGCCACACCTTCCGCGACCGCCTCCCGTCCAGCCCGGCCGCCCGGCCGTGGACCTCGGACGTCAGGAGATTCCTCTCCTGGCTCGACTACCTGACGCCCGGCGGCATCGGCTACCGCCTGCCCACCCCCGCCGAAGCCCGCCTCGCCCACTCAGGCGGCCTCCACGAGACGGTCCTGTGGGCAGCCGAACACGGCGCCCGGCATCCCGTCCTCGTCGTCCCGCCGCACCTTCCGCATCCGCACCGGCCGACCCCGCAGCAGATCGCCGCCTACCCCGACCTGATCCTCGACCACACGCGGCTTCTCTTCCTGCTGCTCCACCCTCGCTCCCCCCTCACCTTCACCCAGCTCATCGCCTACGCCCGCCCCCGAGACCTCTCCCGGCAGGATCACCGGCTGATCCAGGCCATCGACCTCGTCCACGCCATCGACAACATCGGCGCCCACACGCCCGCCCTCGCCTCCGCTCTCTCCCGTGTTCTCAACCGTGTCCTCATCCGCGCCCCCGACCTCGACAGCGCCCGCAGCATCCCCAGAGACCTCACCCACGTCCGCGCCTACGGTTTCCCCCGCGGCCTCGACATCGAGCGCAACTACAGCAGCGACCTCTACCGCGCCCATGGCCTCGCCCGCGGACTCGGTATCGATCTCGACCACGCCCAAGCCCGTGCCCGCGCCCAGGCCCGCGATCTCGGCATCGACCTCGCCCGCGAACTCGATATCGCCCATGAACTCGATCTCCGTCTCGCCCCCGGTCCCTTCTCGATCGAGTCCGACCGCGACTTCTACCGCGACCTCGCGTACGCGCGTGCGGTGCGGGCCTCCTACCTGGGAGAACTGAGTCCCTCCGTTCTCTTCGGTCTCGCTTCGGCCTGCCGCCATGTGGCGCATGCCTTCTCCCGGCAGGTCGGTGCGATGACGACTCGTCAGCGTCGGGCGGCACCCCGCTTGCCGGACTTCCTGCGCGAGAAACTGGACTCGCTGGCAGCCGTACCTCCCGCCGACGACCCGAAAGTCGTGCTCAAGGAGCTCAGAACCCGCACCGGGAAAGCCGAGAAGGCGGCCCTGCTGACCAACGCGCTGGACAACGTCTCCCTCCTGACGTCAAGGATCCGCCCGGTCCGCCAGAGCGACATCGTGCTGGCCGCCACAGCGGTCCTCGCCGTCCTGCTGGCCGACGAAGGAGACCCCGAGTCGGAGGACTCCCCGCTCCTGCGCGGCCTGCTGGCCGCCCTCATCGCGATCACCCCGGACACCGACGACGCCCCGAGCCGGGACCGCCACCTGGTCCTGGTCCCACGCTGACCACCCGTCGACCCCGTTCTCCCCGGCCGTTGTCGCGAATGTCAGTCGAAGAGCTCGTCGATGTCCTCGATGCTCTGGGCCCGCACGATCCAGGCTTCGATCTGCTGCCGGTCCTCGCAACCGGTGATGCGCTCGCGGGCTTCGTCAGGGACGGCGATGTCCCGGGTCTTCAGCATCAGGAGCAGCGCGTTGATCTCGCCTCGGACCTCGCCGCGGGCTTCTCCGCGCGCTTCTCCGCGCGCTTCTCCCCGGGCCTCGGCGGTGGAGACGAAGCGCTGGGTGCCGGTGCTCATGATTTCCTCCCACAGGGCCAGGGCTGTCGGGTTGTTCTGGAGGCTCGCCTGGACGAGGCCGGCGTAGCGGGCGACCCTTTCCTCCTCGCCGACGGTGTTCAGGGCGTCTCTCAGTGCTTCCAGTATGCCAGGGGCCTCTTGGGAGGAGCCGTTGACGAGGGCGGAGAGGACCACGCCGGGGATATCGGTGCGGGCCTGGGACGGGTCGGTGACCGGGGGGACGGTGACGGGGCCGGCGACCGTGGGGTGGAGGACGAGGCTGGCGCGCAGGCCGGCGAAGGAGCGGAAGAAGGGGCCTCGGGCCCAGGCCGCGGTGGTCTCGTGCTGGGTGATGACCAGCAGGATGACGGGGCAGTCGTACTTGTCCTGGAAGTGGGCGACGACCTGCGGCCAGACGGTTTCCTTGTCCTGATCCCTCTTGGTTTGGGATTCCACGAGGAGGACGGCGGTGCCGTGGCCTTCGATCTCCAGGCGCATGACCGTGTCGCAACGGCGTTCGGTGACCTGGATGCAGGTGGCGTCATTGGTGATCTCCTCTGCCGCGAGGACGTTCAGGTTCACGCCCGCGGCATGACGCAGTGCGCTGCCGATCAGATCGGGATCTCCCCGAAGGGCGTGGTGCAGCGCCTCGTGAATGGGACTGGGCATGACCCGAATCATTACTCACTCTACGTGCCCATGACATCACTTCTCGAAATCTTTGCCTCCCGTTCGAGACCCGCCAAGGTGTCGGGGCGCGCATGGGGCAACCGCACTCCGGGACGGCCCGCCCGCATGCCTCATGCCACACGCCTTGCTCGGGCCGCCCGCGCTCACGGGGCCGAAGCCGGGCCCGGGTCTTCGGCGACGATTCCGGTGGTGACGACCTGTTCGATCACCAGGTCGAGTTTCGTTCTGGCCTCGGTCAGTTCGTCGATGCGCGTGGCGATGCGGTCGCGTTCGGCCAGGAGGTGGTCGAACATCTGCCGCGTCGCCCGCCCGGTGGCCACGCACGGCAGGAAGCCGACGATCACCTTGCTCGGCAGGCCGGCGGCGTAGAGCTGCTGGATGAACCGCACGCGGTCCACGGCCTCCTCGGGATAGCTGCGCTGGCCGCCGGGGGTCCGCGTGGATTCCAAAAGCCGCTGCTCCTCGTAGTAGCGCAGGGCGCGGACGCTCACTCCCGAGCGCTTGGCGAGGTCTCCGATGCGCATGGCACAAGATTCCTTCCGATTCGACTTGCAGCTGACGTCAACGTCAGGTTCTAGCGTAGCGGTGTGCGCACGGCAAGGCGCACACCGCCGCCTGTGAAGGGACAGAACATGAACATCTCCGGATCGACCGCGCTGGTGACCGGCGCGAACCGCGGGATCGGCCGCCACTTCGCCGAGCAGCTGCTGCGGAGGGGGGCCGCCAAGGTCTACGCGACCGCACGGCGTCCCGAGCTCGTCGACGTTCCGGGCGTGGAGGTGCTGCGGCTCGACATCACCGATCCGGCGTCGGTGGAGGCCGCGGCCGCGGTGGCCCGGGACGTCACGCTCCTGGTGAACAACGCGGGCGTCTCCACCCTCACGGACCTGGTCACCGGCGACCTCGACGCCATCCGCCTGGAGATGGACACGCACTACTACGGCACGCTCAACGTCGTCCGCGCCTTCGCTCCGGTCCTGGCCGCGAACGGCGGAGGGGCGATCCTCAACGTCCTGTCGGCGCTGTCCTGGTTCTCCTATGACGGGACCAACGCCTACAGCGCGGCGAAGGCCGCCGAGTGGAGCCTGACCAACGGCATCCGCCTCGAACTCGCCGGTCAGGGGACCCTCGTCACCGGCCTGCACCTGGGTGCCGCCGACACCGACATCGCCGCCCACTACGACGGCGAGAAGATCGACCCCGCGGACGCCGCACGCGCCGGGCTCGACGGCGTCGAGGCGGGCCGGTTCGAAGTGCTCGCCGACGAGTGGAGCGCCCACGTCAAGGCGTCCCTGGCGGCCGACCCGGCCCTGTTCTACACCCAGGTGGCATCTGTGGCCTGACGTCCCTCCCGTCGGCACGGGACTGGAAAGAGCGGTGCCCCCGGCCTCGGAGCAGCGGGAGGCCGGGGGCACCGGGGGGACTAGGCGGGGGCCGGAGCGAGGACGGGGGCGCGGCGGGGCAGGGGGAGGGCGGTGAGGACGCCGAGGAGGCCGGCGGCGGCGCAGAGGAGGAAGGCCGTGGTGATGCCGGTGCCGGTGTAGTGGGTGGTGTCGTCGATGACGCGGTCGATGTGGGAGTTGTTGAGGACGGCGAAGACGAGGACGGGGAGGACGGCGGGGAAGAGGTTGCCGGAGGTGGAGGCGATGCCGCCCGCGGTGGCCTGGATCTGGGGCGGGACCGACTCGATGAGGAGGTTGGGGGTGGCGGCGTAGCCGATGCCGCAGCCGAAGCTGATCAGCGAGGCGAAGGCGGCGACCAGGATGAGCTCCTGGTGGAGGAAGGCCATCAGGAGGCAGCCGGCGGAGGACGCGGCGAGGCCGAGGATCATCACGCCGCGGGAGGACATCCGCCCCCGGACCAGTCTGCCGACGGTGTAGCCGCCGAGGAGCATCGCGAGGCCGATCGGGACCTGGACCATGGCGTAGCCGACGAAGCCCACGCCGAAGCCGTAGTCCAGGCCCTGGTCGGCGGGTGCCATCACCATCATGGGGACCAGCACGCTGAAGGTGGCGACCAGGCCCCAGCAGAAGCCGGAGCTGATGGTGGTGTAGGCGACGGAGCGCTGCGTGAGGACCTTCAGGTCGATGATCGGGTCCCGCACCAGGCGCGCGGAGGCCAGCCACGCGGCCAGCAGCACCGCGCCCGCCCCCAGGGAGGCGAACGTGCTCGCCGAGGTCCAGCCCCATGCGGGGCCGAGGCTGATCGCGATGAGGATCCCGGCGAGGCCGCCGGCGAGCAGGAGCGCGCCGAGCAGGTCGATGCGCGAGGACAGCCGGACCGGCGACTCGTCGGTGGTGATCCGGATGAGCCCGGCCAGCGCCAGGAGGGCGATCGCGCAGAACGCGAAGATGCCGCGGAACCCGAAGACCTCCAGGAGGACGCCGCCCAACACGGGGGCCGGGACGGTGACCAGGCCCATGCCGGTGGTGGAGATGCTGACGGCCATCGCGACGCTCCGCTTCGGGTAGACGTCGCGGATGAGCGAGTAGACCAGGAACAGGCAGGGGCTGAGGACGCCCGCCAGCCCCCAGCCGAAGAGGAGCACGCCGAACGTGGGCGCCACGGCGGCGATCAGGGAGCCGGCGGCGGAGAGCACCACGGACAGGACGAGGATCCGCCGCTTGCCGTGGGTGTCGGCGAGCTTGCCCAGCAGGGGCGAGGCGACGGTGCCGACCAGCAGGAACGAGGTCAGCACCCAGACGCCCTGGTTGGTTCCGAAGTGCGAGGAGATGTCGGGGAGGGCGACGGAGATCATGACGTAGCTGCAGGTCAGCAGCTCCAGCACCGCGACCATCGAGAGGAACGAGCACCACAGGCGGGGCGTCCACTTCTCGTTCGTGCCAGTAGCATCGGGAGCGGCGGCCTGGTGATCAGTGCCGCTCGCGGGGGGGAATTCCATGGCGCAGGGCCTTCCTGGGGCTTGCTTCGGTTGGAGTGATCTCGCCGTGCCGGACGCCTCCGTGGCACCGGAGTGCGTCCGACCAGCTGTGAGCGCCTGCCGCGCTCCGAACGGGGGCGGAACCTGTTGGCGCAGGTTCCGCCTCCCGCGCGGGCTCAGGCGCCCAGGTAGGCCGTCGCCTTGAGCTCCACCCGGGCCCCGGGCACCGCGCCCGCGCCCAGCTGGGCGGCGCCGACGGCGGTCCAGGCCGGGTAGGGCCCGGTGACGTGCCGTTCCTTGGCCTCGGTGAAGGCGGCGATGTCCGCCTGGAGGTCGAGGTGGAAGGTGACCATCTCCACGACGTGCGACAGGTCGGCGCCGGCGGCCGCGAGCACGTGGGCGAGGTTCTGGAACACCGCGTCGAACTGCTCGGCGGGGTCGGCCGGCGCCCGGCCGTCCGCGCCGGTGCCCAGCACGCCGGAGCAGAAGACGAAGTCTCCGGCCCGGACGGCGGGGGCGATGTGCCACTTGTCGTACATGTCCTGCATCCCGTCGGGGATGACGGGCACCTGCCTGTTCTGCATGCTCTTCTCCGGTTCTCGTGAGGGGAGGGGTGGGCGGAGTCAGTGCCGGGCGGCGAGCCACCCGGCGGAGGTCCAGCCCGGCTCGGCCCACCGGGCCTGGAACACCTCGTGCGGGATGGTGTCCCGCCACCGCCCGTGGACGGCCAGTTCGGCGGTCAGCCTGCCGATCTCGTCGGCGGCCATGGCGCCGCGCTCGCCCTCGACGGCGATGACCCTGCTCCTGTCGGGCCCGTCGCCTCCGTCGACCCAGTCGATGTAGGGCCGCTCGGTCGGGGTGGCGCACACCATGCAGGGCCGGGTCCGCGCGGGGCCGAACCTCTGGCCGGGCATCAGGTCGTGCAGGACGGCCATCGCCTCGTCGACGTCCTCGCGGCGGCCGCCGGTGCGCACCCAGGCGGCAATCTCCTCCGCGGTGTCCAACGGGTTGTCCAGCAGGCTCCCGCCGGCCAGCTTCACGTACCACTTGCCGTCGGGGTAGGGCCGCGGGGACATGACGATGCCGCCGAAGAGCGGGGAGCCGTCGCGGTACTTGAGGTACATCATGGCGGGCATGTCGACCGCGTCCGGTCCGTCCACCTCGACGAGGACGACGGTCGCCCCGAAGCTGGGCATCAGCAGCGGGCGGGGCAGCAGGCCGGTGGCGTTGCTGGCGGCCCCGGTGGCCAGGACCACCCGCCCGGCCCGCCACGAGGCGCCCGAGGCGGCGGTCACCCGGACGCCGTCGGCCGTCCTCTCGGTGCGGACGACCTCGTCGCGCACCAGCACGGCGCCCGCGGCGGTGGCCGCGGCGAGCTCGGCCGCCACCAGGCGCCGGGGGTTGAGGATGAAGGCGTCGCGCTGGACCAGCGCCACGTGCCCCGGCTCGAAGCGGAGGCCGGGGTACTCCGCGCGCAGCCCGTCCTCGTCCAGCTCGCGCACCTCGACGCCCAGGTCGCGGGCGTTGCGGGAGAGGAGGTCGGCGTCGAACCACTCCGAGGCGGTGCCGACCGCCGTCTTGCGCGGCATGACCGACAGCGAGTGCGTGGGGACGGTGAACCCGACGCCGGTGCGCTCGCGCAGGTCGTCGAACCGGCGGATCGAGCGCATCGCGAGCAGCGTCGTCATGAGCGGGACCTCGAGCACGTGGGCGAGGCGGCCCTCGTCGTAGTGGCCGGCCCACACTCCCCGGTGGTCCTCGAAACCCGCGGGCTCGTCGGGGCCGACCACCAGGGCGGTGTGCCCGTCCTCGGCGAGGTGGCGGGCCGTGGCCGAGCCGATCGGCCCGGCCCCCACCACGATGAAGTCGTACCGGTCCTGCATGGACTTGCTCTCCTCGTTCGGTGACGTCGGACGTGACCGAGGCCACTCGGACTTCGGTCGTTGCAGGATCATCGCACCTGAAACGGCTAAAGTATCCATCGTGTGTTGTTAAGAATCCGTTTCTTTTGCGCGAAGCGGCTGACGCCCCGCCCCTTCGGCGCTCCCCGCCCTAGACTGGCCGGACGCCCGTCAGGCCCGAGGAGACGAGTCGAGGTGAGCGCGTTGCCGCCGCGAGACCGGCGCCCGCCGGACGAGGCCGGGCCGGCCCCCGAGGCGCGCGTCCGCACCAGGAGCGGCGGACGCAGCGAACGGGTGCGCCGCGCCGTGGGCGAGGCGGTCCTGGCGTTCCTGGCCGAGGGGAAGGTCGCCTTCACCACGGTCGAGGTCGCCGAACGGGCGGGGGTCAGCCGGCGCACCCTCTACCGCTGGTGGCCGACCCACGACGACCTCCTCATCGAGGCGCTCTCCCTGCACGTCCGCAAGGTCGAGCCGCCCGACACCGGCTCCTGGGAGTCCGACGTGCGGGCCTTCGCGCACCTGGTCGCCTCGTTCGCGGCGGACCCCGTCGACCTGGCGCTGACGGCCGTCATGGCGAGCCGCCGCCACCCGGACTTCAACACCCTCGTCATCGACCAGTACCGCCCCGTCCTCCAGGCCTGGTGGCGGATGGCCGCCCGCGCCGTGGCCCGCGGCGAGGCCAGCGCCGACCACTCCCCCGAGACCGTGGTGACCACGCTCGTGGCGCCCCTCTTCCTGAGCCCCCTGACGCTGGGCCGCCGCCTGGGCGACGCCGAGATCGACAAGATCGTCGACCTCGTCCTCGCCGCGACCCGCCCCTGAGCCCCCGCGGCACCCGCCCGTTCTGTCGGTGCGGTGATCTACTTTGCGGGGCATGACGACGCAGGCGTATTCGTACGCGGCCCCCTCGGGGCTGGTCCAGGGACGGCTCGGGCTCGCCACCTCGGGCGGGACGACCAGCCGCGGGGCGGTCGCGCACCCGCACTTCTTCAGCGGGGTGCTGGCCCGGGGCGACGTGGGGGCGGCGGGGCTGCTGGGGCTCGCGGACGTGGCGCAGACGCGCTACTTCCAGCCGCGGCCCACCGGCTTCCGCGACCCCGTCGTCACCTGCAACGGGGACAGGCTGCGCCTGGAGTCGTTCTCGGCCTGCGCCGGGGTGTACGCGCGGCTCGACGTGCTCTCCGACGCGCTCGACGGCGAGGTGACCGACCTCGGGACGACGAACGTCGACGTCAACGGGCCGCTGCGGGAGGCGCTCGCCCGGGTCGGCGGGTCCGAGCCCCTGCACCTGGCCGTCGGGGCGGACGAGCTCGTCGTCACGACGATGGAGGGCTCGACCGTCGAGAAGAAGGTGCCGCTGCCGGAGCGGTGGCTGCGGTCCTTCGCCGAGGTGCAGGCCATCGCCTCCGGCTTCGACCTGCGGGCCGAGCTGCCCGCCGCCGAGGCCGTGCGGTTCGTGCGGGGGCTGCCGCGACGGGCGCAGGCGCTGTGGGCGCAGCCCGCCGGACGCGGACTGCGGGTGACCTCCCGTCCCGCGCCGGGAGCGGTGTGCCTCGCCGGGCCCGAACGGCTCGCCACCCTCGCGCCGCTCCTGCGCTTCGCCCAGGGGCTGCGGGTGTACGGGCCCGCCGTCGCGGCCGGGTCGCCGCCGGTGGCCAGTGCCTGGGAGCTGGCGCTTCCGGGGATGCGGTACGTCCTGACGCTCTCGCCCGAGCTCAACCGGGGGTTCTCCGGGGAGGGCGCGGTGCTGGACGCGCTCGCCGAGGACGAGGCGGCCGCCGACGCCGAGCTCGTCGCGGCGCTGCTGGCGTTCGAGCCGCGGCTGGAGCCCGGCGACCTCGCCGTCCGGGCGGGGCTGGAGCCGTCCCGGGTCCGCGCGGCCCTCACCCAGCTCGGCACCGGCGGGAAGGTCGGCTACGACACCGCGGAGGCGGCGTTCTTCCACCGGGAGCTGCCCTACGACGTGGCGCGCGTCAACGCCATGAACCCGCGGCTGCGCGCCGCCCGAGCCTTGGCCGAGGGAGGCGGGGTGCGGATGCTGTCGCCGGAGGTCGCGCAGGTCACCGGCGACACGGGCGTCTACCGGGTGCGCACGGAGACGTGGTCGTGCACCTGCCCTTGGTGGACGGGCCACCGGGGCGGCCGAGGCCCCTGCAAGCACGTGCTGGCCACCCGGTTCCACATCCGCGAGGAGAACTGACATGTCCGTCTGGGAAGAGCTGCGCGAGCGGATCGCCGCCGGGAACGTGGCGGAGACGTTGAAGCTGCTGGAGTCGCTCGACGACGCGGGACGCAGGGAAGCCGCGCGTGAGCTGCCCGCCTACGTGCGTTCGCGGGACGACGAGAGCTTCTGGAACTCCCGCCGGAGCATCGACCTGCGCAACACGCAGAACCTCGCCCTGAAAGCAGCCGGAGCGGCGTGCCTTCCGCCCTCCGCGGCGGCCACCTGGCTCACCCGCCGCGATCTGCGGGTGTGGCAGATCGACCGGCGGGAGAGAGAAGCCGTGCTGCAGGCCGCCTCCCGCCGGCCCGACTCGTGGCGTGCCGACGTCGGCCGACGGATAGCCGGGAAGCTGCGTCTCCGCGAAATGGAGAGCTGGGAGAGAGAAGGCGAGCTGAACTGGGAGCTCGCGGCGCACCTGCTCGTCTCCACGGAAGAGCCTCCCGTGACGAATGACGCCTTCGTCATCGGCTGGCTGGTCTGGCGGCGCACGACCCCGCGCGGTCAGGATCCGTTCTTCCCCGCCTTCGTGCCCGCCATCTTCGAGGCCGAAGGCGTCGGGGCCAGGCTCTCGGACGAGCGTCCCGAGGAGAACGGGACGTGGAGCCGCACCGGGACGTGGCTCGGCAAGCTCCTCTCCGCGGCGGAACCGGCGGACTCCGCGGGGACGCCGGTGAGCCGGGAGGCCCTGCTCGACGGGTGCGTCCGGCGGTTCCTGCGCGGAGGCCGCCCCCGGGACCTCGCCTGGTTCGTCCGGCTGCACCAGGCGCTGGAGCCGAGCGTGGAGGAGAGCGCCGGACGGATCCGCGACTATGTGCGGTTGCTGCCGACCGCGCCGCCCGCCGTCGCGGAACTGGCGTTCGCCCAGGTCAAGGCGGTCAACGAGCAGGGCTCCCTGGACGAGGGGCTCTTCGCGGAAACGGCCGGCGCCCTGCTGTTCCGGCCGGAGGCCAAGCTCGTCAAGGCCGGGCTGATCTGGCTGGACCGGACGGCGCGCGCCCGCAGGAACGAGAACGCCGTGGTCGCGCTCGCCGCCGGGCTGTTCGGGCATGAGCAGCCCGACCTGCGGGAACGTGCGGTGAAGCTCGCCGTGAAGTACGCCGGGAAGGTCGATCCGCTCACCGCCGAGACCGTCCGGGAGGCCGCGGGCGTGCTGCCCGGAACGCTCCTCCCCCTGGTCGTCGAGGCGTTCGGCGCGGTCGAGACCGCCGAGCCCGAGGCGCCGCCGGCGCTGTACGCGCCCGTCCCGACGGACCTGCCGGGGCCGATCTCCTCACCCGCGGAGCTCTTCGAGGAGACCGTCCTCCACCTGCGGAACCATGAGATGGGCTGGGCGGAGACCGAACGCCTGATGGCCGGCCTGGTCACCATGGGCCCCTCCATCATCGAGGAGCTCCAGCAGTACGTCCACGACCATGTGCCGTACCTGCTGAACAGGAGCTACGCCGACCACCTCTTCGGAGCCCCGTTCCTCGTCCGCATCCTGCTGGAGTGGAGCACCGGCGTCCTGCGCCACGCACGGCATGCCCGCAAGAAGGCCAAGCGGGAAGGCCGCGCCGACCCCGATTCCCGGCAGCCGCTGCACCAGCGTTTCATCGACGCCGTGGCCGCCGCCGACCATCGCAGGCGGGTGCGCTCCAACCACCAGCAGAGGGGCGAGAAGTACCCGGCGCCCTCGCGCCTGCTGCACCTGCGCTTCGTCGACGCCGCCGCCCACCTGGGTGACCCGGTCCTGCTGGCCACGCCCACCTCCTCCACCGGCCATGTGGATCCCGACGTCTTCGCCGCCCGCCTGCGCATGCTGGAGGAGGCCGGTGCGAAGCCGGGGACGTACGACCTCGAACAGGCCCTGCTGCGGCTTCCCGGCGGTGTCTCCCGCGTTCCCGCCCTGGACGGGCTGGCCTCCCCCGCCGCGGCGCTGGCGCGCGAATGGCTGGCCGCAGGCGGCCTCCCCGCCCCGGAACTCACCTACGGCTTCACCACGATCAAGCGCCGCAGGTACTCCTGGTCGGGCACCACCTGGGAGGAGCCGTCGTACTTCCACGCCGCCTCCACCTGCGAGTCCCCGCTCGACTCGGCCCGCCTCCTGGGCACCATCGCGCCGCCCGCCAAGGCGGGTGAAGGCACGGGCTACCACGGAGCGCAGATCCCCTGGTGGCCGTCGGTCCTGCCCTCCCACCGCGAGCTGACCGCCGCCCACCTGCTGCACCACGCCGTCTCGCACGCCCACGGCTCCTACGACCCGAGCACCGTCCTGCCCGCGCTCGCCGACGCGACCGGCCCCACCGGTCCGGCCACCGCCGCCGTCCTCCTCCACGGGCTGGGCGCCGAAAACGCCGCGGACCGCGCCGGGGCCGTCGACGCCCTCCTGTCCTTCGCCGCCCAGGACGCCCTGCCCGCCGCGGACATGGGCCGTCTCCTCCCGCCCTTCCTGGAGGCCGAGGCGTTCCCCTTCACCCGGCTGCTCCCGCCGCTCACCGAGGCCGTGCGCGCCGGAGCCCCCCTCTGGCCGTTCTTCGCCGAGGCGCTCCCCGGCCTCCTCCCGGCCTCCGGCGCCCCCGCCCGCAGCGGCCTGGCGCCCTTCCTCGCCCTGGCCACCGCCACTGCCGAGATGCACCGCGTCCGCACGCCTCTCCCGGCGCTCAGCGCCTGGAGCCCGGCGTCGCCCGCCTCGCGGCCCGCCAAGGAGGCCGCCCGGCTCCAGCGGACGCTCGCCCTGTCCTGACCCTGGTCAGGGGCGGCGTTCCAGGGCGGTGCGGTCCCAGTGGGCGCGGTTGGCCGCGGCCTCGTAGGTGGACTGGAGGAAGGAGAGGAGGGTGGCGTCCGGGTCGGCGGAGGTGCGGACCGTCTCGTAGGGCAGGACGAACTCGCCCAGACCCTCGTCGTAGCGGGCCTCCGCCGGGGTGACGGGCGCCTCCCGGTAGGCGGGGGGCTCGGGGTAGGCGTAGGAGTAGAAGACGCCCTCCCCGTCGGGGCCGGGCCAGTAGCCGCAGCTGCTGACCTCGTGGGAGTAGGCCTCCAGCATGACGTGCGGGCCGCAGTTGGGCACGCTGGCGGTGTAGGGCGGGGCCGGGCGGCCGGAGAAGCGGGTCGCGGCCAGGTCGAGGGCGCCCCAGAAGAGGTGGACGGGGCTGGCCTTGCCGACGAAGCGCGCGTTGAACTCGGTGAAGACGCGGTGGGCCTGGACGAGGAGCCGCCAGAAGAGGAGGGCCTGGGCGGGGTCGTACACGTGGTGGCCGTGGTCCTCGGGGAAGGGGACGGCGTCGGGCAGCTCGACGGGGACCGGCCAGATGGGGGTGGCCAGGCCCAGGTCGTCCAGGGCCGTCATCAGGCGCCGGTGGAAGTCGGCGACGTCCGCGACCTCGGACAGGGTGAACGAGCGGGTGGTGCCGTCGGTGACGGGGATGTCGAGCCGGTCGGCGTGGAAGTCGAAGTCGATGCTGAAGGCGCGGCCGGACGCGTCGGGCATGAGCGACGTGGTCAGGCCGCGGGCGGTGAGGTAGAGGGGCGCGTTCCACCAGTGGTTGACCGGCGGGGTGCGCGCGATGCGGACCTTGCCGACGACCTGCGTCCACAGGGTGAGGGTGTCGCGGGTGGGCAGCCACTCCGCCACCGGCAGGCGCGGCCACGCCTCGGGTGGGACCATCATCGTTCTCTCCGTCCGCCGGGTGCTCGGCATGAGGAGCCCTTCCCCGGTGCGGCGGGTCAGGCACCCGAGCGGTCGCTTGCCCGGCCCGCGCGCGGGCCGTCGGCGGGCCCCGCCCCCGGGGCCCGCCGGGGTGCCGTCAGCTTCCCTCCAGCTCGCGCATGGCGACGCGGGCCTGGGCGAAGAGCATGCCGATGTTGACGTTCTGGGTGCAGATGATGGCCGCGACGATGTCGGGGTTGGTCTTGCTGCGCATGAAGAGGTGGACGAGGTTCTCGCTGTTGACGAGGATCTCGCGGAAGTAGCGGCGGTTGTCGTTGGAGCCGCGCGTCTGCTTCCACAGCTCCTCGATCTGCAGGACGGTGCGGCCCTGGAAGAGGTCGGCGGTGGCGGCGGCGAGGATGTCGAGGATCTCGCGGGGGTGGTTGTCGACGGTGTCGACGGCCAGCAGCATGCCGGTGGAGATGTCGACGATGCCCGCGCCCACGTAGTCGGGGATGTTCTGACGGAACGACTTCATGGCGGTGCTGACGACGTGCGTGAGATTCATCTGCCACTTTCTGGGGACAAGCACACCATTTCTGTGGAAAATGGCACGCTGGATGGAGCGTACGGCACGTGGTCGGTCACGCTGCGGCGTGATACAGCACTTGCCCGTTCTGCCGGATACATGCCCGAAGAGCCATGGATGGCGCGACTACGACGGCGATACGCTGCGACTATAGTCAAATAATGTGATTCTGGGGACTTAAGACCCTAGCGGAAAAAAGCCTCGGAGGCGAAGGGCGGGTGGAAGTGTCCGCGGTCATCGACGAGCTGGGCGAGCTGGCACGCGAAGGAGCCTCCGGGGCCCTGAAGGTCGAAGGACGGCAGCGCGGCACCGTCTACCTGGACGGTGGACGTTTCATCTTCGCCGAGTCGACGGGGGTGCCCGACCTCGCGTCGCGGCTGATCGGCGCCCGCAGGCTGTCCGCGGAGCATTGGAACGCGCTACGCACCGAGGGGCGGCCCGGCGAGTTCGGCGTCCTCCTGGTGGAACGCGGCGTCATCGAGGAGCAGGAGCTGAAGGACGTCCTCCGCTCGGCCTTCCTGGACGCCCTCACGGCGCTGACGACCCCGGCGGCGGACGGCGAGGCCCCCGAGACGAGGTTCGCCCCGCTGCAGCGGCCGTGGATCAGCGCGGCGCTCGACCTGGAGCCGGACTTCCTGCGCGACGAGGTCGTCCGCCGCTCCGACCACGAGTTCTCGCTCGACGCGTGCCCCAGGCTCATCGACCTGAACAGCCCCTGGGGCGTCGTCGAGCGGTGCCAGTGGGCGGTGGCCTGCCGCATAGACGGCGCCACGACCCTGCGCGACCTGGCCTGGCGCAACGGGTTCTCGCTGTACGAGACAGTCGAGAGCGTGCAGGGCCTCGTCCGGGCGGGCCTGTGCACCCTGCCCTCCCCCGCGGCGCCCGAGCCCGAGGCGGCGACCGCGGAGCTCGCGGCACCCGTAGTGGAGGACGACGCGCTCCTCCCCCGGCGCAGGCCCGGCACCACCGTCTGGGACCGGACGCCCGTCGAGACCGGCCTGACGCGCGCCGCCCCCGAAGGCGGGTCGCGGTTCACCATCCCCGACAACGACCTCCTGAAGCGCCTCATCCAGGAGCTGCGGGAGATGGACTGACGGCCCCTGGCGTCACTCCGTCACGGCGCGCAGGAACGACAGCGTGTCGCGGCGCGGAACCGTGCCGGAGGCCGACGCCAGAAGCCGCAGGACGAGCAGCCGGAAGACCTCGATGGTGGTGCTGAAGACGCTGTGCCCGACCTCCCAGGCGAGCTCGCGGGGCGTGGCCTTGGACCCCACCCGCACGAGCAGCGCCCACTGCAGCTCCGACACCTGCAGGCGCGGCGCGTCGAAGAGCGCGTTGCGGGTCACCACCGTGTCGGCCGTGACGTGGTCCGCCAGCTGGCTCAGGATCCCCTGGCGGCGCTCCACCTCGGTGAGCAGGTCGCCGTACGACATGCCGCTCACCTCTCCCACGTCGGGTCTCTCCGCCTCCCGGAACGGCTGGCGCAGCGCGGGGCGCGGCCTGCCCGACAGCAGTTCCAGCGCGGCGTCGACCGTCGCCTCCCGGACGGCGTACCCCCAGCCGGGCGCGCCGGGCCGGACGAGCCCGCGGTCGGGGGCGGGCGTCCGCCGGGACTCGGCGTACATGATGCGGCCCTCGTCGAGGTAGATGGTCCCGCCGAAGTCGCCCGGAACCCGCAGCGCCCCGGTCTGACCGGAGTCGGCGAGCCTGCCCAGCCGGGTGACGAGCGGTTCCCTGGCGAAGTACACGGCGGTTCCTGTCCTTGCTCGGGGGTTCAGACGGTGCTGGGGCGGTGCTCCGGCGCACCGCCCCGGGCGAAGCTCACATCGAGGTCGCGCAGCTGCCGCAGGGCCATGGCGAGGTTGGTGCCGGCGCGGTCCAGCACGACCAGCAGCAGGAAGTCCAGCTGCGGCGCGGGGCTGAACTGCCGGATCAGGTGGTAGTGGCCGCGGAGGGTGATGATGACGTCCTCCAGCCCGCCCTCGGCCGCCAGCTCGCCGCTCATGAGGGAGACCACGTGGGCGACGTCCACCGCGCCGGCCGCGGCGACCTGGACGTTCAGCTCGCGTTCGCCCTGGACCGATCCCAGGACCATGCCCGTGGAGGCGTCGACGAGGCAGCCCATGACGAGCCCCTCGATCTGCCGCACCCGTTCGAGCAGGGGGCCGAGGGAGGTTTCGGGCATGAAGGCGTCCTTTCCAGCACGCGGCGGGAGCCTGGGGGATGTCCGCATTGCCGTCCGGCGACCGGAACGAGGGCACCGGCCTCATCGGTGCAGGTAAGCATACTCTCCGTCCCCTCCCTCCCCCGGGAAAGTACATATCTCTCGATGCCGTGCATTTCAGATATCGCAGAGACACGGGACCGCTCCCGGCCGGGCCGGGAGGCGGCCGGGAGTCCTCCCGGCCGGGGTCGAAGCCGCCGCCAAGTGCTCCTCAGCTCGTTCGCAAGCCAGGTCCAAGGGGCCACTGGGACAAAGAGGGCATGAACGAGAACACGAAGCTGATCGAGGAACTGCGTGAGGCCGTCGCCGGGCCGGTCTTCGGGCCGGACGAGGCGGGGTACGCGGCCGAGACCGGTGCCCACAACCTCGCGGTGGAGGTGCGGCCCGCGCTGGTCGTCGGGGCGCTGGACGGCCGGGACGCGGCGGCCGCGGTGCGGTTCGCCGCCGGGCGGGGGCTGAGCGTCGCCGTCCAGTCGACCGGGCACGGGGCGGTGCCCGGACACGCCGACGGGACGCTGCTGATCAACACCGGCAGGCTCCGCGAGCTCTCCGTCGACGCCGAGGCGCGGACGGCGCGGATCGGCGCGGGCAACCGCTGGGCCGACGTGCTCGCGGCGACCGCCCCGCACGGGCTGCTGCCGCTCGCCGGCTCGGCGCCGGGCGTCGGCGTCGTCGGCTACCTGCTGGGGGGCGGGCTCAGCCCCCTCGGCCGCGCCTTCGGGTTCGCCGCCGACCACGTCCGCGCCTTCGAGCTCGTCACCGCCGACGGCGGGATCCGGCGGGTGGAGGCCGAACGGGAACCCGACCTCTTCTGGGCGCTGCGCGGCGGAGGCGGCGGCCTCGGCGTCGTCACCGCCGTCGAGATCGACCTCTTCCCCGTCCCGCATCTGTACGCGGGCGCGGTCTACTTCCCCGGCGAGCGCGCCGCGGACGTCCTGCACGCCTACCGCGCCTGGCAGGAGGCGCTCCCCGAAGCGGCCTGCGCCTCGGTGGCGCTGCTGAACCTCCCGCCGCTCCCCCACCTGCCCGAACCGCTGCGGGGCAGGTTCACCGTGGCCGTGCGCTTCGCCTACCCGCACGGTCCCGAAGAGGGCGCGCGGCTCCTCGCCCCCATGCTCACCGCCGCCGAGCCGATCATGGAGGCCGTGGGCGAGCTCCCCCTGGACGCCCTCGGCATGATCCACTCCGATCCCGCCGACCCCATGCCCATCTGGGAGCACGGCGACCTCCTCGACGACCTGCCCGCCGAGGCCGTCGACGCCCTCCTCGCCTCCCTCACCCCCGAGCAGGCGCCCCTCGTCCTGGAGCTGCGCGCCCTGGGCGGCGCCTTCTCCCGCCCGGCCCGCCACCCCAACGCCCTCGACACCCGGGACGCCGCCCACACCCTCCTGGCCGTCAACCCGTTCCCCATCGGCCTGGCGCCCTTCGAGGCCCTGCGCCCCTGGCTCCGCGGCGCCGGCCTCCCGACCCTCCGCGGCGCCAATCCCATCGCCCGCGACCCCGAGACGGCCGCCCGCCTGGCCGCCATCAAGTCCGCCTACGACCCGACCGCCCTGTTCCGCTGATCTCATGACGGGCGCCTGCCGGAAAACGGGAGCTCCCACAGGCGCCCGCCCGCACCTCATGCAACGCGAACGGGTCTCCGAGCCGTCTTGGGGAAGGCGGAAGGAGCCACACATGCGGCGGCTTGGACTCATCGCGCTGGCACTGCTCGTCCTCGCGGGCTGTTCCGAAGCACCCGGATCGCCACCCGAGTCGAGCCGGGAGGCGGCCTCCGGTCCCCTCCGCACGATCGCGCGCGCGCCGGTTCCCGCCCGCACCTCGCACGTCGCCGCGTGGACGGGTGAGGAGATGGTCGTCTGGGGCGGCCAAGGAGCCCTTGAGAAGTCGGCCGACCCCGAAGAAACACCCCGGATGTACGCCAGGCTCCTGACGGACGGGGCCGCCTACGACCCCAAGGCCGACAAGTGGCGCCTCATCGCGGCGGGTCCGTTGACCGGACGGACCGCGCAGAACGTGGTGTGGACGGGCAGCCTCCTGCTCATCTGGGGCGGTGACGCACAGCGGAAGAAGCTGAAGGACGGGGCCGCCTACGATCCGGCCACCGACACGTGGACGGCGCTGCCCGACGCTCCGGCCGCCCGGTCCGGAGCGCAGACGGCCTGGACGGGCACCGAAGCCCTCTTCGTCGGAGGGTCGGGAAGCTCGCCGGAAGGCGGAGTGGCCTACAACCCCGCCACGCGCACCTGGCGTGCGCTCCCCGCGGCCCCTGTCCACTCCTACGACTGGGCGCTGAGCACCTGGACCGGAAAAGAGCTCCTGCTCTTCACCGAGATGTCCGCTTCCACCGGGGTGATGGGCGCGGCCTACGACCCCGTGCGCGACACCTGGCGGAAGATCCCGAAGGGGCCGGTCGCCGCGGGTTCCGCTTCCGGAGTGGTCTGGGCGGGCGACCGCGCCGTCTTCTTCTCGACCTCGCCGGAGCGGCTGGACGGCGGCCGGACGCATCCGTGGCCGCACCCGCTCGACCCGGGGGGCTTCTACCTTCCCGAAGGCGACCGCTGGGAGCGCATGCCCCTCGCACCGTCCGAGACGGCCGGGTACGGCACGCCGATGCCGGTCGGCCGGAAGGTCGTCCAGTGGGGAGGAACGGGCGACGCGGCCGTCTACGACCTCGACGAAGCGCGCTGGCAGAAGGTCTCCCTGCCGGAGACCCCCTGGCGGGAGTCCCCCTCCCTCATCTGGTCGGGCACCGAGGTCATCGCCTGGGGCGGCGACTCCTGCCCGGCCACCGCCAAATGCCTCGGGTTGAACCCCGTCGTGGACGGCGTCGCGTGGAATCCCGGACGGAGCTGACGGTCACACCTCGCCGAACACCCGCAGCACGTCGGCCTCGCCCTCCCAGCCCGGCCACATGTCGCGGTACAGGCGCAGGAAGCGGCTGGCCCACTCGATGGCCTCGTCCCGGTCGGCCACCTGGTAGACCACGTAGCTGATCAGCTCGCCGGGCTCGGGGAACGGGCCGTCGACGACGGTCAGCTCCCCGCCTTCGAGGCGGACCCGGGCCCCGCCCCGTCCGCTGGGCAGCAGGCCCCCGGTGTCCACCAGCGCGCCGGACTTCGTCGCCTCGTCCCCCAGCAGCATCATCGCGTCCATGAGCTCGGGAGACGGCGGCGCCGTGGGGCGCCTGCTCTTCAAGATGACGAGGTAGTGCATGTCCCCTTCTCCTCCGATGCGCGCCGCGTCCCGCCGGGAGGCCGCCCGGACGTCATGGAGTGCAGCATCCCACGCGGGAGGCCCGCATGGCCCCCGGGGCGCGGAACCGCTCAGAGAGAGGTGGGGCGGGTGGGGGCGAGGGCCAGTTCGCCCGCGTGCACGCGGGCGAGCATGGTGCGGGCGGCTTCGACGATCCGGGGGGCGTTCGCCAGCAGCTCCGCCGCGCCCGCCTCGTGCCCGGGGGCGCGGCAGGGCTCGGGCAGGTCGGTGAGGCGCCGCTCCAGCCAGGCGAAGGGGTCCTGGGTCAGGGTGCGGTCGAAGACGCGCGAGCCCGGCTCGTTGCCGTCCATCTCGGGGTGGTGGTGCATCCGGTCCCTGCTGCCGGGGCCCCGTTCGACCGACTCGAAGAAGTCGGCGCGCCACAGCGCCTCGTCGAGCACGAAGCGCTGCGCCGCGTAGACGGAGCCGCGCCACTCCTGGGCGGGCAGCAGCCGCAGCTCCACCCGGACGCCGCGCTCGGGACCCTCCTGCCCCGGCGCCGGGGTCGGGTCGATGAAGTAGAGGTCCTCGAGCGTCACGCCCAGCGTGCCGAAACAGAACGCCTGCATCATTCCCCGATGCTCCGTCCGGCCGGGCCCCCCGTCAAGACCGCGAGCGGCCGGTGGTGTCGATGAGCACGTCCACGCCCCCCGCCGCGCCGATGTAGGACGCCGCCCACAGCGCCGAGAGGTCCCCGGGCTCCGCGGCGAAGACCGCCTGCATCAGCACGCCCATGAACGCCCGCCCGCCGCGCGTGTGGAAGTGCTGGCGCAAATCCACCACAAGAGCGTCATGAGTCCGTTCAAGGACAACGCTTCTGCTACTGGTACGCATGCTCACGGGACTGGCATTCTTGCGGGACAGGCGGGAAATGCGGAGGCTGACCGTGGTGAGCATCGGCGTGCTCGGGCCGATGACGGCGACAGTGGACGGCGCGCGGGCGGCGCTGGGCGGTCCGCGCCAGCGCGCGGTGCTGGCGGTGCTGGTGGCGGCGCGGGGCCGTGCGGTGTCCGAGGAGCGGATCCTGGCGGACGTGTGGGGCGAGCGGGCTCCGGCGGCCGGGACGCTCCGCTCCTATGTCTCGGTGCTGCGGCGCGTCCTGGAGCCCGGACGCGCGGCGGACGAGCCGCCGCGGCTCATCGTCCGCGAGAGCGACGGGTACCGCCTGCGGACGGACGCCGCCGGGATCGACGCGGAGGACTTCGGGGAGCTGGCGGGGCGGGGCGAGGCGCTGCTGCGGGGCGGCCGCGCCGCCGAGGCGGCGCCGGTGCTGGCGGAGGCGCTGGCCCTGTGGCGGGGCGAGCCGTACGGGGAGTTCGGCGGGATGCCCTTCGCCGCGCCGGAGCGGGCGCGGCTGGAGGGGACGCGGCTCGCCGCCGCCGAGCACCTCTTCGAGGCGCGGCTGGTGCTCGGCGAGCACGCCGCCCTCATCGGCGACCTGGAGAAGCACACCCTGCAGCACCCGCTCAGCGAGCACGGCTGGGAGCTGCTGGCCACCGCCCTGTACCGGAGCGGGCGCCAGGGCGACGCGCTGGCCGCGCTGCGCGGGGCGCGGCGGGTGCTCGCCGAGGAGCTGGGCATCGACCCGGGGCCCGGCCTGCGCCGGCTGGAGGCCTCGATCCTCGCCCAGGACGACCACGTCGGCGGCGCCCCGGCGGAGCGGCCCGCCGAAGGCGCGGAGCGGCGCAGGAACCTGCCGCACGCCCTGTCGGACTTCGTCGGCCGCGCGTCCGAGCCCGCGGAGGTCGAGGCGCTGCTGGCAGCGCACCGGCTCGTCACGCTCACCGGGCCCGGCGGGATCGGCAAGACCCGGCTGGCGCTGGAGACCGCGCGCGCCCGTCCCGACGGCGACGGGCCGTGGCTGGTGGAGCTGGCCGAGCTGGAGGACCCGGCGCTGCTGGCCGCCACGCTCGCCGAGGTGCTGGGGATCGCCGGGGCGACGACCGCCGAGCGGCTCGGCGACGTGCTGGGCGACCGAAAACTCCTGCTCGTCCTGGACAACTGCGAGCATCTCGTGGACGTGGTGCGCGGCGCCGTCCGCGCGCTGCTGTCCCGCGCGGGCGGGCTGCGGGTCCTGGCGACCAGCCGCGAGTCGCTGAACCTGCCGGGCGAGGCGGTGTACGAGGTGCGGCCGCTGCCCGTCGAGCAGGGCCGCGAGCTCTTCCTCTCCCGCGCCGCCGCGGCCGTCCCCGGCTGGACCCCCGGCGCCGGGGAGGAGGCCGCCGTCCGCGGCCTGTGCCGGGAGCTGGACGGCCTGCCGCTGGCGATCGAGCTGGCGGCCGCGCAGTGCCGGGTGCTGTCGGTCGAGCAGATCGCCGCGGGCCTGGACGACCGGTTCGCGGTGCTGCGCGACGGCTCCGGGCCCGACCGGCACCAGACGCTGCTGCGGACCGTCGAGTGGAGTCACGGCCTGCTCTCCCCCGCCGAACGCGACGTCCTGCACCGGCTGGGCGTCTTCGCCTCCGGGTTCGACCTGGACGCGGCGGCCGCGGTGTGCGGGCGGCCGGTGTTCGCCGAGCTGAGCGCGCTGGTCCGCAAGTCGCTGGTGGGCGTGGAGGCCGGGACGTCGCCGCGCCGCTACCGGCTGCTGGAGACGATCAAGGAGTTCACCCGCACCCGCGTCGGCCCCGAGGTCCGCGCCGCGCACCGCGCCTGGGTGCTGGCCGAGGCCGAGGCCGCCGCCCCGCTGCTGCACGGCCACCGCTCGGCGGCCGCCGTCCGCGGGCTGAGCGCGCAGCGGCCCGAGCACCGGGTGGCGCTGACCTCCTCGCTGCTGCTGGGCGACGGCGAGTACACGCTGCGGCTGGCGGGGCTGCTGGCCTGGTTCTGGTACGGGCAGGGCATCGTCGCCGAGGGGCTCGGCTGGATCAGCGCGGCGATCGAGCTGAGTCCCGCCGCGGGCCCGGAGCTGACCGGGCCCGCCCTCCTGGCCAAGTGCCGCCTGCTGTACCTGGCGGGGGAGTTCCCGACGGCCAGGGACGCCGCCGACGACGCCGTCCGGGCGGCGCGGGAGCTCGGCGACGCCGAGCTGGAGGCGCAGGCGGTGCTGCACCGCGCGCTGTTCGGCGCCCTGTGCGGCGAGACGGACTTCCTGGATCCGGCCCGCGCGGCCCTGGACCAGGCCCGTTCGCTCGGCACGGCCTGGCTGGAGTGCGAGGCCCTCATGATCACCGGGATGCTGCTGCGGTTCGCCGGCCTGATCGACGAGGCGCGCCGCACCCTCGCCGAGTCCGCGGCGCTCGCCGAGCGCTGCGGCTACGTCTTCATCCTCTCCTCGTCCCTGTGGCTCGTCATGAAGATCGACCTGGACCTCGGCGCCTGCGAACGCGCCCTGGCCGGCGGCATGGACATGGTGCTGCGCCTGGACGAGAACGGCGACGTCACCTCCTGGGTCGTCGCCGTGCACAGCCTCGCCGCCGCCCTCGCCCGCACCGGCAGCCCCACCGAGGGCGCCATGCTGCTGGGCGCCGCCGCCCACCACGGCTCCCTGGTCGGCTTCTCCCCCGCCGAGATGGACCCCCTCGACGCCCCCCGGCAGGCCCAGGACGTCCGCGACGCCCTCGTGCCGGAGGTCTTCGACACCTGGTTCGCCAAGGGCCGGTCCCTCACCCGCTCCCAGATCCGCGCCCTCGTCGAGTCCTGGCGGCGCTCCCGCGCCGTCCGCGCCTCCCCCCGGCTGTGAACGGGCGCGCCCCGCCCGGTCGTCGCCGGGCGGGGCGCGGTGGATCAGGCGTCGGCCGCGGCGTGGGCGGCGGCCCAGGCGCCGTAGCCGCCGAGCAGGTCGGCGACGCCGGCGCGGCCGGTCCCGCGCAGCAGGCTCGCGGCGAGCGAGGAGCGGGCGCCTCCCGCGCAGTGGACGACGACCCTGCGGTCGGCGGGGATCTCCGCCAGGCGCCTCGGCAGCTCCGCCAGGGGGATGTTGACCGAGCCCTCGATGCGGCCGTTCGCCAGTTCGCCGGCGTTGCGGACGTCGATCAGGAGGGGCGGTTCGGGGGACGCGAGCTCCTCGCGCAGGGCGGCGAAGGTGATCCGCTCGGCCTTGGCGACCTGCCCGGGCGCCGCGGTCAGTGCCGCGTCGGGATCGGCCAGGTGGCCGGCGGTGGTGTCCAGGCCGATCCGGGCCAGCCGGACGATGATCTCCTCCTCGCGGCCCTCGGGGGCGATCACCACGATCTCCCGGCCCGGTTCGACGACCATGCCGGCCTGCTCGGCGAACCGGCCGTCGGCGGGGACGTTGAGCGAGCCGGCCAGGTGCCCGGCGGCGAACTCCTGCGGGTCGCGGGCGTCGACGAGCACCGCTCCGGCGTCGCGGCGGGCCAGGACGTCGGCCAGGGGCAGCTCCCTCAGGTGCTCCTCGACCCTCAGCAGCGCCCGCTCCTTGCGGTTGAGGACGGCGTCGTAGCCGAAGTAGCCGGGGGCCGAGGGCTGTCCCTCGGTGACGATGTCGACGAACTCCCGCTCGCCCATCGGGACGCAGGCGTAGTTGCTCAGCCGCTGCGCGCCGATGGTGGACTGCAGCTCGGTCGACAGGTTCTTGCCGCAGGCCGAGCCCGCGCCGTGCGCCGGGAAGAGCCGCGTCCGGTCCGGCAGCGCCATCAGCTTGCGCTGGACGCTGTCGTAGAGCATTCGGCCCAGCTCCTCGGCGGTGACGCCGAAGGAGGCCAGCAGGTCGGGGCGGCCGACGTCGCCGATGAACAGGGCGTCGCCGGTCAGGACGCCGTAGGGCGTGGTGTCGTCGGCGTGCTCGAAGACCAGGACGCTGATCGACTCGGGGGTGTGGCCCGGGGTCTCCAGGATCTCCAGGGTGACCTCGCCCAGGCCGATGCGCTCGCGGTCGTGCAGCTTGCGGATCGGGAACTCCGCCTCGGCGCGGGAGCCGTAGCCGATCCAGGCGCCGGTGCGGGCCGCCAGCTCCAGGTGGCCGGAGAGGAAGTCGGCGTGGAAGTGGGTGTTGATGACGCCCTCGATGTGCAGGCCGTGGGCCTCGGCGTCGTCGAGGTACTCCGAGACGTCGCGGCGGGGGTCGACGACGACGGCCCGACCGGTCTCCAGGTCCCCGATGAGGTAGGACGCCTGGGACAGGCAGTCCAGGTAGTGCTGCGCGAAGTACATCCGGGTCTCCTTCTGCTCCATGGCTTCAGAGTCCTTTCCGTGTGTGTTCGGGACGGTGGTGACGGTGGTCCGGGACCGCCGGACGATCAGGACGGCGGCTCCGGCCGCGGCGGCCAGGGCCACCGCGCCGAGGAAGAGGGGCCGGACTCCCGGGGGGAGCTCCTGGCCGAGGACGTAGACGGACATGACGACCACGAACCAGCCGAAGGCCTTGCGCAGGCGGTCGGGGTCGGCCATCCCGGAGAGCCGGGACCCCAGAAGGCTGCCGGCGATCGCGACGGCGGTGACGGACAGGGTCAGCGGCCAGTCGATGGAGACGCTCTGCAGGTAGCCGGCCAGGCCCGCGAAGGACTTCATCGCGATGACCAGCAGGGACGTGCCGACGGCGACCGGCATCGGCAGCCCGCCCAGCAGGGCCAGGGCCGGCACCACCAGGAAGCCGCCGCCCGCGCCGACCAGGCCGGTGACCAGGCCGACCGCGCCGCCCTCCAGGAGGATCTTGAAGAGGGGGCGGCTCCCGCCGTGGGCCGCCGCCCCCGGCGCCCTGCGGCCGCGCAGCATGGCGACCGCGGTGACGGCCATCATGATCCCGAAGGCGATCAGCAGGACGTTCGCCGGGACGAACGCCGCGAGCCTGCCTCCCGCGTAGGCGCCGATCATGCCCGCCGCGCCGAAGAGCGCTCCGGTGCGCCAGCGCACCCGTCCGGCACGGGCGTGCGGGACCACCCCCGCCACGCTCGTCGCCCCCACGACGAACAGCGACATCGCGATCGCGGACTTGGCGTCGACGCCGGCCAGGTAGATCAGCACCGGGGTGGTGAGGATCGAGCCTCCCCCTCCCAGCAGTCCCAGCACGACGCCGATGAGCACCGCCGCGGCGAGCGTGATCCCCAGGGTCATGACGCGAGCTTCCGTTCGACCGGACAGGAGGTCTGGTCCAGGGCGCGGAGCGGGACGCGGTTGTAGGGCAGCTTCGCCAGCAGCATGCCCATCGCGCAGGTGTTGGTGAGGGAGGCGAACACCAGCCCGGCCCCCACGAAGGCCGACACCCACTTCAGGCCGGGGACGGCCACGCTGCCCAGCACTCCGGCCAGCACGATCGAGCCCGCCACGAGCCGGACCTGGCGCTCCAGGTCCCAGCGCTGGCGCTCGGCCCGCTCGACCGGCGCGTCCGCGGCCTCCCAGGCGAGGATCCCGCCCGCCAGGACGCGGGTGCGGACCAGCCCCGCCTCGGCGAGGATCTTCTCCGCCTGCGCGGCGCGGGCGCCGGAGCGGCAGACGAGCACCGTCTCCCCGGTGCCGCGGCGGAGCTCGTCGCAGTGCTCACGCAGCGTGTCCAGAGGGACGTTGAAGGAGCCGGGAATGTGGGAGTTGGCGAACTCCCCCGGCGTCCGGACGTCCAGAAGGCGCGGCGGTTCGGCGCCCTCCAGCCTCTCGCGCAGGCTCCTCACGTCGAGTTTCGCTGTGGTGTTCTTCATATCTGCGGGCCTCCTTCGTCTCGGCATGGCACCCGGAACCGGGGCTCTCACATACCCCCTGGGGTATATTTCCCACCGTAGCCGACGAAGGTCCGAACCTCCAAATACCCCCGGGGGTACCTCGCGGGGTCCCGGGAAACGCGCCGACCGGAACCGACCGGACCCCCCTGACCGCGCGGAACCTCTATGCTCCTGCTCCGGCAAGAGATTGGAGCAGACACTCAAGTGGCAACCAAGACCATCGTTGTGGACGACATCGACGGATACGACGGCGAGGACGTGACGCGCCGGGAGTTCGAGGTCGGCGGCGGCAAGTACGCCATCGACCTGGGGGACGCCAACCACAAGAAGCTCGGTGAGCTGCTGGCCGAACTCGCCCCGTATCTCGAGAGGGCCGCCGTGGTCAAGCAGGCAGGACGCGCGCGCAAGAGCGCCGCCGACACCGCACCGCGGCTCCAGGGCTACACCAACACCGACGTGCGCACCTGGGCGACCGAGCAGGGCATCGAGGTCGGCCGCGGCAAGATCGCGGACGAGGTGTACGACCGCTTCGTCGAGGCGCACCCCGACGCGCGTCCGGAGAGCTGACCGGCCCGCCCCCGCGCGTTAACCCGTTGCGCGCGGGGGCGGCACACCCCTACCGTCGACCGCGTCGTCCCCCGCCGCCCGCGACGAGGGGGCCTCGATGCTCGATCTCTGCTTCGACCTGGAGACCCAGGATCCCGACGATGTGCTGACCCTGTGCCTGACGGCCCGCCACCCGCGGGTGCGGCTGCGCGCCGTGACGGTGACGCCGGGATCGGACGGCCAGGTCGGGCTGGTCCGCCATGTGCTGCGCCTGCTGGGGCGCGACGACGTCCCGGTGGGGGCGCGGGACCCCGCCACCGGCAAGGAGTACGTCTCGGGATTCCACCGGCGCTGGCTCGGCGGCTGGCCGCCGGCCCGCCCCGACGGCGACGTCCCCGAGGTCCTGCTCCCGGTACTGGCCGCGCATCCACGGGCGGTCCTGCTGACCGGCGGGCCGCTGCGCAACCTGCGCCTGCTCCTGGAGTGCGGGCGCCCGGTGCGGCTGGCCCGGTGGGTGGCCCAGGGCGGCTTCGCCGGGGACCCGCTGGTGCCGCCGGAGCGGCGGCTGGCGAAGTTCGACGGGCTCACCGCCTGCCCCACCTTCAACTTCAACGGCGAACCGCAGGCCGCGCTGTCGGCCCTGTCCGACGCCGCCCCCATCGCCCGGCGCGAGCTCGTCTCCAAGAACGTCACGCACGGCGTGCGCTACGACCGCGCCTTCCACGAGCGGCTGGAACCGCACCGCGACGCCACGCCCGGCCTCGCCCTGATCTGGCGGGGCATGGACCTCTACCTGCGCCGCCGCCCGGGCGGCAAGCTGCTGCACGACCCCACCGCCGCCTGCGCCGCCATCGACCCGTCCATCGCCGTGTGGGCCGAGGCGGAGATCACCCGCGAGCCCGGCGGATGGGCCGCGCGCCCCCAGCCGGGCACCCGCACGTTCATCACCACCGGACTGGACCACGACGCCCTGTTCGCCGTCTTCGCCGAGGGGCGCGGGTGAAGGCGCCGGAGCGGGCGCCGGGCGCGGGTCAGACCCGCCACCAGGCGGTCACCCTGGCCCAGAGGGAGGAGGGGTCCTCGGGCGGCGGGTGCGGGACGGAGGCGGGAACGGGGGCGGGCCGCTGCGGGAGGGGCGGAGCGTCCGGCACCCGGGCCGACGCCACGACGGGGACGGGTGTGAACCGCACCGGCAGGGCCGCCAGGGAGCGGTGGAAGGGGCCCGGGCGCCACTGGAGCTTGTCCGCGGAGACGGCCAGGTCGAGGTCGGGCAGCCGGTCGAGGAGCTTCTCGATGGCGACGACGGCGATGGTCCGCGCCGGGCTCTTGGCGGGGCAGGTGTGCGGGCCCGCGCTGAAGGCCAGGTGGGCGCGGTTGCCGGCCCGCTGGTCGCTCCACTTGGACGGGTCGGTGTTGACCGCCTTGTAGGCGATGGCGACCGGCTGGTCGGCCGGCATGACGTGCCCCTCGCGCTCCACGTCGCGCACCGGGTAGGTGAACCCGAAGTTCGCGATGGGCGGGTCGGTCCACAGCACCTCGTCCAGGGCGTCCTCGATGGGCAGGCTCCCGCCGGACAGGTCGCCGCCGAAGCGCTCGTCCGACAGCAGCAGCCGCAGCGCGTTGGCGACGAGGTTGTGCACCGGCTCGGTGCCGGTGGCCATGAGCAGGCCGATCTGGTCGGCCAGCTCGGTGTCGTTCAGGCGCGCCGGGTGCTCGACCATCCACGAGGTGATGTCGGCGCCCGGACTCGCCCGCTTGAGCTGCACGAGCTCCAGCGCCGCCTGGCTGAACATCATCATGGACTGCACGGGGTCGATCAGCTCGGCGACCCTGAGCAGTCCCAGGGCGAGGCGGTCGCCGATCTCGGGCGGGCAGCCGAAGAGCCGGTTGAACACCAGCATCGGAAGCCGCGCGCTGTACTGGGCGCACAGGTCGGCCGCGCCCTCCTCGGCGAAGCGGTCGATGAGGGCGTCGGCGCTCTGCTCGATGTACTCGCGCATCGAGACGACGTCGACCCGTTCGAACGTCTCGGTGACCGACGCGCGGAACCGGGAGTGCTCGGCCCCGTCGCTGTACAGGATGGCGGGCCGGTACCCCAGGACCGGGCGCACCGGGCACTCCGGCGGCATCGCCTGCTCCCAGCGGCGCGGGTCCTTGGGGAAGGTGACGGGGTCGCGCAGCACCTCCAGCGCCGCGTCGTAGCCCAGGACGAGCGTCACGGGCACGCCGGGCGCCAGTTCGGCCGGCGCGTAGTTGCCGTAGCGGGCGCGCAGCGCCTCGTAGACGCCTCCCGGGTCGGCGGCGAACTGCGCGTCGTAGAGCTTGACGCGCTCCTGGTGCGGTTCGGTGTTCATGCGGGATCCCGTTCCAGGGCGATCAGGTGGTCGACCAGCGCGATGAGCGCCCGCACCGACGAGTCGTGGTCGCGGGCGTCGCACAGGACCAGGGGGGTGGTGGGAAGCAGGTCGAGCGCCTCGCGGATCTCCTCCAGCGGGTAGGAGGGCGCCCCCTCGAACTGGTTGACGGCCACCGCGTAGGGCAGCCCGCGCTGTTCGAGCAGGTTCACCACGTCGAAGGACATCTCGAGGCGGTTGGTGTCGACCAGGACGAGCGCGCCCAGCGCGCCCAGGGACAGGTCGTGCCACAGCTGCGTGAAGCGCTGCTGGCCCGGCGCGCCGAAGATGTAGAGCACGAGCTGCTCGGTGAGCGTGAGGCGGCCGAAGTCCATCGCCACGGTCGTCGTGGTCTTGTCCTCGATGCCGGCCAGGTCGTCGACGAACTCCCCGGCCTTGGTCATGCGCTCCTCGGTGTGCAGCGGGCGGATCTCCGAGAGCGTGCCGACGAACGTCGTCTTGCCGACCGCGAAGTGCCCGACGACGAGGATCTTCACGGCGGTCTTCACCGAAGCGCCGAGGTACAGCCCGTCAGAGGCGAGCGCGGAGCCCATCGAGCACCTCCTGGAGAAGATCGGCCGAGGGCCGCTGCGAGGGGGAGGGAGAGCGGACGACGAGGTGCCCGCTGTCCACGAGGTCCGAGAGCAGCACCTTGGTGATGCTCACGGGCAGTCGGAGGTGCCCGGCGATCTCGGCGACCGACAGGGCGCCGCCGCGGCACAGCTCCATGACGCGGCGCTGCTCGGGAGTGAGCCCGGTGGTGGCGGTGCGCGCGGCGACCACCAGGGTGACCAGGTCGAACACGTTGCGGCTGGGATGCGCCCTGCCGCCCGTCACCACGTGCAGGCGGACGAGCGGGCGTTCGGGAGGCCTCATCCGGTGACGCCGCTGCCCTGGCGGGTCGGGCTCGTCAGCTCCTTGCCCAGTCGCTGGACGAGTTCCTGCAGCCGGTAGGAGACGGCCTCCATGTCGACGGCCGGGCTCGCCGACACCGCCAGGTAGGCGTTCGCGCCCGCGGCGACCAGGAAGACGTAGCCGGCTTCGAACTCGGTCACCGTCTGGTGCCAGACGGTGTCGGGGTCGCCGCAGAACCCGGCGGTGCTGCGGGCGAGCGACTGCAGCCCGGACATCCCCGCGGCCTGCCGTTCGGCCTCGTCGCGCGGGATGCCCTCGGAGTGCGCGATGAGCAGCCCGTCGGCCGACAGCAGGATGGCGTAGCGCGTCTCCGGCATGCGCAACGCGTCATCCAGCATCCAGCCGAGCTTGTTGTTCGTGACCTCTGTCAAGGCTGGTCCTTCTCTTCACTTGCGGACGGGAAGACGGCCCGGCCGGACCGGGTGCCGCGCTGCCAGGCCCCCAGGCCCGCGGCCTTCCGCCGGGAGGGTTCGGGCCGCACGGGGGCGGCGGGTGCGGAAAGGGAGACCGCGGGGTCCGGAGCCGCCTCGCCCTCCTGCCGGCGGCGCTTGGGCAGGCCGCCGGAGGTCACCGCCGGCGCGGGCGGCACGGTCTCGAAGCGCGCGGGCTCCTGCCGGGTGACCGCCGTCAGCAGCTCCGAGGGCAGGAACACCACGGCGCGGACGCCGCCGTACGGGGAGCGGCTGTCGACCGAGACCCGGAAGCCGTAGCGGGCGGCCAGGACGCCGATGGCGGCGAACCCGATCTGCGGCGGGTCGCCGAGCCGGTGGATGTCCACGGACTGCCGGCCGTCGAGCAGCGCGGAGGCCTGCTGGACCTCCTCGGCGTCCATCGCCACACCCGCGTCGTCGATCATGACGGCCAGGCCGTTGTGGGTGGTCTGGAAGTTGACCTCGACCGGGGTGCTGGGCTGGGAGTGCCGCGCGGCGTTGTCGAGCAGCTCGGCGACGGCCAGCACGACCGGCTCGACCGCGCGGCTGACCACCGCGACGTTCGGCTCGGCGTAGATCTTGATCCGCAGGTAGTCGCGGATGCGGGAGGTCGCGCCGCGCACCACGTCCTCGACCGACGACGCCTGGCGCTGCAGGCCCGGCCACGAGCCGCACAGCACCGCGGTGGCCTGCACGCGCCGGCCGAGCTGGGCGTTCATGTGGTCGATGCGCAGCAGGTCCTCCAGCACCGCCGGGTCGTCGTGCCGCAGCTGCATCTCGGTGATGACGACCTGCTGCTCGCCGGCGAGGCTCTGGACGGTGCGCATCATCGTGCGGAGCATGGACTTGGCGGCCTTGTCGGCGTGCGCCCTGATCCCCTCGGCGGAGGAGGCGAACAGCGCGGTGACCGCGTCGAGGTCGCGGGCGAAGTCGGTCTGCTGCAGCAGGCCGCGGTGGGGCGCGGCGGCCGGGTGGCCGGGGGAGGCCGCCATCTGGGGCAGGCCGATCGTGACCAGGTGGCGCAGCGCCTGGTCGCGCGCGTTCACTCCGGCCGCCAGCAGCGCGCTCTCCTCCTCCAACCGCGCGGTCAGCCGCCGCTGGCGCATGAGCAGCAGCGAGACGGCGAAGAAGGCGATGCTCGCGCAGACGAACGCGAGGAGGGACAGGTGCTCCATCAGACTGCTGTCACTCTCAGTAATGACCGGGACACGTGGGAATAAGAGACAGTAGAACCCCGGCTTCCTGCGCACTTGTGGTCACGCGCAGAGAACTTTTTCCCGAACGCAGGACAAACCACCCGGTTGTCATGGCGTTTTGTACTAATCTGCCGAAATCGTCGGGGGAACTGTGATCGAAGTGCGTAAGCGTGGTGCCTGGAGGGTGCGCGAGCTGTGCCCGGGAACTTCTACACCGTCGAGAGCGCCTCGACCGACGGGCTGCCCCCGCGGGAGCGCGCCGACTTCTGGCGGGAGCACATCACCGCCCACCAGTCCGACCTGGACTACCGGTTCTCCGGACCCGGCTTCAGGGGGACGACCGTCCACCAGCGCAGCGCCGTCTACCAGCTCGTCGAGTTCCGCTCCGACGCGGTCGCCTACCTGCGCACCGCCGCGCACGTCCGGCGCGCGCCCGACGACGGCCACCGCCTCCTCGTCCCGCTCTCCGGCTGGATGGCGGTGCGCCAGCACGACCTGTGCGCCCGGCTGACGCCCGGCTCCGGCGCCCTCGTCACCTTCGCCGAGCCGCTGGAGCTCAAGCAGGCGCCCGACACGCACGGGCTCGTGCTGACCATCCCCGTCCGGCAGCTGGCCGAGCCGTTCGGGCGCTCCGTGCCGCCGGCCCGGCACCTCGACCTGCGCGCCGGGCTGGGACGCGTCGTCGCCGACCTGCTGCGGGGCCTGGCCCGCGAACGCCACGCGCTGACCGGCCCCCAGTTCGACGCGGCCTGCGACCGGCTGGTGGAGCTGCTGCGCATGGTCCCCGCCCGCGACGACCGGCACGACGCACCCGCCCGCCTGGGGGAGATCGCCGTGCTCGTCCGCCGCTACGTCCGCGCCCACGCCGCCGACCCCGACCTGAACGGCACGACGATCGCCCTGGACCTCGGCTGGTCCCTGCGCCAGATCCAGCTCGCCCTCCAGCACCTGGGCACCACGCCCCGCGACCTGATCCGCGAGGAGCGCCTGCGGCTGGCCCGCCGCCTCCTCCAGGACCCCTCCCACGCCCACCTTCCGATCACCGACCTCGCCTACGCCGCGGGCTTCTCCTCCCCCAGCGCCCTGAGCACCGCCTTCCGCCACCGCTACGGAACGACGCCGCGCGAGGCACGGCGTTCGGCCGCCCTCCCCGTCTCCGGAAAGGGCGGCTGAACCTCAGGCCGCGAGCTCGGCCAGGTCCGCGCCGGTGAGGCGCAGTCCCGCGGCGGCCATGTTCTCCTCCAGGTGGGCCACGGAGCCCGTTCCGGGGATGGGCAGCATCACCGGGGAGCGCGCCAGCAGCCAGGCCAGGGCCACCTGGTTGCGGGTCGCGCCGTGCCGGGCGGCCACCCGGTCCGACCCGGCCGCCGCGAGCGGCTGGAACCCGCCGCCCAGCGGGAAGAACGGAACGAAGGCGATGCCGGAGCGCTCGCACTCGGCGAGCAGCTCGATATCGCCGGGACGGGTGTTCACGAGGTTGAAGTGGTTCTGCACGGCCGCGACGGGCGCGACCTCCCGCGCTTCGGCGAGCTGGGCGGCGTCGACGTTGCTCACGCCCAGATGGCGGATCAGCCCCTCCTCGCGCAGCTCGGCCAGCGCCGCGAAACGCTCGCCCACCGCTTCGCCCCCGGGTTCGCTCATCCCGCCCACCCGCAGGTAGACCAGGTCCAGGCGCGCCACCTCGAGCGCCTCCATGTCGGCCTCCACCAGCTTCCGCAGCCCCTCGGGCGGCGCCTGGCGGGCGGGCCTGCCCTCCTCGTCCGTCAGCGGGCCGACCTTCGTCGCCACGACCAGCCCGTCATAGGGGTGCAGGGCCCGCCGGATCAGGTCGTGCGCCCGCACGCCCTCCCGCGCGTAGAAGCCGGCCGAGTCGATGTGGTCGACGCCCAGCTCGACGGCCCTCCGCAGCACCGCGATGCCCTCCTCGGGCTTGCGGACGTCTCCGGCGAACCCGAAGGACGCGGGCAGCCGCATCGCCCCGAACCCGAGCCGGTCGATCTCCAGGTCTCCGCCCAGCAGGAAGCTTCCCGCGGCGTTCGTCTGCATGTTCATCCCCCCACCGTGGTCCCTTCCCGCCCCCGCCACCAACGCTTGGCAGCAAACTGCCAAGCGTCCGTGGGCGAGACTGGACGGGTGGAGACCACCGACCGCATCATCACCGTGCGCGGCGAGGAAGAACTCCTCGCCCGCGCAGGCCACCTGTTCGCCTCGGTGCGCGAGGAGTTCCTCTGCGCCGCGCACGACCCGGACACCTGGTCCCAGCCCGCCGCCAAGCACGCCGTCCGCGACCGCATGCGCGCCGCCGGCGCCGGGGCCTTCACCGTCCGCAAACTCTTCAGCGCCGCCGCCCTCGCCGACGAGCCCACCCGCGCCCACCTCCGCGAGGTCTCCGCGGCCGGCGCCCGGGTCCGCATCAGCGCCTCCCCCCTCCCCCACGAGACGATCATCATCGACCGCCGCCTGATGATCCTGGCGGGCCCCGCCGCCCCCGAAGGCCGCGCCTACACCGTCACCTCCTCCCCCGCCCTCCTCGGCGGCGTCCTCTCCCTCTTCGAAGCCGCCTGGGAGACGTCCTCCCCCTTCACCTCCTGGCTCACCGCCGACGCCCCCCACCTGGACCCCGACTCCCGCGCCGTCCTCCGATCCCTCGCCTCCGGCCTCACCGACGCGACCGCCGCCCGCCGTCTCGGCCTCTCCCTGCGCACCTACCGCCGCCGCGTGGCCGCCCTCATGACGGCCCTGCAGGCCGACTCCCGCTTCCAGGCCGGCCTCCACGCCGCCGCCCTCGACCTCGCGCAGGACCCTTGAACCGCTGAGCGGGTGAGGGGACCGGAAGCGTTGCGCGAATCACCGTCCTTCCGCGCCTTCTTCGGCGTCGGGCATATCCCCTGGGGAAGGGGAAGTGCATGAGCGGTGACGAAGGGCCGGTGCAAGCGGCAGCGCGGGGATTGACCGCGAGGGAGGCCGCGGAGCGGCTGGAGAGGGACGGGCCCAATGCGCTGCCTCGGCGGCCGCCGACGCCGCTGTGGCGGCGGGTGGCCGACCAGCTGCGGGATCCGCTGATCGTGGTGCTGCTGGTGGCGGCGGTGCTGACGCTGTTCACCGGCGACTACACCGACATGGCCGTGATCCTGCTGGTGGTCGTCGCCAACACCGCGGTGGGGGTGTGGCAGGAGGTGCGGGCGGACCAGGCGATCACGGCGCTGTCGGAGCTCACCGCGCCCGCCGCGCGGGTCGTGCGGGACGGGCGGCAGCGGGAGGTGCCCGGGGACGAGGTCGTCGTGGGCGATCTCGTGGTGCTGGGCGAGGGCGACATCGTTCCGGCCGACGGTGTTCTGGTGGAGGCGGCGGGACTGCTGGTGGACGAGTCGTCCCTGACGGGCGAGTCGGTTCCGGTGGACAAGAGGGCGTCCGCGGATCCCGAGGACGAGCAGGCCGACGAGGCGCGGATCGCGTCGGGGACCGTGGTGTCCAAGGGGCGGGGGCGGGCGCTGGTCACCGCGACCGGCGAGGAGAGCTCCGCCGGGCGGATCGCCGCGCTGCTGGGCCGCGAGAGCGGGCTCACGCCGCTGCAGAAGCGCCTCGCGGGCATCGGGCGGCTGCTGGCGGTGCTGGCGGTCGTCCTGTGCGCGGTGGTCCTGGTGCTCGGCGTCGTCCGGGGGCAGCCGCTCGAACTGATGGTGGTCACCGCGATCAGCCTCGTGGTCGCCGCCGTCCCCGAGTCGCTCCCCGCCGTCGTCACGCTCGCCCTCGCGCTGGGCGCCCGGCGCATGGCGGCCCGCAACGCGCTCATCCGCAAGCTCCCCGCCGTCGAGACGCTCGGCTCGGTGACCGTCCTGGCCACCGACAAGACCGGCACCCTCACCGAGGGGCGGATGGTCGCCCGGCACGCCTGGACGCCCGGCGGCGCGGAGGTCGAGCTCACCGGCGCCGGCTACTCCCCCGAAGGCGAGGCGCTGCTGGACGGCGGCGCGATCGGCCCCGAGGACCGGCCGGAGGTCACCGGCCTGCTCACCGCCGCCGCCCTGTGCAACGACGCGCGCCTGGCCGCGCCGGACGGCGAGCGCGCGGACTGGGCGGCCCTCGGCGACCCCACCGAGGCGGCGCTCCTCGTCGCCGCGGCCAGGCTGGGCCTCGACGACGACCGCCTCCAGGAGGAGTACCCCCGCACCGCCGAGCTGCCCTTCGACAGCGAGCGCAAGCGCATGACGACCGTCCACCGCCGCCCCGGCGGCCGGTACCTGGTGGTCTGCAAGGGCGCTCCCGAGGTCCTCCTGGACGCCGAGTTCCTCGCCGACGACACCGGCGTCGTCGAGCGGGCCGCCGCCAAGGCCGACGAGTACGCCCGGAGCGGCTTCCGCGTCCTGGCGGTCGCCGAGGCCGAGCGCGACGACGAGGCGCACGGCGACCGGCTGGAGCGCGGCCTGCGCCTGCTGGGCCTCGTCGCCATCCTCGACCCGCCGCGCGAGGCCGCGGCCCGCACGATCGGCGCCTGCCGGGACGCCGGGATCCGCCCCGTCCTCATCACCGGCGACCACCCCGGCACGGCCCGCGCCATCGCCGCGGAGCTGGGGATCGCCCAGGAGGCCGACCAGGTCGTCGACTGCCGCGGCCCCCGCCCGGAGAACCTCCACGAGATCACGGTGTTCGCGCGCGCGAATCCCCAGCACAAGCTGGACATCATCGAGGCGCTGAGCGGCAGCGGCGAGATCGTGGCGATGACCGGCGACGGCGTCAACGACGGGCCCGCGCTGCGCCGCTCCGACATCGGCGTCGCGATGGGCGAGCGCGGCACCGAGGTGGCCCGCCAGGCCGCCGACCTGGTGCTCGCCGACGACGAGCTGGGCACCGTGGTCGCCGCCGTCGAGGAGGGGCGGCGCGTCTACTCCAACATCCGCCGGTTCCTCGTCTACGGCCTCTCCGGCGGCGTCGCCGAGATCGCCGTCATGCTCCTGGGCCCGCTCGTCGGGCTGGCGCTGCCGCTGCTGCCCGCGCAGATCCTGTGGATCAACCTGCTCACCCACGGCCTGCCCGGCGTCGCGCTCGGCGGGGAGCCCGCCGAGGAGACCGCGATGCGCCGCCCGCCGCGCCCGCCGGAGCAGAGCATCCTCGGCGCGGGCCTGTGGCAGCGGATCGTGCGGATCGCCATCGTGCTCACCGCCGTCACCCTCGGCGTCGCGGTGTGGGCCGAGCACACCGGCCGGCCCTGGCAGACCATGGCGTTCTTCGCCCTCGGCACGCTGCAGCTGGGCGCGGCCCTGGGCTCCCGCGCCCGCCCGCGCTCCCTGGCCAACCCGATGCTGCTCGCCGCCGTCGCGGGGGCGCTGCTGCTGCAGCTGGCGGGCGTCTACCTGCCGCCGCTGCAGGAGCTGCTGGGCACCGAGCCCCTGGCCCTCACGGACCTCCTGATCGTCGGCGCCCTGTCCGTCCTGGGCTACGCCGCCGTCCGGCTCGACCGGATCATCCACCCGGGTCCGGCCGCGCGCCAGGCCCGGGAACGGGAGCGGGCGCCGAGGCCGTGAGCGCGCTCAGGAGTTCTCCTCCCGGTACGCCGACACCTCCCGGGTCATGTCCGTCAGGAACCTCTCGACGGCGGCCAGCTCCTGCGGGGAGTAGTCCGCCATGGCGCCGGTGAGCCGTGCGTTGAGGGGGTGGAAGAAGCCGCCGGCCAGGGTCATGGCCTCGGGCGCCACCTCCAGGTGCACGCGGCGGCGGTCGCCCGGCACCGGGCGGCGGACCAGGTGCCCGGCCTGCTCCAGGCGCTCCAGGAGCGAGCTGACGGCCGCGGTGGTCAGGCCCAGCCTGCGCGCGAGGTCGCCGGGGGTGATGGGGGTGCCGGCGAGGCCGGACTCCATGATCAGGAAGATCGCCCGGACGTTGGTGGGATGCAGCGCGTGCCTCTTGGCGAACACGTGCCCCAGCTGGTCGAGCTCGCTGTTCAACCGGCGCATGAGCCTGATGAGATGCCGCCGCTCCGCCAGTTCCTCGTCCACGGCCCCCCTCACCCCTTTCATTAGCTAGACTATCTAGCTAGATTGTTTAACTACTAGATTATCTAGGCATAACTGCCGCGTCGCCCCCGCGATGCCGGGCGGTCCCCTTCCCCGGTGACCCGCCCTGCCCCGCCGGTGCGACGACGAACACACTATTGCGGAAAGAAGCCTGACGATATGTCGAAGAAGTGGCGGCGATGGCTGCCGCTCGCCCTCGTCCTCCTGATCTGGATCGCCGGAGCCGGACCCCTCGGCCAGTACACCGGCCGCCTCGGCGAGGTCCAGTCCACCGACAGCACCGCGTTCCTGCCGTCCACCGCCGAGTCGACCCGCGTGGCCGGCCTCCGCGAGGGCTTCGAGGACCGCAGCACGGTCCCCGCGATCGTCGTCTGGGAGTCCGCGGACGAGATCGGCCCGGACGCCGAGAAGCGGGCGGCCGCCGCGATCGACCGCATCCGGGAGGAGGGCATCGCCGCCGGGGCGCCCTCGCCGCCCCTGCGGTCCGACGACGGCCGCGCCCTCCAGGCGGTGATCCCCCTGGACGCCGCGCTGGACGACCCCCCGGTCGACCGGATCAGGGAGCTGGCCGCCGTCCCCGGCCTCCAGGCGCACGTGACGGGCAGCGCCGCCGTCGGCGCCGACCTGTCCAAGGCGTTCGCCGGCATCGACGGCCTGCTGCTCATGGTCGCGCTCGGCGTCGTCCTGCTCATCCTGCTGCTGGTCTACCGCAGCGTGCTGCTGCCCCTGGTGGTGATCTTCACCGCGGTGCTGGCGCTGGCCCTGGCCTCGGCCCTGGTCTACCTGCTGGCCGACCGCGGCATGCTCACCCTCGACGGGCAGACCCAGGGGATCATGTTCATCCTGGTGGTCGGCGCCGCCACCGACTACGCGCTGCTGCTGGCCGTCCGGTACCGCGAGGAGCTCGCCGCGGCCGACGCCTGGCCCGCGCTGAAGCGCGCCTGGCGCGCCTCCCTGGCCCCCATCACCGCCAGCGCCTTCACCGTCGCGGCGGGCCTGCTGACCCTGCTGCTCAGCGACCTCAACTCCAACCGCTCCCTCGGCCCCGTCGCCGCCATCGGCGTCGGCTGCGCCCTGCTGGCGGTGATCACCTTCCTGCCCGCCGCGCTGGCGCTCCTCGGCCGCGCCGCCTACTGGCCCTCGCGCCGCCTCGACCGCGGCCACAAGGTCTGGGACCGGCTCGCCGGGCTGATCTCCCGCCACCCGCGCCGCACCTGGGTGACGACCGCCCTCGCCCTGGGCGTGCTGGCGCTGTTCATGCCGACGCTGAAGGCCGACGGCATCGCCCAGTCCGACGTCTTCCTCAACAAGGAGCCCTCCATCGTCGGGCAGGAGGCGCTGCAGCGGCACTTCCCGTCCGGCTCCGGCAACCCCGCGGTCGTCGTCGTCGACGCGGACGCCCTGCAGGACGCCGCGCGGACCGCGCAGGCCGTCGAGGGGGTGGCCTCCGTGCGGCCGGTGGCGGACCCGTCCGGCGAGCCGAAGGTCGTCGACGGGCGCGCCATGCTGCAGGCGACCCTCACCGACGCGCCCGACTCGGCCGCCGCCATGGACACCGTGGCCGGGCTCCGCGACGCCCTGCACCCGCTGCCCGGGGCCGACGCGCTCGTCGGCGGGTACACCGCCTCCCAGTACGACACGCGGGTGACGGCCGAGCACGACCGGTCCCTCATCATCCCCGTCGCGCTGCTGGTGATCCTGGCCATCCTCGCGCTGCTGCTGCGGGCCATGACGGCGCCGGTCGTGCTCATCCTGACGGTGGTGCTGTCGTTCGCCGCCACCCTCGGCGTGGCCTCGCTGGTGTTCGACCACGTCTTCGGCTTCCCGGGCTCGGACCCGTCGGTGCCGCTGTTCGGGTTCGTGTTCCTGGTGGCGCTGGGCGTGGACTACAACATCTTCCTCATGACACGGGTGCGCGAGGAGGCGTTCGAGCACGGCGCGCGCGAGGGCGTCCTGCGCGGGCTCGTCGCCACCGGCGGCGTCATCACCTCCGCCGGCGTCGTGCTCGCGGCGACCTTCGGCGCCCTCGCGGTGCTCCCGCTGGTCTTCCTCGTCCAGCTCGCCTTCATCGTGGCGTTCGGGGTGCTGCTGGACGCGCTCGTCGTGCGCTCCCTGCTCGTCCCCGCGCTCGCCTACGACCTGGGGCCGCGCATGTGGTGGCCCACCCGCCGCAAGCTCCGCCCCTGACGGGCTCCCGCACCCCCTTCCCCGTCACGGGGGCGGCGTCTTCGCCCCGGAGCGGGGAAGGGGGTCGCGGAGGGTGCGGACGACCAGTTCGAGGAGGGCTCCGGTGTCGGCGGGCGCGCACGGGGAGGCCAGCCGCCCGGTGAGGGCGCGGTCGATGCCGAGGGTCTCCGCCCGGTCGTATCCGGCGTGCAGGAGGGCCGCCTCCAGCTCGGTGTCGTGGACGGTGGGGACCGCGGGGCGCCACGGGCGGGCGCGGTCCAGGGCGACGCAGTGGCGGTAAAGGAGCGTGAGGCGGGGAAGGCGGTACGCGCCGAGGCTGCGGGGTCGCTCGGTGAGCAGGAGGGCGCGCAGCGTCCACTGCTCGGTCTCGGCGGTGAGCCGGGCGATGTCGCGGTCGGGGTCGTACTCGCCGGCGCGGCGGTCGCGGCCGGGCCGGCGGCTCTGCCCGGGGACGGCCCGGGTGGCCTCGTCCCACAGCTCGGCGAAGCGGACGGACAGGTCCTCGTCGTAGGCGGCCCACTCCTCCGCCGGGCGGTCGCGCAGGCCGTCCAGGTGCATGGTGGAGGCGTCGCGCAGGTAGCTGAGGAGCCGCCCGTAGCGCTCGTGGAAGTCCGGTGAGCCGATCTTCTGGTCGGCCTTCATCCGCCGGTGCGAGCGCATCATCATGAAGAGCAGGAGCAGGAAGCCCGCGACGGTCCCGCCCCGGATCCCGTGGTTCACCCACGGCTCCAGCCAGGACGCCCAGGACGCCGGATCCATCTTGATCTCCAGCAGGAAGTCCAGCAGCGCCACGAACGAGAACAGCGCGCCGGCCAGCGCGATGGTCCCGCCCGCCTTCTGCAGGACGTCCGCCTCGCGGACGCGCCGCTCGTCGAAGGCGTGGCCGATGGAGCCGAGCAGGTCCTTGTACTGCACGTTCACCGAGGCGGCCACCTGCCGGACGTTCTCGGCGAGCCGCCGCAGGTGCCCCAGGTGGCTGCTGCGCAGGAACGCCTCCCGCAGGCTCCGCGCGCCGTGCAGCGGCCGCTCGGCCAGCCGCCGGTCCAGCAGGTCGCCGAGGTCCTCCTGGAGCTGGTCGACCTCGGCCGACAGCAGGTCGACCTGCCGGACGAGGTAGGCGATGTCCGCGACGCCCTGCAGCAGGGTCTGGTGCACCAGCTCGATCGCCCGGTGGGTGTCGGCCAGCCGCCGGTCGGCGCCGACCGGCATGTGCAGGGCGAGCGCGTCCCACAGCAGCGACGCCTGCTGCGCCGCGGCGTCGTAGACCTCCACGTGCGTCTTCCACACGTTGAGGGACCGGTCGAGGTCGTGCATCCCGGCCGCCACGCGCGCCTCGATCTCGGTGAGCAGCGCGGCGGTCTCCCGGACGGCGAGGTCGGACTCCAGCCGCACGCGCCGGTCGTCGGCGTCGGCGTCGGCGGGCGGCCGGGGCACCAGCAGGTAGACGGGGCGCAGCACGGACCCGTCGGCGGGCTCCGGCCCGAACCGGCGCAGCGCCAGCACCGAGCCGTCCACGACGCTCTGCGCCACTCCGCTGTCCCCGACGCCGCGGCGCAGCAGCGACCGGACGAGCTGGGCGGCGAGCGGGTCGCGTTCGAGGTGGCCCACCGGGTCCCGGGTCCCGTCGAGGGCCAGCACCCAGAACCGCGGAGCCGCGTAGTCGCGTTCGCCGACGCGGGTGACGACGGGGGCGAAGAACTCCGCCACCCGCCGTTCGGCCACCTCTTCGGCGAGCCGCTCGAAGTCCGCCGGCGCGGGCTCCTCGGCCGCCGCGTACCGTTCCGCCACGTCGGCGGGCACGAAGGGCGGCGGGGTCGCCCAGAAGCCGAAGGTGAAGTGCACCCGGCACTCCCCGGCGTACCAGAGGAACCGGACGTCCAGCTCGGTCCAGTGCGCCGCCGCGAAGGAGCCTTCGGGCAGCAGGTGCCGCGCCCGGACGGGGTCGCACAGGATGCGGAGCCTTCCGGCGGCCGGGGAGGCGTCCCCGTGCTCGCCGCGCTCCTCCAGCCCCCGGACGTACTCCTCCAGCACCTCCGCGGCGTCCTTCCCCCGCGCCCACCGCTCCCAGGCCACCTCGTCCCGGTCGGCCGCGGCGCACCAGGAATCCCCCTGTCCGAGGTCCTCGGGCCCCGCCACCGACCGGAGCAGCAGCCGCAGCGCGCGGCAGCAGTCGGAGTACCGCTCGTCGGCGTGCCAGACCCGCCAGGCCGTCGTCACCAGGACGAGCTGCCGCAGCCTTCCCTCCCCCCGGCGTCGCTGCAGATAAGCAGTCAGGCTCTGCCGAAGTTCAGGAAACGCCATCGCCCCTCCGTCCCGGGTCCCTCCACCGCCGACCGTCACCTCTCAGACGTGACGAACGCGACATCTGTTCCAGCAGAGCCTCCTGGAAGGGACGCGCCGTCACCGGCTGAGCACGGCAAATAGCCGTCAAACGTGCCACACATGTATATTTCTCAGCGGCCGATCCCCTGTCCATTTAGTTCACACCCGAATGACCGAAATGGGAGGTTTGCCGGGTGGGCCTGTCGCGAGTGGGATTTTTGTCATGCCATCAGTTGCGGCAAACGACATCTCCCCCACCAGGAAATAAGGCAAGCTGCCCTCTGTAGCCACCCACTTCCGTCTTCAGCCTGTTGATGAGGACCCGAGAGAGATGTCACACGCTTCCCAATCCGGGCGGGCCGAGCGCCCGCCGGTGGAGAAGGCCCTGATCGCCTGGCTGGTCTGCGTTCTCGGCGCCGGTGCGATCTGGTTGTGGGCGGTGACGTCCGTTCCCACCGACGCCAGGCAGGTGACGGGCTGGGCCGGCGGCGCCGCCGCGCTCGCCTTCTGCCTGGCCAGCGCGTTCGCGGTCTACTTCGCCGCCCACAAGAGCTGGGCCGAACGGCGGCTCGCCCGCACCGCGGGCGAGACGGCCGCCACCGAGCAGGAGCTCCACCGCATCTGCGAGGAGGTCCTGCCCGCCCTGGTCCGCCGGGCCCGGGAGGGCGCCCCCCTGGAGGCGCTGCTCGCCGAGACCCAGCCGCCCGCCCACCTCCAGCTGCAGCGCCTGCTGTACGTCACCGCCAGCGAACTGGCCGCCGCCGAGCAGCGGACCGCCGCCGCCCTGCGCGACGGCACCGCGGCGGGCCGGGAGGTCACCCGGCTCACCGACGAGGTCCTGCCCGATCTCGTCCGCCGCGTCCGCGAGGAGAACGCCTCCCTGGAGACCGCCGTCGCCGCGGTCTCCCGGCCCGAGGACCCCGCCCTCGCCCGGCTGCTGGAGTGCGTCGCCCAGGAGATCGTCGCCGGCGAGCGCCGAGGCACCGCCGCGATGGCCGCCTGCGCCAACGCCGCGGCCCGCGTCCAGGCGCAGACCACCAGCCTCCTGGCCGAGCTGCGCGAGCTGCAGCACCGGTACGGGGAGGACAAGGTGTTCGCCGACCTGCTCGACCTCGACCACCGGATCTCCCAGCTCGGCAGGCTCGCCGACAGCATCGCGCTGCTCAGCGGCGGCCGCTCCGGGCGCCGCTGGACCAGGCCCATCGGCATGGAGAGCATCCTGCGCGGCGCGATGGGCCGCATCAACGCCTACCGGCGCGTCCGCCTGCACGCCACCAGCGACTCGGCCATCGTCGGCTACGCGGCCGAGGGCGTCATGCACGCCCTCGCCGAGCTCATGGACAACGCCACCACGTTCTCCGCGCACGGCAGCGAGGTCCACGCCTACCTCGAAGAGGAGGACGCCGGCATCATCATCACCATCGAGGACAGCGGCCTCGGCATGCGCAAGCGCGAACGGCTGCGCGCCGAGACCCTGGTCTCCGAGCGGAGCGACCTGAAGACCCTGGCCGGCACCCGGCTGGGCCTGGCCGTGGTCGGCAGGCTCGCCGACAAGTACGGCCTGTCGGTGAGCTTCCGGCCGTCCTCCCGCGGTGGCACCGGTGTCGTCCTGATGATCCCCCGCCAGCTCGTCACCCAGCAGAAACCCGCGTCCCCGCCGCCCCGAGAGGCCACGGCACCACCGTCCGCGGCGCCCTCCGAACCGCCCTCCGGCGACTCCTTCGGGACCGGGGACTGGTCCGGGCTGCCCAAGCGCCCCCGGGGCGCGGCCCTCGCCGCCGCCGAGCAGAACGTCCTGCCCGACGCCGCGGCCGGGACCTCTCCGTCGCCCCGTGACACCGGAGCCAGATTCGCCGCCTTCCGCAAGGCGGCGAACCAGGACACCTCCACCGCCCAGGACGAGAGATAGGGATCGGCTTCCCGATGATGAGCACCACCGATGTTTCCGGCACGACCGACCAGACCCTGGAGTGGCTGCTGGAGAGCCTCCGGCAGCGCACCCCCGGCGTCCGCCACATCCTCGTGCTGTCCAAGGACGGCCTGAAGATGTGCTTCACCCCCGGGCTGAGCGTCGACAAGGCCGACCACCTCTCGGCCATCGCGGCCGGCATCCAGAGCCTGTCGCTCAGCGCCTCCGCGGAGTTCGGCGACCGGCTCGGGCCCGGACAGGCCATGGTCGAGTTCGCCGGCGGGCTGCTGCTGATCATCCGGGCGGGGGCCGGCGCCCACCTGGCGGTCGTGGCCGACGAGGACGCCGACGTCGGCGTCGTCGGGCACAACATGAACGAGCTGGTGGAGCAGATCGGCGGCTTCCTGACGGCCGCGCCGCGCGGCCCCGAACCGGTGTCATGAGCAGGCGCCGGCTCGACGACGAGAACCCCGACCGCCTGTACACCGTGACGGGCGGCCGGGGCGACGCCGGCGACACCGGGCTGGACCTGGTCAGCCTGGTCATCGCGGAGTTCGACCCCGCCCCCGGCATGCAGTCCGAGCACATGCGGATCCTGGACCTCAGCCGCGCCCCGATCGCGATCGTGGAGCTGTCCGCCGAACTCCGCCTGCCCGTGAGCGTCGTGAAGATCCTGGTCAGCGATCTGCTCGACACCGGACGGCTGTCCCTGCGACGGCCGTCGCCCCCCGCGGGGAAGGCGCAACTCCCCGACATGGAAACCCTGAAGCAGGTACTCATTGGACTCGAGAGCCTCTGACACGGCCGTGCGCGCACCGCTGCGCGGCACGGCCACCACCGGACTGAAGATCGTGATCGTGGGCGGCTTCGGGGTCGGCAAGACCTCCCTGGTCGGAGCGGTCAGCGAGATCAGCCCGCTGAGCACCGAGGAGATCATGACGCAGGCGGGGGTGGGCGTCGATGACATCGGCCAGGTGCGCGACAAGCGGTCCACCACCGTCGCCTTCGACTTCGGACGCATCACCCTCAACGCCGAGAACATCCTGTACCTCTTCGGCGCGCCCGGACAGGAGCGCTTCTGGTTCCTGTGGGACCAGCTCTTCGCGGGCAGCCTCGGCGCGGTCGTCCTGGTGGACACCCGCCGGGTGGCCGACTCCTGGTACGCCATCGACCGCCTGGAGCACCACGGGATGCCGTTCGTGGTGGCGGTCAACCGGTTCGAGGGCCGCGGGCCGAGCCTGGAGCAGGTGCGCGACGCGCTCTCCCTCGACCCGGAGGTACCCCTGCTCGACTGCGACGCCCGGTCTCGGGAGTCCTGCAAGCTCGTCCTGATCACGCTGGTCCGTCACCTGACCCGTCTCGCGGAGCGCACGCCATGACCACCGAAGATCCGGTCCGCCTCTACGGCACGCACATCGCCGCCGACCCCGCGGAGCTGTACGAGGAGATCCGCGCCCGCCACGGGCGGGTCGCGCCGATCCTGCTGGACGACGACATCCCCGCCTGGTTCGTGATCGGGTACCGGGAGGTCCACCACGTCACCGGCAACCCGCAGCTGTTCGCGCGGGACTCCCGGCGCTGGAACCAGTGGCCCCACATCCCCGAGACCTGGCCGCTGCTGCCCTACGTGGGCTGGACGCCCTCGATCATGTTCGCCGAGGGCGGCGAGCACCAGCGCAGGGCCGGGGCGATCGGCGACGCGCTGGACGTCATCGACCGCACCGAGCTGTCGTCCATCTGCGAGCGCGCCTCGGACCTGCTCATCGACACCTTCGCCGGGGACGGCGAGGCCGACCTGGTCGCCCAGTACGGCATGGTCATGCCGCTCTACGTGCTGGCGAAGATCTTCGGCCTGCCCGACGCGGACGTGCCGGTGCTGGTGCGCGACATCGCCGAGTCCCTGGACGTCGGGGAGGGCGCGGCCGACGCCTACGCCCGGGTGCAGGCGCGGATGCAGCGGCTGGTCAAGGACAAGCGCGACCACCCGGGCCCGGACGTGCCGTCGCGGCTGCTGGCCCACCCGACGGGCCTCACCGAGGAGGAGATCGTCATCGACCTGCTGGTGGTGCTGGCCGCCGCGCAGGCCCCGACGGGCAACTGGATCGGCAACGCGCTGCGCCTGATGCTCATCGACGACGACTTCTCGGTCAGCCTCCAGGGCGGGCGCAGCAGCGTCGCGCAGGCGCTGAACGAGGTGCTGTGGAAGGACACCCCGACCCAGAACTTCATCGGGCGCTGGGCGGTGCACGACTGCGAGCTGGGCGGGCGGCGCATCCGCCGGGGCGACCTGCTGGTGCTGGGGTTCGCCGCGGCCAACCGCGACCCGCAGGTGCGGCCGGACTTCCACGACACCGGGATCAACCGCGCCCACATGTCGTTCGGGCACGGCGAGCACGGCTGCACCTACCCCGGTCCCGAGATGGGCGAGATCATGGCCAAGACCGCGATCGAGGTGCTGCTGGACCGGCTGCCCGACGTCCGGCTCGCGGTGGACGCGAAGGACCTGAAGTGGCGTCCGTCCCTGTGGATGCGGGGACTGTTCGCCCTTCCCGTCTCCTTCACGCCCACCACGCGCGTCTCACGCGGTTAGGCGCGGCCTCACGCCGGGGTGAACCTCACCCGCAGCTCCGCGGGGCCGCGGGTGAACACGCCCTTCTCGCCGGGCGCGAAGCCCTCTTCGAGCTCCATGTGGGGCATCGCGTCGAGCAGCATGTTCGTGGCGACCTCGACCTCGGACTTCGCCAGCAGCGCGCCCACGCAGAAGTGCCGGCCCAGCGCGAACGCCAGGTGGTTGGCGGCCGCGGAGAAGGCGTTGTCGACGTTGAGGTCGTCCCGGAAGATGTCGAAGGAGTCCGGGTCCTTGTAGCGGCGCTCGTCGCGGTTGGCCGCGCCGATCAGCGCGGTGACCGTGCTGCCCGCGGGGATCACGCCGCCGGCGATCTCCACGTCCTCCGACGGCTCCCGCATGATCATGTGGACCGGCGGGTGGAAGCGCAGCGCCTCGGCGAAGGCGCGGCCGATGAGGCTCCGGTCCTCGCGCACCGCCTGGAGCTGGTCGGGGTGCTGCAGCAGCAGGGCGAACATGCTGGCCAGCGCCTTGTCGGTGGTCTCGCCGCCGGCGGCCAGCAGCAGGCTGCAGAACGACTTGACGTCCTCGTCGCTCATGGCCTCGCCGTCGATCTCGGCGGTGACCAGGGTGGACAGCAGGTCGTCGCCGAGGTTCGAGCGCCGGTCCCGGATGATCGGGAGCATGTACTCGGCGAACTCCTCCTTGGTGCGCAGGCCCGCCTCGGCCACGTCCGGGTCCTGGGAGAGGTTGCCCAGGAAGGCGATGATCGAGGTGTACCACTTCTGGAACCGGGCGTGGTCGGCCTTGTCGAGGCCGAGCATGTCGACGATGACGCCGATGGGGAAGCGGGTGGCGAACTGCCCGACGAGCTCGACGCTCCCGTCGGTGCGGAAGGCGTCGATGAGTTCCGCGGCGTTCTTCTCGATGACGGGGAGGAACTTCTCCTCCAGTTCGCTTCCGCGGAACGCCGGCGCCACCAGCGCCCGCCGCACGGAGTGCTCGCGGCCGCTCAACTGGAGAATGGTCTTGCCGTGCACCGGCTCCAGCTGCCAGTTGTAGTTGGCGGTGGTGAAGACCTGGTCCTTGAAGACCCGCTCGACGTCCTCGTAACGGGAGACGACGTAGGACTCCATCGCCTTGTGGTGCAGCAGCGGCGCCTCGTCACGCAGGATCTTGTAGGCCGGGTAGGGATCCGCGGCGAATTCGGCGGACAGAATATCGGGTATTTCCGATCCCATAATCAACCTCCCAGAGAGGGCATTTTGCCAATACCACCCTAAAGAGGTCAGGGTTCATGATCAAGATCTACCGGGAAATGTCCCGCCGTGTCGCACGACTCACCTTTGCCAAAAGTACATTCACGACACGACGGGACATATCAGCCGGTATTACTGCGCGCCGGTGACGGTCACCAGCGGGTCGGCGGCGTCGCCCGTCGACCACACGTAGCCGGCCGCGGCGGCGTCGCCCAGCGCCGCCTTGAGGAACCGCGCCGCCCAGCGCGCGGCGGTCTCGATGCTCTGGTCCTGGGTGATCGTCTGGGCCGCGGCGTCGGGGTCGGCGCCCGCCGGGTTCTGCGCGTCGGTGATGCCGTAGTGGTTGGCGCCGGCCAGCCGCACGATCTGCTTCGGGTTGTCCTTGATCTTGCCGTAGGTGGTCTCGGCGTCGGCCGGGAGCGCCACGCCGTCGGCGGTGCCCTGCACGAGCTGCACGGGCACGCGGTTGTCGACCTCGGGGAAGATTCCCAGACCCGGCAGCTTGTTGTTGGTGCCGAAGAACGAGCCCGCCTTGACCTCCGAGGGCATGGTGTAGGTCAGGCCCGTGCAGAAGGGCGTCACGCACGTGCTCTCGGCGATGGCCAGGCCGGTCGCCCCGCCGAAGGAGTGGCCGAGCAGCACCAGCGTGTCGGTGTCGATCCTGCCCTGCAGCGGGGATCCCGCCCTGGCGTTCTCGTCGTCCATCCAGTCCACCGTCTCGGCGGGCTGGCTCTGCGAGGCGTAGTAGTCGTTGTCGAAGAAGAGCAGCCGCTTGTGGTTGGGCACCACGACGACGAAGCCGTGCGAGGCGATCTCCCGGGCGTATCGCGCGTAGTGCATCCGGTGCACCTGAGCGCCCTGGAGCATCAGCGCGACCGGCAGCTCCCCGGTGGCGCCGGACGGGTAGTAGACGTCGGTTCCGTCGTTCTCGATCTGCGACGAGTAGTGGGCGACGCCGGTGTCCGCGGCCGCGGGGGCGGAGAGGCCCGCGGCGAGTCCGGTCAGGAGGGAGGTGAGGACGGTGGCCGTGGCCAGTCCGCGGAGACGCATGGAACCTCCATATATAAGGAAACGCTGTTCCGTTAAAGCAGACAGAGTTTCCTTCATGGATACGCGATCGTCAAGAGGCCGGCGGAACGCGCACCCGGCGGCCGGGCGCGGCCACAGTCCGCCACCCGGCCGCACCGGTCTTGACAGGTACGGAAGATCGATAAAGCCTCGGAACTGAGAATCTCAGGGAGGTTCCCGTGGACTTCGCCGACGACTCGACGACGTACGACCACGTCTTCCTCATCCGGGACGACGGCGGGTATCTCGTTCCCCGGACCGGTCCGGAGGCGCTCCCCGTCGCGCCGGCCCCACCGGGCGAGGCGCCGCTCTACCTGCAGACGACGCGGGCGTTCGGCAGGCTCAAGGCGCGGCACAAGGACATCTTCGACTTCCTCGTCCTGGTGACGGACGACCTCACGGGCGGCCACCGCCGGGGGACGCACAACCTGCACCGCGCCGTACGGGAGCCGGAGGCGTTCGGCACGAGGCGGCTGCGGGGCGTCACCACGCTCTCGGCGGGGTGCCTGCGGGAGCAGCCCGTTTACGGAAGCCGCGTCGTCCTGCACGAGTTCCGCGACCTGAAGCCCGCGCCCGGCCCGCCCGCCGCGGTGACGCTCTACCAGGCCGCCTTCGTCCTGCTCACCCGCGATCCGGAGCGAGCGGTGAAGGAGGGCACGGCGGACCTGGTGAACGAGTGCCGCAAGGCCTTCGAGGTCCTCATCTACGAGAGCACGCGCAAGCTCGTGCTGATGCGCACCAACCTCTGGTGAGGCGCTACTTCCTGGTCATCCGGTAGCGCAGGACCAGGAAGGGGATGCCGAACAGCGCGAAGGCGTGGTCCGCCTTCAGCTCGCCGTCGCGGACGTAGACGTCGAGCCGCTCGGAGAAGCCCTTCACCTCCAGCGTGGTGAGCTCGTCCTTCTCGGGGTCCACGTAGGTCAGGTAGTGGCCGGGGTGGGGCAGGTCGCTGGTGCTGGTCAGCGTGAGGCCGCCGTCCGTCCTGGCCAGCGGCGCCAGGGTGGCGGTGAAGCTGGAGTGCGGGGCGGGGAAGCCGACGCTGACGTAGCCGCGCCCCGCGTGCCGGTAGGTGGTGTAGATGCCGACGTAGATGGGCTCGTCGGTGTCGGAGTAGGCGCGGATCCAGCCGCGCAGCTGCCGGTCGGGGAGGTTGACGGTGTGGATGCGCCCCCGCACCCCGCGCTGCGCCTCCTTCTGGTTCATCGGGACGTTCGCCTGCCCGAGCGGCCGGGCGACGAACGAGCGGTAGAGCAGGTAGCCGGGCCGCACCCACGTCCGCCACTCGGGCACGATGTCCAGCGCGAAGCGGCTGGTGTGCTCGTAGAACTCCCGTACCAGCGGGTCCACCCGCTCCGGCGCGAAGCCCGGCCCCTCCAGGACGTCCAGGGTGGGCACGATGCCGACGTTGGGGGCGTCCTCGACGTACTCTCCCCCCAGATGGGAGGCGAGCTCCTTGACGTAACCGGTGCCCACGTAGGACGAGCGCGCCGCCATCGGCACCACGAACGGGAGCTCCTCGGCCGCCACCTGCTCGGCGAGCAGCTCGACCTGCGCGTCGCGGAACAGCGCGGCGGAGACCGCCCGGAACGCCACGACCGCCCCCGCGGCCGCCGCGGCCGGGGACAGATCGCGTCCGGCCCATCCCGCCGCCAGCCCGACCACCGGCCCGAGCAGCGCCTTCTGCGGCCGTACGCCCAGCACCCCCGCCGCGCTCCCCGCCAGGAACGCCGCGGTCCCCGTGGAGGCGCCCGCCCTCCCGGCCAGCCAGCCCAGCGGCGCGGCGAGCGCCCCGCTCATCGCGATCCGCTGCCACAGCGGCGGGATCTGCCCCGGCTTCATCCTCCGGCGCGCCACCGCCTCGCCCGCCCCGAGCCCGGCGGCGCCCGCCAGTGCCCCCGCCGCGGCCCGCCGCGCTCCGCCGCGTCCGCCCATCGCCGCCCCGGCCAGCCCGCCGGCCACCGCGGCGGTCACCACCGATTTCCAGAGATCTTCCGTCACGTCCCAGAACCTATCGTTTTCGATGCGGGATCGTGATCAACTTCCCGGGGCCGGCGCCGCCGTCCCGCCGGGGAGGGCCGCACCGCCCCGGCGAGGAGGGCGCCGCCCCGGCCCGCCGCCATTCGCAGCGGAATTCGGCACCGGGAATAAAAAGGTGTACAGACAGATCTCCTCTGTACAGCGAGAAAGAAAGCTTGCCCTCCTTCCAAGGCCCGCTGTAATGTCTTGAATTTATGCAGGACAGGTTTGCTCTCTCCCCCGCGCAGTTCAGCATCTGGGCTGCTCAGCAGCTGTCTCCGGACCTCCCGATGAAGATTGGGCTTTACGCCGATCTGACCGGCCCCTTCGACGAGGAACTGCTGTGCCGGGTAGCCGGGCGCACACTCAGAGAAATCGAGGCGCTGCAGGTCCGGCTGACGCAGGAGGACGGGATTCCCTGGCAGAGCACCGACCATTCGCGGGTCGGGCCCGTCATGCGGATGGACCTCGGCGGCGCGGCCGACCCCGAGGACGCGGCCCTGCGGTGGATGTGGGAGGACCTGCTCGCGCCGATCGACCTGACCCGCGACCCCCTGGCCCGGCTGGCGCTGCTGCGCCTGGGCCCCGAACGCGCGTACTTCTACGTGCGCTCGCACCACATCGCCCTGGACGGATACGGCGGGCAGCTCATCCTCCGGCAGGCGACGGAGGCGTACACGGCGCTTTCACGCGGGGAGGAGCCCCGGTTCGACCTGGGCTCCCTCGCCGAGCTGCTGGCCGGGGAGCACGCCTACACCGGGTCCGAACGGCACGCGCGGGACCGCGACTACTGGGTGGAGCGGTTCGCGGAGCTCCCGGAGGTGCGGAGCCTGTCGGGCAGGTCCGCGCCGCCTTCGGCCGGCTTCCACCGGCAGAGCGGAACCCTCGCGGGGCACCTGCCGGAGGCCGCCCGCAGACTGGGCACGAACGTTCCGGGGCTGGTGCTCGCGGCGGCCGCCGCCTACACCGGGCGGATGACGGGCGCCGACGACGTCAGCCTGGGGCTGCCCGTGACGGCCCGTACGACGCCGGCGGCCCGCCGGACGCCCGCCATGACGTCGAACGTCCTGCCGCTGCGGGTCGGGCTGGACCCGTCGATGAGCGTGGCCGAACTGGTCAGGCTGGTCACCCGCGACGCCGGGCAGCTCCTGCGCAGACAGCGCTACCGCTATGAGGAGCTGCGCCGCGAGCTGCAGCTCACCCACGACCCGCGGCCGCTGTACGGGCCGGTCGTCAACATCCTGCGGATGGACCGGAAGCTCTCGCTGCCCGACGCCCGGCTGGACCTGAAGGTGCTGTCGCTGGGGCCGACCCAGGACCTCTCGATCAACGTCTACGACGGGTTCGAAGACGAGCTGCGGATCGACTTCGACGGCAACACCCACCTCTATGCGCCCGAGGACCTCGCCGTGCTGCGGGACGGCTTCCTGCGCTGCCTCGAAGCGCTCGCCGAGGCCGACCCCGGGACGCCGGTCGCGCGGATCGGCTTCGGGACCGAGCCCCCGGCGCTGGACGGCGGCCCCGCCGTCCCGCCGGTGAGCCTCGCCCGGCTGGTCGAGGAGCAGGCGCGCAGACGCCCGCACGCCGTCGCGGCGCGGCTCGGCGAGGAGTCCCTCACCTACGGCGAGCTGGAGGCCGCCGCCAACAGGCTCGCCCGCTTCCTGCTGGAGAAGGGCGCCGGTCCCGGCCGCTTCGTCGCCCTCGCCCTCCCCCGGTCGCTCGCCCTGGTCGTCTCCGTCGTCGCCGTCGGCAAGACCGGCGCCGCCCACGTGCCGCTGGACCCCGCCTACCCGGCCGACCGGCTGCGCTACATGCTCGACGACTGCCGTCCGGCCCTGCACCTCACCGCGTCGGAGCACCTGGACGGCCTCCCCGCGGCCGACTGGCAGCGCTACGAGGACGCCGCCGCGTACGACGGCGCCCCCGTCCGTCACGACCCGCACCCCGACGAGGCGGCGTACGTCATCTACACCTCCGGTTCCACCGGCAGGCCGAAGGGCGTCGTCGTCCCGCACCGGGGGCTGGCGAGCCTGGCCCTGAGCCAGGCCGGGTTCTGGGAGGTCCAGGAGGACTCGCGGGTCCTCCTGCTCTCCTCCCCCGGCTTCGACGCCTCGGTGCTGGAACTGGTCATGGCGCTCTGGTCGGGTGCGGCGCTGGTCATCGCCCCGCCCGGCGTCCAGGCCGGAGAGCGGCTCCACGCGCTGCTCTCCGAGGTCACCCACTCCATCGTCATCCCCTCCGCGCTGGCCACCGTGGACCCGGAGGGGCTGCCGCGGCTGCACGGCCTCACCGTGGGCGGCGAGGCCGTCTCCGAGGAGCTGGCGGCCGCCTGGTCCGAGGGCCGGCGGCTGACCAACGGCTACGGGCCCACCGAGACCACCGTCGCCGCCACCTTCGGGCCGCTCCCCCACGGCCGCGGCACTCCCATCGGCGGCCCGGTCCGCGGCACCCGCGCCTACGTCCTCGACAGCGCGCTCCGCCGCGTCCCCGACGGCGTGCCGGGCGAGCTCTACCTGGCCGGTGCGGGCCTGGCCCGCGGCTACCTCGACCGGCCGGGGATGACCGCCGAGCGGTTCGTGGCCTGCCCGTTCGAGCCCGGCGCGCGCATGTACCGCACGGGCGACCTGGTCAGCCGGCGGCCCGACGGCGTCCTGGACTACATCGGCCGTGCCGACGCGCAGGTGAAGGTGCGCGGCTTCCGCATCGAGCCGGGCGAGATCGAGGCGGTCCTGGCACGGCACCCGCGGGTCACCGGCGCGGTCGTCGCGGTCCGCGAGGACGGCGGGCACAAGCGGCTCGTGGCCTACGTCATCGGATCCGACCCCGACCCCGCCGAGCTCCGCCGCCACGCCGCCGCCGTCCTGCCCGACTACATGGTCCCCGCGGCGGTCGTCACCATGGACGCCTATCCGCGCACCCCGGGCGGCAAGCTCGACCTGAAGGCGCTGCCCGCGCCGGAGTTCACCGCCTCGTCCGGCCGCGCGCCGCGCACCCCGCAGGAGGAGATCCTCGCCGGCATCTTCGCCGAGCTGCTGGCGCTGCCCGAGGTGGGCGTGGACGACGACTTCTTCGCGCTCGGCGGTGACTCGCTGATCGGCACCCGGCTGGTGTCGCGGGCGCGCACGGCGCTCGGCGTCGACCTGGCCGTGCCGGACCTGTTCGAGAACCCGACCGTGGCGGGGCTCGCCGCCGTGGCCGCCCGCCGGGACGGCAGCGAACGCCCGCCGCTGGAGCGCCGCGACCACCCCGGGCTCTCCCCCGTCTCCTACGCGCAGCGCCGCCTGTGGTTCCTCGACCGGCTGGAAGGCCCGTCCGCGACGTACAACATGCCGATCTGCCTGCGGCTGAGCGGCAAGGTGGACGCGATGGCGATGGAGGACGCGCTGCGGGCCGCCGCCGCCCGCCACGAGGCGCTGCGGACGGTCTTCGTCCAGGTGGACGAGGAGCCGTGCCAGCGCGTGCTGGACGACGCGCCCGTCCTGACCGTCACGGACGTCGCCGAGGCGGACCTCGTCACGGTGCTCACCGAAGAGGCGTCCCGCGGGTTCGACCTCACCCGCGACCTCCCGATCCGTGCGCACCTCTACCGGATCTCCCCCGACGAGCACGTCCTGCTGCTGGTGATCCACCACATCGCGGGCGACGGCTGGTCGATGGCTCCGCTCGCCCACGACGTCATCGCCGCCTACACGGGCTCCTCCCTGTCCCCCCTTCCGGTCCGGTACCGCGACTACGCGGTATGGCAGCGGGAGCTCTTCGGCGACGAGAACGATCCGGAGAGCCTGATCTCCCGGCAGGCCGACTACTGGCAGAAGACGCTCGCGGGCCTGCCCGACCAGCTGCCGCTGCCCCTCGACCACGAACGGCCGCCCGTCGCGTCGTACCGGGGCCGGCCGTACACCTTCACACTCGACCCGCGCCTGCACCAGGACCTGCAGAGGCTGGCCCGCTCCTCGCAGGCGAGCCTGTTCATGGTGCTGCAAGCCGCGCTCAGCACGCTGCTGACCCGCCTCGGCGCGGGAAACGACATCCCCCTCGGCTCCCCCATCGCCGGACGCACCGACGAGAAGCTGGACGGCATGGTGGGCGTCTTCGTCAACACGCTCGTCCTGCGCACCGACACCTCCGGCGACCCCTCCTTCCAGGAGCTGCTGGCCCGGGTGCGCGACACCGACCTCGCCGCCTACGCCCACCAGGACCTGCCCTTCGAGCGGCTCGTCGAGCTGCTGAACCCGGCGCGTTCGCTCTCCCGCCACCCGCTGTTCCAGGTGATGCTCACGCTGCAGAACAACCCTCCGGCACGGGTGGAGCTGGACGGCCTCGTCGTCGCCAGGCAGGACATCGACCCGGGCGTCGCCAAGTTCGACCTGGAGTTCCAGTTCGAGCCCACCGAAGAGGGCGGGCTCGCCGGGCGGATCGACTACGCGACGGACCTGTTCACCGAGGCCACCGCCCGGCGCCTCGCCGAATGGCTGCGGCTGGTGCTGGAGGCGGTGAGCGCCGACCCGTCCCGCACGCTGGAATCCCTCGGCCTTCCAGGGGCCTCCGAGGTCCGCGACAGGGTGCGGCGGCGCGTGGCCGAGGCCCGCGACCCCCGGCTCGTCGCCTACGCGGTGCCCGCCCCGGGCGCCGTCATCGATCCCGTGGAGCTGCTGGACTTCGTCCGGCAGCACCTGCCCGAGTCGATGGTCCCCGCGGCCCTGACGGTGCTGGAATCCCTGCCGCTGACGCCCAACGGCAAGGTCGACACCAAGAGCCTGCCCAAACCCGACCCGTCCCAGCTCGCCACGACCGTCTACCGCGCCCCGCGCAACGAGCGGGAACGCATCCTCACCGAGATCTTCGCCGAGCTGCTCGGCGCGGAACGGATCGGGATCGACGACGATTTCTTCCTCTTCGGCGGCAACTCGCTGCTGGCGATGCGCGTCACCACCAAGGCCCGCGCCGCGCTCGGCGTCGAGCTGCCGGTGCGCGCGCTGTTCGAGACGCCCACCGTGGCCGGTCTCAGCGCGCTGCTGGAGGACACCGCCGCGGTGCGTCCGGCGCTGCTCCCGGCGGTGCGCCCGGCGCAGATTCCGTTGTCGTACGCGCAGCAGAGGCTGTGGTTCCTCAACAAGTTCGAAGGCCCTTCGGCGACGTACAACCTGCCGATCGCGCTGCGCCTGACCGGAGAGCTCGACCGCGACGCGCTCCAGCGGGCCCTCGGGGACGTCGTCGAACGGCACGAGGCCCTGCGCACGATCTACCCGGACTCCGGAGGGGTGCCCCGGCAGCAGATCCTGGACGCGGCCGCGGCACGGCCGCTGATCCAGCACGCCGAGGCCACCGCGGCGACGCTCCCCGCCCTGCTCGCCCAGGCGGCCGGGCACGGCTTCGACATCTCGGTGGAGCCGCCGCTGCGCGCCCACCTGTTCCGGCTCGCGCCCGACCGGCACATCGTGCTCCTGGTGCTGCACCACGTCGCGGGCGACGGCTGGTCCCTGGCCCCGCTGGCCCGTGACGTCGTCACCGCGTACGCCGCCCGCGCCGGCGGCGGCGAGCCCGGCTGGCGGGTGCTACCCGTCCAGTACGCCGACTACACGCTGTGGCAGCAGGAGCTCTTCGGCTCCGAGGACGACCCCGGCAGCCTGCTGTCCCGGCAGATCGCCTTCTGGCGCGACGCCCTGGCGGGGCTGCCCGAGGAGCTGGCGCTGCCGGCCGACCGGCCCCGCCCCGACGAGGCGTCCTTCCGCGGCGGGACCCTGCGGTTCACGCTGGACGCCGCCGTCCAGACCCGGATCTCCGAGCTGGCGCGGGAGACGCGGGCGTCGGAGTTCATGGTCGTCCAGGCGGCGTACGCGGTGCTGCTGGCCCGGCTGAGCGGCTCCACGGACATCCCGATCGGCTCCCCCATCGCCGGGCGCACCGACGCCGCGCTGGACGACCTGATCGGCATGTTCGTGAACATGCTCGTCCTGCGCACCGACACCTCCGGCGACCCCACCTTCCGCAGGCTGATCGGCCGCGTGCGCGAAGGCGGGCTCGCCGCGTACGCCCACCAGGACCTGCCCTTCGAACGGCTCGTGGAGGTCGTGAACCCGCCCCGCCACCTGGGGCGCCACCCGCTCTTCCAGAACGGGCTCGCCTTCCAGAACAACCCCGAGGCCAAGCTGGAGCTCCCGGGGTTCACCGCCGAGGTGGAGCCGCTCCACGCGACCGTCGCCCGGTTCGACCTGCTGGTGGCCCTCACCGAGCGGTTCACCCCCTCGGGGGCGCCCGCGGGGTTCGACGGGGAGCTCGAATACGCCCTCGACCTGTACGACCCGGCCACCGCGCAGGAGTTCGCCACCCGGTTCCAGCGGCTGCTCAAGGGCCTTCTCGCCGCCCCGGACGCGCCGATCAGCACCGCGCCGCTCCTCGACGACGCCGAACGCAGGACGATCCTGGAGACGTGGGGCGGGACGGCCGAGCCGGTCGAGACGTTCGGGCGCACGACGATCCCGGAGCTCTTCCACGCGCAGGCCGTGCGCGCTCCGCACGCGGTGGCCGTCACCTACGAGGACAAGCACCTCACGTACGCCGAGCTGGAGGCCTGCGCCAACCAGCTCGCGCACCTGCTGATCGAGCGCGGCGCGGGCCCGGAGAAGTTCGTGGCCGTCGCGCTTCCGCGTTCGCCGGCGCTGATCGTCGCGCTGCTGGGCGTACTGAAGACGGGCGCGGCGTACGTACCCGTCGACCCCGACTATCCGGCCGACCGGATCGCGTACATGCTGGCGGACAGCGAACCCGTCATGACCGTCGACGCCGCCGTCATGGCGGCCGCCATCAACCGGCCTACCACTTCCCCCGAGGTGCGGATCGACCCGGGCAACCCGGCGTACGTGATCTACACGTCGGGCTCCACCGGACGTCCCAAGGGAGTGATCGTCCCCCACGAGAACGTCATCCGGCTGCTGCAGGCCACCGATCCGTGGTTCTCCTTCGGCCCGGACGATGTGTGGACGCTCTTCCACTCGACGGCCTTCGACTTCTCCGTGTGGGAGCTGTGGGGGTCGCTGCTGTACGGAGGCCGTCTGGTCGTCGTGCCCTACGCGACGTCGCGCAGCCCGGAGGACTTCCTCGAACTGCTCTCCCGGGAGCGCGTCACCGTCCTGAACCAGACGCCTTCCGCCTTCTACCAGCTGATGGCCGTCGACGACGGGCGCGATCTGGCGCTGCGGTACGTCGTCTTCGGCGGTGAGGCGCTCGAACTCGGCAGGCTGCGCGACTGGTACGCCGCCCGGCGGGACGCCGTACTGGTCAACATGTACGGCATCACCGAGACGACCGTGCACGTCTCCTACATCGCGCTGGACGAGGAGTACTGCCTGACGGCACCCGGTTCGGTCATCGGCACGAACATCCCCGACCTGCGCGTCTACGTGCTCGACGAGCGGCTCCAGCCCGTCCCTCCCGGGGTCGTGGGCGAGCTGTACGTGGCCGGAGCCGGGTTGGCGCGCGGCTACCTGAACCGTCCGGGGCTCTCGGCGGAGCGGTTCGTCGCCGACCCGTACGGGCCTTCCGGGAGCCGCATGTACCGGTCGGGGGACCTCGCCCGGTGGCAGCACGACGGGTCCCTGGAGTACCTGGGGCGCGCCGACTTCCAGGTGAAGATCCGCGGCTTCCGGATCGAGCTGGGCGAGATCGAGGCGGCGCTCGCCGAACACCCCCGGCTGTCCGGCGTCGCGGTCGTCGCCCGCGAGCAGAGGCTCGTCGCCTATGTCGTGCCCGGGGCGGGTGAGAGCGTCGACACCGCGGATCTGCGGAGGTTCCTCGGTGAGCGGCTGCCCGTGCACATGGTCCCGGCGGTCTTCCACGAGCTGGACGTCCTGCCGCTGACCGCCAACGGCAAACTCGACCGCAACGCCCTGCCCGAACCGGTGGCGCAGGTCCGCGACGGCGGCAGGAAACCGCGCAACGAGGCCGAGGAGACCTTCGCGGCGCTGTTCGCCGAGGTGCTGGGGCTGGCGCAGGTCGGCGTCGACGACGGGTTCTTCGACCTGGGCGGCGACTCGATCATCGCCATCCAGCTCGTCTCGCGGGCCCGCCAATCGGGGCTCCTCATCACGCCTCGGGAGGTGTTCCAGCTCCAGACGGTCGCGGAGCTCGCCGAAGTCGCACGCCCGGCGGGCGAAGGCGACCTGGTGGAGGCCGAACCCGCCGGGGCGGGCGTCGGGCCCGTGCCGATCACGCCGATCATGGCGTGGCTGCGGGAGCGCGGCGGCATCAGCGACGGTTTCCACCAGTCCGTCCTGCTGCGGGTGCCTCCGGGGCTCGGAACCGAACGGCTGACGCACGCCCTGCAGACCGTCCTGGACCACCACGACATGCTGCGGCTGCGGGTGGAGGACGGGCAGCCGGTCGTCCAGGCCGTCGGGGACGTCTCCGCCTCGGGGCTCGTCCACCGGGTCGAGGGGTTCGACGCCGAGTCGATCATGGCCGAGGGGAAGGCCGCGGCCGCCCGGTTGAACCCCGAGACGGGTTCGATGGCCCGGATCGTCTGGTTCGACGCGGGCGCGGACGAGCAGGGGCGGCTGCTGGTCGTGCTGCACCACCTCGTCGTGGACGGCGTCTCCTGGCGCATCCTGCTGCCCGACCTGGTCTCGGCGTGGGCGTCCGACGCCCCGCTCGCGCCCGTCCCGACGTCGTTCCGGCGCTGGGCGCAGAAGCTCACCGCCGAAGCCGCCGACCCCCGCCGCGCCGAGGAGCTCGACACCTGGCTCGACCTGGTCGAAGGCGCCAACCCGAAGCTGGGCTCCCGCGCCCTCGACCCGGCCGTGGACACGGCCGCGACGGCGCGCCATCTGAGCACCTCACTGCCGCCCGAGGTCACCGAGCCGCTGCTGACCGCCGTTCCGGCGGCGTTCCACGCGCAGATCAACGACGTGCTGCTGACGGGCCTCTCGCTGGCCGTCTCCCACTGGCGCAGGCGGCGCGGCGGCCGGGGCACCGGCGTCCTGCTGGACCTGGAGGGCCACGGCCGCGAGGAGATCGTGCCGGGCGTCGACCTGTCGCGCACCGTCGGCTGGTTCACCACGATCCACCCGATCCGCCTCGACCCCGGCGCCGTCGACTGGCAGGAGGTCGCCTCCGGGGGTCCTGCCGCCGGGCAGGCGCTCAAGGCCGTCAAGGAGCGGCTCCGCCGCGTCCCCGACAACGGCATCGGCTACGGCCTGCTGCGCCACCTCAACGAGGAGGCCGCCGAGGAGCTGGGCGACCTGCCGCGGGCGCAGCTGGCGTTCAACTACCTGGGCCGGATCGCCTCCTCCGCCGACGACTGGAGCCCCGCGCCCGAGGAGCCGCCGTCCGGCGAGGACCCGCGCATGCCGATGGCGCACGTCCTGGAGATCAACGCCGTGACGCGCGACCACCCGGGCGGCTCCGTCCTGTCCTTCACCTGGTCGTGGCCGGACGCCCTGCTCGCCGAGGCCGACGTCCGGGACCTCGCCGAGGCGCTGGGCACCGCCCTGGCGGGCCTGGTGGCGCACGCCCGGTCCGAGGGCGCGGGCGGCTTCACCTCCTCCGACCTGCTCGTCGAACTCGACCAGCAGGAGATCGACGCCCTGCAGGCGGCCTGGCGCAAGCGGTGATAACACGTTCCCTCTACCTCGGAAGGCTCTTGTCATTGACATAGAACCTGTTCTAGTTTCGCGGGCATGAGCTACGTTCTGCTGGACCACCCCCGCGAACACGTCGCCCTGATCACCCTGAACCGCCCGGAGCGGCGCAACGCCATGGCCTTCGACGTCATGATCCCGCTCCGGGAGACGGTCGAGCGGGTCAGCCGCGACAACGACGTGCGGGTCATCGTGCTCACCGGGGCGGGCGACGGGTTCTGCTCCGGCGCCGACCTGGAGGACCCCGGGCCGCTCCCCGACATCGACGGCCTCACCCTCCCCTCCATCGCCCGCCGCGCCATGGAGGAGCTGGAGGACGTCGTCCTGGCCCTGCGCAAGGCGCACCAGCCCGTCATCGGCGCGATCAACGGCCCCGCCGTCGGCGGCGGCATGTGCCTGGCCATGGCCACCGACATCCGCTTCGCCGCCGAGAACGCGATCTTCCGCGCCGCCGGCATCAACAACGGCCTCACCGCCGCCGAACTCGGCCTGTCCTACCTCCTCCCCCGGGCCATCGGCGCCTCCCGCGCCTTCGAGATCATGCTCTCCGGCCGCGACGTCACCGCCGCCGAGGCCGCCTCCATCGGCCTGGTCTCCTCGGCGGTCCCCCGCCCCGACCTCCTGGACACCGCCTACGCCCTCGCCGACCGCATCGCCGCCTACAGCCGCCTGGGCGTCGAACTCACCAAGCGCATGCTCTGGTCCAGCCTCGACACCGCCGGCCTCCAGTCCCACCTGGAGCAGGAGGGCACCGCCCAGCTCCTCGTCCGCCTCACCACCCGCAACTTCGAGGAGTCCATCCGCGCCCGCAAGGACGGCCGCCCCCCGGTCTTCACGGACTGACCACCAGATATCGGTTCGCGCACCTCCCCCCGTCCTGGTAGTGTTCTCATGTCGGAGGGGGCGAAAGCCGCCTCCCGCACCACCCGCGCCGCTAGCTCAGTTGGTTAGAGCAGCTGACTCTTAATCAGCGGGTCCGGGGTTCGAGTCCCTGGCGGCGCACCACCTCTTCAGCGCAGCTCCTTCCGGAGCTGCGCTGAATTCGTTTCCGAGGGTCTTCGGGTCTTCACCCGGCCCCACGGCCGCTGCCTCCTGGATCTGTACTGCGGCCCCGGACTTCGGGCAAGGGGTCAGCGCAGGGCGCCGGTGATGATCCACAGGTGTGGCCGGAGGGGACGACCGCCTCGGCGCCGTGGGGGATCATGTGGCCATCGTGGGAGCGAGGGGCTGCGGGGTCTTGAGCATCTGGGAACGCGTGGTCGGGACTTCGGTGCGCAGCCACTCGGCGGGGGTGTGACCGGTCATGGTCCGCCACTCGCGGGTGAGGTGCGCCTGATCGGTGAAGCCTGATGCGGCGGCCACCGCTGCCAAGGCGGGACGTCCGGAGGCGGCCGCGGTCACGAGCCGGCTGCGGGCCGTCTCGAAGCGGACGAGGCGCTGGTACTCCTTCGCCGTCACGCCGAGTTCGCTGCGCACCGTGCCGCTCAGGTGCCGCCGCGAGCAGCCGAGCAGGCGGGCGGCCTCCTGCACCCGGGTGGTGCGGGACAGGGCCGCGAGGGCGGCTCGCAGTTCGCCTTGGTCGGCGCGGGCGCCGTTTCGGGCCAGGCCGGCCAGGAGGGCGCGTTCGACGAGGGCGCGGCGTTGCGGCCAGGTCCGGCAGGACGCCAGGCGCTCCGGCAGGGCGGCCAGGGCCGGGGCCACGTCTGTGAGATCGGCGATGTCTCCGGCCAGGGCCGCGGCGGGGACGCCCAGCAGCGCGGCAGCGCCCAGCGGGCTGAGCGTCAGCCACACGCCGCGGGTGCATCCCCTCTGCCGCAGCTCGACCGCGCCCAGGTGGAGGCCCGCCACGACGGCGCGGAGCCGGGCGCCTGAGCCGGGGTCGCCGACCCATGCGATCTCCAGCGGGTCCTCCTCGGGGATCGTGACCGTCACCCTCGTCGAAGGAAGTCCCCGATGGACCCCGCCCGAGCCCGGCCCGAGGTCGTACTCGCCGAGCGTGAGCACGAACGGCGCCAGGGCGGCGGGCATCTGGTCGGTGGGCACGCTCATCCCGCAACCGTAAGGGGCGGGATGAGTCGGTGGGAGCCGGCTCGGCCTCGTGAAGGGCGGGGTGAACTTTTCTCGTGCCCGAAGGCATAGTTCCGCGGCGCCTCCGCGTCTTGAAGGGCGGAGAAGGAGGGCCCGTCGTGAACCAGGAAGCGCGCGAGAGCTTCACCGCGTTCGTCGCCGCGCGGTCCGGCAGTCTGATCAGGACGGCCTATGTGCTCACGGGCGACCAGCATGCCGCCGAAGATCTGCTGCAGAACGCGCTGGCCAGGACCGCGGCCCGCTGGCGGTCCGTCCGGGACAGCCCGGAGGCGTATGTGCGCAAGGCCATGTACCACGAGCAGATCAGCAGGTGGCGGCGGCGCGGGCGCGAGTATGCGACCGGCTCGCCGCCCGAGGGCGTCCACCATGACGCGGACGTCGATCTGCGGGTGGCGTTGGAAAGGGCGCTGTTCGCCCTGCCGCCGCGCAAGCGGGCGGTGATCGTGCTCCGCTACTTCGAGGACCTTCCCGAGGCGGAGGTCGCCTCGATCATGGGCTGCTCGGTGGGGACCGTGCGCAGCCAGGCCCACAAGGCGCTGTCCCGCCTCCGTGAACTCGCCCCCGATCTCGCCGTCCATCTGGAGATGTCATGAGCCCCGTGGACGACGGCAGGCTGCTCGCCGAGGTCCTGCACCGCATCGCCGACCGCGCCGAGCCCGCCGGGGACCTGGCGGAGCGGGCGGTGCGCAGGACCGCGCGGCGGCGGCGCACCCGCGCGGCCGCCGTCCTGGCCGCCGCGGCGGCCGTCGCCGCCCCTCTGCTGCTCTTCGGGGGCGGGGAGACCGTCCGGCCCGCCCCGCCCGCGGCGTCCGCCGATCAGGCGGCCTCGCCGGCGGCCGACGAGCGGTGGCTCGTCAACGCCTGCATGCGCTACGGACCTCCCACGGGGAACATGGGCGGCCCCGACCTGAAGCCGAGGAAGGGGATGCCTTCGGAGCACCGGATCCTGGTGAGCACGAAGGCGGGTGCGGAGACGGTGGCCCTGCTCGGCGGTCCCAAGGGTTTCATCCTGTGCGCCGTGCAGGACGAGGTGAACACCGAGCCGCCGACCTTCCGGCCCTGGCCGGGAGACACCTCGCGCGGGCTGACGTCCTTTCCCGGGAAGCTGCGCATCGACGCGGCCGACCATCTGACGCGGGTCGGCGAAGGCGGCCGGGGCTCCTCCCAAGACGGTCTGCACCATCTGGTCACCGGCCGCTACAAGCCGGGCGTCGTGCGGATCGAGGTCGTCTGGAACCGGGGCCGCCGCGCCGACGCCGTCCTGCGGGGCGGTCACTTCCTCGCCCGCGTCGACAGCCGCTACGACGAGAACGACGACGGGAGCATGACCGCCCCGAAGGACCGGATCCGCTCCATCACCGCGTTCGACACCGCCGGAGAGGTCCTCCAGATCTGGAAGGCGCCCGGAAAGGGGCTGCGCGGCTTCGACCCCGCCGCCTGCCGGTATGACGGGAAGCCCGACCTGTGCTCGGACTGAGACGTCCGGGGTCGCCTACTGCGAGGGGCGGCCGAAGAGCTTCTCGATACTGCGGCGTTCGCGTTTGGTGGGGCGGCCCGCGCCGCGGTCGCGGACGGGGACGCCGAGGAGCTGGTCCTTGGCGGGGGGCGGAGGGCTCTTGTCGATGTAGCACTCGACGGCGACGGGGGCGCCGACGCGCTTGGTGATGACGCGGGTGACGACGACGACGCGGTCGCGGCCATCGTGGCGGAAGTGGATCTCGTCGCCGGGCTTGAGGGAGCGGGCGGGCTTGACGCGGGTGCCGTTGACCTTGACGTGGCCCGCGCGGCAGACCTCGGAGGCCAGGGAGCGGGTCTTGGTCAGGCGGACCGACCACAGCCAGGTGTCGACGCGGGCGCTTGCCTGCTCTGCTGCCATGACCACCACTTTAGGCGGTGCGGAACGGTGCGGAAGAGGTTCAAACCCGGAGACGGAGAGTGCGAGGACAACCACATTTCGGTATATTTCCGACCGGTCACGGGCATTGATCATGCATGAAGCTCTTCAAGAAGTTCACCCGGAAGGCCGGCAGGCACCACACGCACACGCCCACCCGGCGCGAGCGCGCAGCCGCGGAGCGCACCGCCCGGGCGGAGGCGGAGCTGCGCGAGACCGAGGCGAAGATCTACGAACTGGCCGAACACGCCCGCCGCCAGATCCGCCGCTCGGCCTGACCCGCCCTCGGCCACCGCGAACCCCGCCACCCTCACCGCCGGACCGCGGACGCCAAGCCGCGGACGCAGCCGAAGAGGCCGCGAGCGGCCCGCCCCGCCGGGGCGGGTCAGCGGTAGCGGCGGTGCACGCGGACCAGCGGCTCCTCCTTGGCCGCGTAGTCCACGCCGAGGACCTCGGCGACGACCAGGACGTGGTCGCCCGCCGGGATGCGCAGGCGCGTCTCGCATTCGAGGGCGGCCAGGCCGCCCTCGATGACCAGGGCCTCGGACCGCGCGCCGCGGTGGTGGGGGTGGCCGCCGAGCAGCAGCCGCGCCGACGGCCGGCCCTCGGCGGCGAAACGCCCCGCCAACGCGCGCTGGGAGGCGGCCAGGACGGTGACGGCCCAGCGGTCGCGGCGGTGCAGCACCTCGGACAGGTACGACGACCCGGCCACGCCGACCATGACCATCGGCGGGTCCAGCGACACCGAGGAGAAGGCGGTGACGGTGCTGCCGATGTCGTCGCGGCCCTCCCGGACGGTCACCACGGTGACGCCGGTGGCGAAGGAGGCCAGCGCGGCCGTGAAGTCCTGCGGTGCGATCACCGCGGTTCCCAGGCTCCCGGCAGCACCAGCGGACCCGCCGCGGGCAGGCCGAGCTGCGCCGCGAGGCCGGCCAGCGAGCCCCAGCCGGAGAAGCGGGCGACGGCCGCCGTGCGGTCCTCGCTGGACTCGGCGGGGCGGAACCTGTCGAGGGGCGAGACGTGCGGCAGGGATCGCACCGGCGCGTTCATCGGCAGCCCCGCCTTCCTCCGTGCCAGGTCGAGGGCGCGGTCGAGGCCGCCCAGCTCGTCGACGAGGCCGTTGTCCACGGCGTCGGCGCCGGTCCACACGCGGCCGCGCGCGAGGCGTTCCAGGTCGGCGAGGTCCATGCCGCGGCCCCGGGCGGCCTTGGCGGTGAAGTCGGCGTAGATGCGGTCGAGGGAGTGGTCGAGCCGCTCCCACTCGCTGTCGCTGAAGTCGCGGGTGGTGGAGTTGATCTGCGCGTGCCGCCCGAACTCCGCGGTGCCGAAGCTCACCCCGAGCCGCTCCAGCAGCTCGCTGACGACGGGCTTGCCGGAGTACACGCCGATGGAGCCGGTGAGGGTGCCGGGCTGGGCGACGATCGTGTCGGCGGCCATCGAGATGAAGTAGCCGCCGGACGCCGCGAGGTTGCCCATCGAGACGACGACCGGCTTGCCGGCCTCGCGGGCGAGGTTGACCTCGCGCCAGACCGCGTCGGAGGCGACGTAGGAGCCGCCGGGGCTGTTCACCCGCAGGACGATGGCCTTGATCTTCGGGTCGCGGACGGCGGCGCGGATCGCGGCACAGAGCGTGTCGGAGCCCACGGCGCCGCCCTGGCCGGGCACCGGCCCGCGCCCGGAGCGGCCCAGCTTGATCATCCCGCCCGCGTGCAGGAGCGCGACGGCCTCCTTGCCGCCGGACGGGGCGAGCCTCCCGGTGATCCCGGAGCGGTTGTACCGGGAGACGTACTGCAGCCGCGACTCCTTGCCGGCCCGCTGCCGGAGGTGGGCGTACACCTCGTCCCGGTAGGCGAGCTCGTCGACGAGCCCGGCCTCCAGCGCCTCGGCCGCCGTCAGCGGCGCCCGGTCGATCAGCTCGCGCACCTTGTCGGCCGACAGGCCGCGGGCCTCGGCGATCCCGGCGGCGATCTGCCCGCCGAGCGAGGCGACCATCCGCTGGGACGCCTCGGCGTGCGCGTCGGTGTAGGCGTTCTCCAGGAACGTGTTGGGCGCCGTCTTGTACTCGGCGCGCTTGCCGAACCGGAAGGCGACGCCGGCCCGGTCGAGCGCGTCCTTGAGGAACGGCTCGGACAGCGCGACGCCGGTGATCCCCACGTCGCCCGACGGCTGGAGGTAGATCCTCTCGAAGGCGGTGGCCAGGTAGTAGGAGGTCGTGCCCTGCCCGGTCTCGCCGAAGGTCTCGGTCCAGGCGACGGCGGTCTTGCCCGCCGCCCGGAACTCCGCGACGGCCTCGCGCAGCTCCTGGACCATGGCCAGGCCGACGGGGCCGCCGACCTTGGCGACGAGCGCCCTGACCCGGGGGTCGCGGCGCGCCTTGCGCAGCCCTTCGAGCACGTCCCGCAGGTGCACGCGCCGGGCGCCCATCAGCGCCGCGACCGGGTCCGGTTGGGGGCCTTCGATGAGACCGTCGGAGAGGTCGAGCTCCAGGACGAGCGGGGCGTTGCGCCGCTCACGCAGATCTTTGACCGTGTCCAGTGCCTTCAGCGGATCCACCATGACCCAACACTATGCGTCGTCGGCGGCCTTGCGTTCCCGGGCGAAGATCTGGTTCCCGGTGACGCTCGCCGTCGCCGAGGCGCAGGGCCGGCCGTCCTCGTCGAGCAGGGTGGCCGCGGAGACGGTGCGGGAGCGCCCGGCGTGGGTGACCGTCCCGACGACGGTGTAGGTCCTGCCGACCTGCACCGCCCGCAGGTAGTCGATGTTCAGGTTGAGGGTCAGCTGCGGCATGAAGACGTCGCCGAGGCTGCTGGCCGCCAGGCAGACGGCGTTGTCGAGGATCGTGGCGATGAACCCGCCGTGCACGGTGCCGCCGGGGTTGCACAGCTTGGCGTCGGGGGTCCAGGAGAGCTCGACGCGGCCTGGCTCCGCGCCCACGATCACCTGCCCGATGTAGTCGGACACGTCGGTCACCTGAGGGAATCGCCCGTCACCGATGGCCCGAATGAGTTCGGCGCCGGAGAGGGTGTCCCAGAGTTCTGCTGCTGACACGTACGCGAGGGTAACTAATGAACGGCCGCCGTGCCGCCGTGACCCTCCTCACCCCGCCCTGCTCAGGCTGGAGCCGCCGGACTCCAGGCCCGCCGCGTAGGCCAGCGACAGGCCGTCCCCCTCGGGGCTCAGCCGCACGGTGCCGTCCGGGCAGTCCGGGTTCCGGTCGGCCAGGTCCAGCTCCAGCTGCCCCGGCCGGACCGCCTTGACGCCCAGCGTCCCGTTGCACACCCGGTCGCCGGTGAACTGCGCGTCGCCGGACGTCTGCCCCTCGAAGAGGGTCAGCTGCACATCGTAGTACTGCTCGCCGCCCTGGGCGTCGCGGATCGTCAGGCCGCCCGTCCACGTCCCGGCGAACGCCGCCGGGATGGCGTCGCCGCCCGGGAGCGCCGCCTCCCCGCCCAGCTCCCGGTATCCGTACCAGCCGCCCGCGCCCAGCACGACGAGCAGCGCCAGGACCGCCGCCGGCCACTTCCGGCGCCGCCGGCGCGGCACGGGCACGCCCGGCGGGTAGAGCGGCTGCGGCGTCGTCGGCGGCGGGGGGAACGGCGGGGGCGTGGCGGGGAAAGGCGGAGGCGTCGAACGGTCGAGCGTCTCGTCCGTGCGGGGCCAGGACGGGGCGCCGGGCAGGGCGCCGGGCGGGGCGCCGGGCGGCGGGCCGTCGTGCTCGTGCTCGAGGTCGGCCTCCAGCTCCTCGCGCAGCCGCCGGGCGCTGGGCCGCCGCGCCGGGTCCTTGTCCAGGCAGCCGCGCAGCAGCGGCTCGAACGCCTCCAGGCCGTGCCCCAGCCGGGGCTGGGCGTGCATGACCCGGCCGAGGACGACCGCGATGTTGTCGCCGTCGCCCTCGAACGGGCCGAAGGGCGGGTACCCCGTCGCGGCGAAGACCATCGTGCAGGCCCACGCCCACACGTCGGACGCCTTGCCCGCGGGCTGGCCCTGCAGCTGCTCGGGCGCGATGTAGGCGGGCGTGCCGACGATCCTGCCGCTCTGGGTGTGCTGGTCGACGGGGCGGGCGATGCCGAAGTCCACCACGCGCGGCCCGTCGGGGCCGAGCAGGACGTTGGCGGGCTTGAGGTCGCGGTGCACCACCCCGGAGCCGTGGATGGTCACCAGCGCCTGGGCGGTGAAGGCCAGCAGCCGCTCCAGGTCGCCGCCGCGCAGCGGCCCCTGGGCGGCGACCCGCTCGAACAGCGACGGGCCGTCGACGAACTCGCTGACCACGAAGGGCCGGGTGCCCTCGAAGGAGTAGTCGATCACCCGGGAGATGCAGTACTGCAGCCGCACCCGCCGGGCGGCGTCCATCTCCCGCTCCAGGCGCTCGCGCGCCTCGGCGTCGGCGGCCTTGAGCACCTTGACCGCCACCCGCTCGCCCGTCTGCGGGTCGCGCCCCAGGTAGACGATGCCCTGGCCGCCCTCGCCGAGCCGCTCCAGCAGGGGGAACCTGCCGAGTGAGCGCGGGTCGTCGGGTCTGAGGGGTTCGGCCATCGCATGCCTCCAGGGTTCGTGCCGGTTCAAGCTTGCCCTGTCCCCGGCGCCACAAGGTAGGCGTCAGACCCCGAATCTCGATCACGGCTCGGCTACTCTGCGGACGTGGACGGTGATGGGTTCACCCGGTGCGGACGCGGCCACACGCACTGGGGTCGGTTCGGGGCGGCGGGCCTGCTGCTGTTCAGCCAGGACCACGTCCTGCTCCAGCAGCGCGCGTGGTGGTGCAACGGCGGCGGCACCTGGTGCCTGTTCGGCGGCGGGCGGCACGCGGGCGAGGACGCGGTGGCCGCGGCGCTGCGGGAGACCACGGAGGAGAGCTCCCTGGACGTCTCCCTCGTGCGCCTGCACGGGCGGATCGAGGACGACCACGGCGGCTGGTCCTACACCACGATGGTCGGCTCCGCGCCGGACCGCCCGCCGGTGCGCGGGGTGTCCAACGAGACGAAGGCCGCCCGCTGGGTGCCGGTCACCGAGGTGGACACGCTGCGCCTGTTCGCCCCGTTCGGCGCCGCGTGGCCTACGCTGCGCTCCATGCTCACCCGTGTGGTCCTCATCGTGGACGCCGCCAACGTCATGGGCTCCCGGCCGGACGGCTGGTGGCGCGACAGGCTGGGCGCGGCACGGCGGCTGCGCGACGGCCTGGCCGCCCTGGGGCCGGTCCCGCTCGGCCCGTTCGACGAGGCCTACCCCGAGCCGGTGCTGGTGGTGGAGGGCGCGGCGCGGCCGCTGGAGAGCGCCGGCGGCGTGCGGGTGGTCGCGGCGCCCGGCAGCGGCGACGACGAGATCGTCCGGCAGGTCGGCAAGGACGACGCGCACTACGTGGTGGTCACCGCCGACCGCGAGCTGCGCCGCCGCTGCGAGGAGGCGGGCGCGCAGGTGGTGGGGCCGCGCTGGCTCCTGGACCGCCTGGGCTGAGCCCTACAGGTCCAGGGAGTAGTCCAGGACCACCCGGTCGGCCGGGATGACGATGTCCCGGCACACCTCCAGGACGTGCTCGCCGGAGAACATCCGCCGGGTGACGGTGATGACGGGCACCCCCTCGGCCATCCGCAGCGTCTCCGCCTCCTCGGGCTCGGGCATCCGCGCCCGCACCGCCTCCTCGACGCGGGTCGGCGGGCGGCCGAGGTAGGCCAGCTGGGCGGGGGTGCCGCCGGGCCACGGCTCCCGGTCGGGGTCGGCGACGGGGGTGCCGCCGACGAGGTCCCACGGCAGGTAGTTGACGGAGATCTGCTGGGGCTCGCCGCGCGCCCAGAACACGAACCGGCGGCGCAGGAGGCCGGTGCCGGGCGGCAGGAGGAACAGCGCGGCGAGTTCGGCGTCGGCCTCGACGCGCTCGTACTCGCGGTCGAGCCGGTACTCGTGCCAGCCGATCCGCTGGTCGTGGGTGAAGGAGGTAGCGGGGGCGGGGCGCGGCCCGGTCTCCACCCGGTAGCGCTCCATCGCCATCCGCCGGACCGGTGGCCGGATCCGGACGACGGTGCCGCCGCCGCGCCGGGTCTCCACGAGGCCCTCGGCGCGCAGCACCGCCACCGCCTGCCGTACCACGATGTCCGAAACACCGTGCGCTCCTGCCAGGGCCGCGAGGGTCGGCAGCCGGGAACCGGGGGGATAGGTGCCGTCCCGAATTCCCTGCCTGAGCTCATCGGCTATCCGGATATAGGCGGGTTTCGGCACCGGCGACACCTCCCTGTCGGACCGCCGGAGGAATGTTGCTGTTGTTGGAAGCTTGACGGTTCTGCCGACGCGTATCACTTTTGTATACGGAATGAGTTGTTCGGGGAAGGGACCACCCTGATGGTGGACTTCGCAGATCTCAAGGCGGACATCGAGTCCGAGCACCCCGGCTGGGTGGTGTGGCGCAGCGACACGGGCCGGTGGTACGCCATCCGCAGCGGCGACCTGACCGACGACCGGCTCGGCGCGGCCCCGGCGATGATCCTGTCCTCCGACGACGAGGCGGGTCTGCGGGCTCAGCTGGACGAACAGGCACTCGCGGAGGGCGCCCGAGGGCGCGGCTGATGGAGGGGTCCCCGGTCCTCTCCGCGGGGGCGGCGGAGGGGGCCGGGGCCGGCTCGCGTGTTCTTTCCCGCGGCGGTGGTGACACAAGAGTACGGTCCAGGTAAGCATTCACGATCGGCCAGAGAAGGCTCTTGCGAACCAGAGCAAACGGTTGAACGTTCTAAGGAAAAAGCAACCGACTCTGGAGGTTCAGTGAAAGGCCTGCCGTCTCCGGCCTCCGCCACTCCGCCGCTGGTGTCCCCCCGCCGGGGAAGGCACGGCCGCCGCGGCCCCGTGTGGATGGTCGCGCTGGCCGCCGCCCTCCTGGGAGTCGCCGTCGCCTCCACCGTGCTCTACTTCACCCGCGACTCCGGGCCGTCCGCGGTCCTGGACGACGAGCCCGTCGGCAGGATCTCGGCGGGGCCGGACGGCGAATGGGCGGCCTGGGGGTTCACCCACACCCAGAACAGCCTGGAGGCCGAGCCGGCGGCCGCCGCGACGGTGGAGCGGCAGCGCGTGCTGCAGGCCCAGCACATCATGGGGTTCGGCGCGGACAACCCGCAGCCCTCGCCCGGCCGCTACGACTGGACGTCGCTGGACCGGCGGATGCGGGCGATCCGCGACACCGGCGGCGTCCCGGTCGTCACGCTGTGCTGCGCGCCCGACTGGATGAAGGGCGGCCCCGCCGGCGCGACCGACTGGACGCACCTGGAGGACGCGCCGCTGCCGGAGTTCTACGACGCCTTCGCCGAGCAGGCCGCCCAGGTCGCCCGCCGCTACCCGGACGTGCGGTACTTCTTCGTCTGGAACGAGTTCAAGGGCTTCTTCAACCGCGGCCAGAACCGCTGGGACCACGAGGGCTACACCGCCCTCTACAACAAGGTGTACACAGCGCTGAAGAAGGAGAACCCCGACGCCCTGGTCGGCGGCCCCTACATCCCGCTCAACAGCTACGCCGACGCGCACTCCGAGGCGTCCGGCGAGGTGCGCGGGCCGTGGGGGGCGGCCGACCAGCGCGGGCTCGACGCCGTCCGGTACTGGCTGAAGAACAAGGCGGGCGCGGACTTCATCGTCATCGACGGCTCGTCGCTGCCGGAGGACCGCACCGCGCACGGCGACGAGTTCGCCGCGAACGCCAAGTTCGGCGCGCTCACCCGCTGGCTGCGTGCCCAGGAGGACCTGCCGGTGGTGTGGGCCGAGTGGTACGTCGAGCCGGAGAACTCCGGGTGGACGCCCCAGCGGCTGCACGCCGTCCAGGCGGCCGCGATGATCGAGTTCGCCGAGTCGGGCGCGGCGGGCGCGCTGTACTGGAGCCCGCAGGGCAGCCCGGGGGCGTGCAACGGCTGCCTGTGGACGCGCGAGGGCGCGGCCCTGCCCTCGCTGGACCTGCAGCAGAACTTCGCGCGCTGGTTCCCGCCCGGCACGGAGCTGGTGCAGGCGCCGGTCGCGAACGTGTCCGGGGGGTCGGAAAAAGACCTGAAAGTGCTGGCATCCGCTGAGCAACTCCTCGTGGTGAACGCCACGGACCGCGCCATGACGGCTACGGTCGGTGGCGAAAAGCTCCAGCTCCAGCCCTACGAGATCAGGTGGGTCGGCAGATGAACGCGAGTACGGATCTTGTCGGCGTCGACTTCTGGGCGCGCCCGCACGAGGAGCGGTACGCCGAGTTCGCCCGGCTGCGCGCTCTGAAGGAACCGGTCTTCTTCGCCGAGCCGCGGGTGCCCCTCGTCCGGTCGGGCAAGGGGTTCCACGCCCTGGTCCGGCACGCCGACGTCGTGGAGGTCAGCCGCGACACCAAGGCGTTCTCCAGCGAGCCGGCGGCCACCTCGCCGGAGCCGCCGCCGTGGGTGGCGTGGCTGTTCGGGCGGCCCATGGTGAACATGGACGACCCCCGGCACGGGCGGCTGCGCCGGATCGTCTCGCGCGCCTTCAGCCCGAAGATGCTGGCCGGACTCGCCGACGACGTCCAGGCCACCGCCACGGGCATCGTGGACGACCTGGAGCGCGAGGGGCCGCGGGACTTCGTGGAGCAGGTGGCGGCGCGGCTGCCCATCAACGTCATCTGCGCGATGATGGGCGTCCCGCCGGAGCGGCGCCCGTACGTGCTGCGGCGCATCGACGTCATGACCGAGTACTCCGGGGTGCGCGGCTCGCTGTTCGACCCCCGGACGCTGCGGCTGCTGGGCGGCAACCTCAAGGCCATCGTCGACCTGCACCGGCTGGTGGCGGGGATGGCCGAGGAGCGCCGCGGGAACCCGCGGGGCGACCTGGTCTCGGCGCTGGTCAACGCCAACGTCGACGGCGAGTTCCTCACCACGCGCGAGCTGGGCAGCTTCTTCGACCTGCTGCTGGTGGCGGGCAACGAGACCACCCGCAACGCGCTGTCGCACGGCGTCCGGCTGTTCACCGAGCACCCCGACCAGCGGGAGCTGCTGCTGGCCGACTACGACGCCCGGATCGGTCCCGCGATCGAGGAGATCGTGCGGTACGCCTCCCCCATCATCCAGTTCCGGCGGACCGTCACCCGGCCGTACGAGCTGAACGGGCTGCGCCTGGAGCCCGGCGACAAGGTGGTGCTGTTCTACCCGGCGGCCAACCGCGACCCTGAGGTCTTCGCCGACCCCGACCGGTTCGACATCACCCGCTCCCCCAACCCGCACGTCGGGTTCGGCGGGCCCGGAGCCCACCTGTGCCTGGGCGCCAACCTCGCCCGCATGGAGCTGAAGATCATGTTCCGCGAGCTGTACACCCGGCTGCCGGGCCTGCGCACCACGGGCGAGCCGGAGTACCTGCTGTCGAACTTCGACAACGGCGTGGTCCGCCAGCCCTTCACGTTCTGAGCCCTCGGGGCCGCCTGTGGCTCACTCGTCGGCCTCCTGCGCGCCGCGGGGTTCGGGCGGCTCCATCGGGATCTCCAGGCCGTGCTCCTCGGCGGTCTCCACGGCCCGCGCGTACCCGGCGTCGGCGTACCGCAGCACCCCGATGCCGGGATCGTTGGCCAGGACGCGCTCGAGCTTGCGGGCGGCCGTCGAGGTGCCGTCGGCGACGATGACCTGGCCGGCGTGCACCGAGCGCCCGACGCCGGTGTCGCCGCCCTGGTGCAGGGACACCCAGGTCGCGCCCGAGGCCGTGGTGAGCAGCGCGTTGAGCAGCGGCCAGTCGGCGATCGCGTCGGAGCCGTCGAGCATGCCCTCGGTCTCGCGGTGCGGCGACGCCACCGACCCGCAGTCCAGGTGGTCGCGGCCGATGACGAGGGGCGCGCCGAGGGAGCCCCGCGCCACCAGCTCGTTGAACCGCAGGCCCGCCTCGGCGCGCTCGCCCTGGCCGAGCCAGCAGACCCGGGCGGGCAGGCCCTGGAAGCGCACCTTCTCCCGCGCGGCGCGGATCCACCGGGTGAGGGACTCCGCGTGCGGGAAGAGCTCCAGGACGGCGCGGTCGGTGACGTCGATGTCCCGGGGGTCCCCCGAGAGCGCCACCCAGCGGAACGGGCCGCGGCCCTGGCAGAACAGGGGGCGCAGGTAGGCGGGCACGAAGCCGGGGTAGGCGAACGCGTGCTCGTATCCGGCCTCCCGCGCCTGGTCGCGCAGGGAGTTGCCGTAGTCGAAGACCTCGGCGCCCGCGTGGTGGAACCCGACCATCGCCTCGACGTGCCGGGCCATCGACTCCCGGGCCCGCAGGGCGAGCCCGGTGGGGTCCTCCTCCCGCAGCGCGGCCAGCTCCTCGAACGGCACCCCGATCGGCAGGTACCGCAGCGGGTCGTGGGCGGGCGTCTGGTCGGTGACGACGTCGACGGGCGCTCCGGCCGCCAGCAGCCGCGCGGCGGCCTCGGCGGCGTTGCCGAGCAGCGCGACCGACAGCGGGCGCTGGGCGTCGCGGGCCGCCAGGGCGAGGGCCAGCGCCTCCTCCACCGACTCCGTCCGGACGTCGCAGTAGCCCTGGGCGACGCGCCGGGCGACGCGCGCGGGGTCGCACTCGACGCAGATCACCGCTCCCCCGTTCATCGTGACGGCCAGGGGCTGGGCTCCCCCCATGCCGCCGAGCCCCGCGGTGAGCGTGACCGTCCCGGCCAGGGTGCCGCCGAACCGCCGGGCGGCGACGGCCGCGAAGGTCTCGTAGGCGGCCTGCAGGACGCCCTGCGCGCCGACGTGGATCCACGATCCCGCGGCCATCTGCCCGAACATGATGAGCCCGAGCTCCTCCAGCCGGTGGAACTCCTCCCGCGTCGCGCACTCGGGCACCAGGTTGGAGTTGGCCAGCAGCACCCGGGGCGCCCACTCGTGGGTGCGCAGGACGCCGACGGGCTTGCCGGACTGCACCAGCAGCGTCTCGTCCTCCGCCAGCCCCGTCAGGCACCGCGCGAGCGCCTCGTACGCGCCCGGGCCGCGGGCCGCCTTGCCGCCGCCGCAGACGGTCAGCGACTCGGGGTGCTCGGCCACCTCCGGGTCGAGGCTGTTGGCGAGCATCCGCAGCGCGGCCTCCTGCGGCCAGCCCCGGGCGCTCAGCGCGGCGCCGCGGGCGGCGCGGACCGGGAAGTACTTCATCGCGGCCTCCTCCGTCCCCCCATGTCCTTGTCCTGCCCTTCCCGGGCGCGGCTGAACGGGCGGGCCGCCTGGGGCGGAACTGGCGGGAGGGGCGGAACACGCCGGAGCCTGACAAAAACCGGAAGGAAAGAATCAAGAAAAGTCCGGTCTTGTTCACTTCTGCCCCGGGAAGACAGCATAGTTATGCGCGTGGATCGGAAGGTGGCCCAGCGGACCCCTCCGGACGAGGCCGAGTTGTCGGTCTGCGTCCGAGCCGCGCAACAGGGAGACGAGACGGCTTTCCGGACCGTGTACCGGGATCTGCAACCGCGGCTGCTGCGCTACCTGCGTGCGCTCGTGGCCGAGGACGCCGAGGACGTCGCCTCCGAGGCGTGGCTGCAGATCGTCCGGGACCTGCCCTCCTTCCGGGGGGAGTACGACGGGTTCCGCGGCTGGGCGACGACCATCGCCCGCAACCGCGCCCTGGACCACGTCCGGCGGCGCCGGCGGAGGCCCCAGGCCGAGACGACGCTGGACGAGCTGACCGAGGTCGCCGGCGAGCACGACACCGAGCTGAGCGCGCTCGGCGGCCTGGGCACCGAGCGGGCGCTGCGGCTGATCATGCGGCTGCCGCGCGACCAGGCCGAGGCCGTGCTGCTGCGGGTCGTCATCGGCCTGGACGCCAAGACCGCAGGTCAGGTGCTCGGCAAACGGGCCGGGGCGGTGCGCACCGCGGCGTACCGGGGCCTGAAGAAACTCGCTGCGGAAATCGAGTGACACTTTGCCGCACCGCGACGCTGAGAGAGATGAGATGAGCGCGAAACGGATCAACCGGCGAACCGCGGAGCGGATACTCCGCGGGCGTTCGGTGGGCCATCCCGTCGCCCGCCTGCTCGACAGCGCGAGCGCCCCCGCCGGGGCGGACGAGCTGGACGGCGAGGCGGAGGTGCTGGCCTACTTCCAGGAAGCGTTCATCGGCGCACCTGTCCCGTCCGCACCGCCCGAGGAGCAGCCATCACCCCGCCCCACGTCCACCAGGAGGCTGACCGCCAGGGTCGCCGGGGCCGTTCTGGCCATCGGCGCCATCGGCGCGGCCGGCGGTGTGGCGATAGCGGCGGGTGGCGTCCCCGGGCACGAGAAGCCCGCGCCGAAGAAGTCCTCTCCCCCGACCAGCGCGCCCGCGCACACCCGCAAGTACGCGCCGCCGCCGCCCTCCCCCGCCCCCGCCCCGGCGGCGCAGCCGACCATCGCCGACCTCTGCCGCAGGTACATCACCCAGGGCCGCAAGGACGAGCACCTCATCCCGCTCATCAAGGCCGCGGGCGGCAGGCAGAAGGCGATCGCCCTCTGCGTCGCCCTGATGGGCGGCGACCGGCCGGCCGGCGGCTGGCCGACCGACTGGCCCAGGAACCTGCCCACCGACTGGCCCAAGGACCAGAAGTGGCCGACCGAGTGGCCCAGGGAACTGCCCGAGGAGTGGCTCCTGCCGCTCTCCGAGCACAAGGCCGACCACAAGGCCGAGGACAAGGCGGAGGGCCGCTCCCTCTGGCCCGAGGACTGGCCCGAGCCCTGAGCCCGGACCGCGACCGAAGGGCCGCACGACACAACTGAATCTCGAGACTCCGGACGTCCCCCACGGGTTCTGCCCCCGTTCCCGTAACCGCGGCGTCCGGAACTGCCGGGGAATCCCGAGCGCCCTCCGGTCCGGAAGGTGCAGCGTTCCCTCTGTGCGAGCGGCCTCCCGGTCGCGCGACGGAACTCCGGCAGCAGGACGCCGTGTTCGCGGGCTTTGCCCGGGCTCGCGAACACGGCGCACCGGCCGATCGGCCAAGCCGACCTGATCTGGGGTGGTCAGGCCGGCTTGGCCGATCCTTTTGTCTTCCGCGGCGGGCTCAGACGGGGTGGGCGTCCAGCCATTCGGTGGCGACCTTGGCGGGGTCGGTCTTGTCGATCGCGACCTTCTTCATCATCTCCAGGAGGTTCTCGGTGGTGAGCTGGGCGGAGAGCTTGTCGAGGGTCTCGGCCGCCGCGGCGTCCACGCCGTCCTCGCGGACGAGGGGGGTGATGTTCTGGAGGCCGAAGACGCCCTTGGTGTCCTCCAGGACCACCAGGTCGTCCAGGACGATGGCGGCGTTGGTGGTGAAGACGTTGCCGACCTGGACCTTGTCGCTCTTCAGCCAGGTGGGGATGTTGCCGCCGCCGGAGCGGTCGGGCACCCACTCCTTGAACGTCAGGCCGTAGGCGGTGCTCAGCTTGTCCTTGAAGCGCTGCTCGAAGGGGGCGGGGCCGCCGACGGTGAGGTCGCCGGCCACGGACTTCAGGTCCTCGATCGTCTTCAGGCCGTGCTTGGAGGCCGTGGCGGAGGTGACGGTCAGCGAGTCGTTGTCCTGGGCGGGGGCGGAGTCCAGCAGCTTCAGGCCCGCCGGGAGCTTGGCCGAGGCGGCCTGGTTGGTGGCCTCGGGGGTGGCGGGCAGCTCGGCCTTCGGGTCGAGGTAGGCCAGCAGCGCGCCGTTGTACTCCGGAAGGACGGTCAGCTCGCCGTTCTCCAGCAGCTTGTAGTAGATCTCGCGCTCGCCGATGCTGAGCTTGCGCTCGACCTTCAGGCCCTTGTCCTCCAGGGCCCCGGCGTACAGCTCGGCGAGCAGGACGTTGCCGGGGAAGGCGGCGGAGCCGACCACGATGGTCTGGCCGTCGGCGGGCTTCGCACCGTCGAGGGGGTTGTCCTCGCCGCCGCCGCAGCCCGCCGCGAACGTCGCCATCAGGGCGGCGCCCAGCAGGATCTTCAGGGCTCTCATCCGGGGGTTTCCTTTCGGTTGTTCGGTTCCGGCCGCAGCCCTCGGGGGGTGAGGAGCCGGCCGGTGGAGGTGAAGAGGATCTGGACGGCGACCGCGAGCAGCACCACCAGGACCGAGCCGCCCACCGCGGTGCCGTACTGGCGCAGCAGGATCCCGTCCATGAGGTAGCCGCCGAGGCCGCCGAGGTTGATGTAGGCGGCGACGGTGGCGGTGGCGACCACCTGGACCGCCGCGGTGCGCACCCCCGTCATCACCAGGGGCACCGCGATCGGCAGCTCCACCTTCAGCAGCACCTGCCGTCCGGTCATGCCCATGCCCAGGGCCGCGTCCCGCACCCGGGGGTCGACCTGGCGGACGCCCTCGTAGGTGTTGACCAGCACCGGCGGGATCGCCAGCGCCACCAGCGGGATCAGGGCCGCCAGCGCGCTGCCGGCGCTCAGCAGGAAGAAGAGCACCAGCAGGCCCAGCGTGGGCAGCGCGCGGAAGCCGTTCGCGACGTTGATCACGGCGAAGGCGGTGCGCCGTCCGGAGTGCGCCAGGAGCAGCCCGAGCGGCAGCCCGACGAGCACGGCAACGAGGAGGACCGCCAGCGTGTAGCCGAGGTGCTCGGCGAGCCGGACGGGGATGCCGTCGGGTCCGTGCCAGTGCGCGCCGTCGGTCAGCCAGCGCCAGCCGTCGTTCATCGCGGGCTCCAGGGGGTGAGCAGCCGCTGGAGCAGCACCAGCGCCAGGTCGAACAGCACGGCCAGGGCGATGGTCAGCACGATCCCGGCCAGCACGGGCGTGGTGAACTGCAGGGTGAACCCGGTCTTGAACAGGGAGCCGAGCCCGCCGATGCCCACCAGCGCGCCCACGCTCACCAGGCTGATGTTGGAGACCGTGGCGACGCGTAGGCCCGCGATGACGACCGGCACCGCAATCGGCAGTTCGACCGCGATGAGGCGGCGCAGCGGGGTGTAGCCCAGCGCGGTGGCGGCCTGCCGGGTGGTCTCGGGTACCTGGCGCAGCCCGTCGACGACGTTGGGGACCAGCACGGCCAGGGTGTAGAGGGTGAGCGGGATGACGACCGTCCAGATGCTGAGGCCGGTGTAGTCCAGCAGCACCAGGAACAGGGCGAGGGACGGCAGGGCGTAGAGGATGTTGACGGCCGTCAGCACCGGCGCGTACAGGAGGCGCCAGCGCGCGCACAGCACGCCCAGCGGCACCGAGATCAGCAGGCCGAGCAGGACGGGCAGCAGGGAGAGCTTGAGGTGCTCGACGGTCAGCTCGCCGAACAGGCCGTAGTGGTCGTGGATCCAGTCCCAGCGGACCAGGGGTTCGTCTTCGTTCACGCGCGTGTCCGCTCCTGCTCCAGCTCACGGAAGAGGCGGAGCTTGCGCAGGCCGTGCTCACCGCCGAGGAAGTCGGTCACGAAGCCCTTGCGCGGGGCGGCGAGCAGCTCTTCGGGGGTGGCGAACTGGGCGAGCTCGCCGCCTTCGGCGAAGACCGCCACGCGGTGGCCGAGCCGGAGCGCCTCCTCGATGTCGTGGGTGACGAACACGATGGTCTTGGGTGTGCCCTCGCCGGCGGCGAGCGCGGCCTGCAGGCGCAGGAACTCCTCCTGGAGGCTGTTGCGGACGATCGGGTCGACGGCGCTGAACGGCTCGTCCATGAGCAGGACGGGCGGGTCGGCGGCCAGGGCGCGCGCCACTCCGACGCGCTGCTGCTGGCCGCCGGACAGCTGGTGGGGGTAGCGGCGGGCCAGGGCGGGGTCGAGGCCGACGAGCCCGAGCAGCTCCAGGGCGCGGGCCCGCGCCTTCTTCTTGTCCTGGCCCAGGAGGCGGGGCACCGTGGCGACGTTGTCGACGACGGTGCGGTGCGGGAAGAGGCCGCCGTGCTGGATCACGTAGCCGATGCCGCGCCGCAGCTCGGCGGGGTCGCGGCCGAGCACGTCCACGCCGTCGATCTCGATCGTGCCGGCGCTCGGCTCGACCATGCGGTTGATCATGCGCAGGGTGGTGGTCTTGCCGCAGCCGGAAGGGCCGACGAGGACGGTGATCTCGCCGGTGGCCAGGGTGAGGTCGAGCCCGGCGACGGCGACGGTGCCGTCGGGGTACTTCTTGCTCACGCCGCTGAAGGTGATCAAGGTGGCTACCTTAGTTCTCTACTTTATCCACGGGTTTAGTATGACTCAGTCCCTCCGGGGAATTCTGCTGGTGGACTCCCGCGGGCACAACACCGGGGGGCGCACTATCCGGCCGGGGGGACGCTCCTCGATGGCGTCGAGCACCAGGGACACCGCGTCGGCCGCCACCCCGGGCAGGTCCCAGTCGACCGTGGTGAGCGGCGGCGTCGGCAGCACGGACAGGGCGTGCGCGTCGTAGCCGCACACCGACACCTCGCCCGGGACGGACAGGCCCAGCTCCCCCGCCGCCAGGTAGACGCCGTAGGCGATGGAATCGGAGAAGCAGAAGAGGGCGCTCGGCCTGTCCGGGCGCGCCAGCAGCGCGCGGGCGGCGGCCGTGGCCTCCGGCAGCGCCGAGCGGGTGACCGCGATCTCCGCCTCCAGGCCGAGCCGCCGCGCCTCGGCCCTGACGTGCACGTCGGCCGGGCGGTCGGGGGTGCGCTCCAGGGTGGAGGTGAGCACCCCGATCCGGCGGTGGCCCAGGCCGTGCAGGTGCTCCAGGGCCAGCGTCACCCCGGCGCGGTTGTCGAAGACCACCTCGCCGTGCGGGTTGCCGGCCAGCGCGTCGCCGATCGACACCACCGGCAGCACGTCCGCCAACTGCGCCCAGGCCGGGGCGGACGGGTCGACCGGCTGCACGATCAGCCCGTCGACCCGCTGGTCGCGCAGCCGCTCGGCGAGCTCCAGCTCGCGCCCCGGATCGTCGGCGGCGTCCAGGACGATGGCGTACCTGCCCTCCTCCAGCAGGGCGCGGCCGATCCGCACGGCCAGCTCCTGCTGCCAGAAGTCGGCCAGCGACCCGCACAGCAGCCCGACCGTGTCCGTCCTGCCGCTGGCCAGCGCCCGCGCGATGGGATGCGCCTGGTAGCCGAGCTCGTCGGCGGCCGCGCGCACCCGCTTCTGGGTCTCGGCCGAGGTGTGCACGCCCCGCAGCGCGTAGGAGACGGCCGCGGGAGACAGGCCCGTCACCCGGGCCAGCTCCCGGATCGTTACTCTCCGTCCGGATTGAGGCATCAATCCACAGTAAGCGGACCCGCCGACGTTTTCCCCGGATCGTGATCTCCCCGTGGCCGCGCGAGGGTGAGGGAGAAGTCACCTTCCGGGTCCGTCCAGAGGTCGGTGAGCGCGTAACCCGCCGCCTCCAGCTCGGATTCCAGGCGCTCCGGGCGGAACTTCGCGGAGATCTCGGTGCGCATCTCCTCGCCGTCGGCGAAGTGCACGCTCAGGTCGAGCGCGCCGATGCGGACCTCCTGGCGGGTCCGCGAGCGCAGGCGCATCTCGATCCACTCGTTCTCCGGGTTCCAGAGGGCGACGTGGTCGAACGCCTCCGGCACGAAGTCGGCGTCCAGGTGGCCGTTGATGACGCGCAGCACGTTGCGGTTGAACTCCGCGGTGACGCCGCTCTCGTCGTCGTAGGCGCGCACCAGGCGCTTCTCGTCCTTGACGAGGTCGGCGCCGATCAGCAGGGCGTCGTCGGCGCCGAGCGTCCCGCGGATCGCGGACAGGAACGTGTGCCGCTCCTCGGGCGTCATGTTGCCGATCGTCCCGCCGAGGAACGCGACGAGCTTGCGCGGGCCGCCCCGGATCAGGGAAAGGTGCCGCTCGTAGTCGGCGGCCACCGGGTGGACCTCCAGGCCCGGGTACTCGGCGGCGATCTTCTCCGCGGCGTCCAGCAGGTAGTCGCCGCTGACGTCCACCGGGACGTAGGTCTCCAGCCCGGCGGCGCCCAGCGCGTCGAGCAGCAGGCGGGTCTTCTCCCCCGAGCCGGCGCCCAGCTCGACGAGGGTGCGCGCGCCCGTCAGCCCGGCGATCTCCGGCGCGCGGGCGGCGAGGATCGCGCGCTCCCGCCGGGTCGGGTAGTACTCCTCCAGCCGGGTGATCTCGGTGAACAGCTCGCTGCCGCGGTCGTCGTAGAACCACTTGGGCGGCAGCGTCTTGGGCTCGGCGGTCAGCCCCGCGGCGACGTCCGCGCGCAGCGCCTCCTCCAGGTCCTCCGGTTTCAGAAAATGCTCAATACGCATGAAATGCCCCCTTATCGGAGTGGATGGACGGCGATGCCGTTCCGGTCTGCGGCGACCAGCGAGCGGTCGGGGATCCGCTGCCAGGCGGGACTGTCGTCGTAGGGTTCGGAGGCGATCACCACGGCGTGGTCGGCCGACCGGACGAAGAGGCTGTCGCCCCAGGTCGTCGCGGCCAGCGAGGCGCCGTCGGACGCCAGCAGGTTGTAGCGGCCGGGAGCGATCGCGGTGACGGTGCGGACGGTCTCGGCCAGCCCCTCGGCCAGGCCCAGGCCGCCCCGCCAAGCGCGGACGGCGCGGGCGAACAGCAGCGCGGAGTCCAGCGGCGCGCGGGCCTCGGGGACCAGCGACAGGTCCCCGGCCAGCTCCCGGAGCTTGGCCTCGACCGCGCCGAAGCCCTCGACCTTGCCGTTGTGGCTGAACAGCCAGCGCTCGCAGCGGAACGGCTGGGCGCTGGACTCGTCGACGGGGAAGCCGACGGTCGCGCTGCGCACGGCCGCCACCGCGCACGAGCTCTGCAGGATCTCGCTGAGCTCGGCGAACGACACGTCCGTCCACATCGGCTGGGACCGGCGGTAGCGCACGAGCCTGTCCCCCGCGTACCAGCCGACGCCGAAGCCGTCGGCGTTCAGGACGTTGCCGATGTTCATCTTGGGGGCGTAGGACTGGCGTTCCAGGGAGTGGGCGGGGCCGTAGACCAGGGAGTGCAGGCTGCGGGGCGGGCCCAGGTAGGCCAGGTGTCTGCACAAGTCAGGCGCTCCTCGCGCAGCGGAAACCGGCGAAGATCTGGCGGCGGATCGGGTAGTCCCAGTTGCGGAACGTGGTGCGGGCGGCCGTCGGGTCCGTCGCCCAGGAGCCGCCGCGCAGGACCTTGTAGTCGGGGCCGAAGAAGACCTCGGAGTACTCCCGGTAGGGGTGGGCGCGGAAGCCGGGGTAGCCGTGGAAGGAGGTGGACGTCCACTCCCACACGTCGCCGAGGAGCTGCCTCACCCCGTACGGGGAGGCCCCTTCGGCGTAGGAGCCGACGGGGGCGGGCTGGAGGCGGCGCTGCCCGAGGTTGGCGCGGTCCGGCAGGTACACGTCACCCCACGGGTACCTGTGCGCCTTCTGCCGTTCGGGATCCCAGCTCGCGGCCTTCTCCCACTCGGCCTCCGTGGGCAGGCGCCTGCCCGCCCAGCGGGCGTAGGCGTCGGCCTCGTACCAGCAGACGTGCTGGACGGGCTGGTCGAACGGCACCGGCTCCACCTCGCCGAGGCGGCGGCGCAGCCAGACCCCTTCCTTGAACCAGAAGGCGGGCGCCTCGATCCGCTTGCCCTGCCGCCACTTCCAGCCCTCGGGATGCCACCAGCGCTCCTCGTCGTAGCCTCCCGACTCCACGAAGGCCGCGTAGTCGCCGTTGCTCACCGGGACGGTGTCGATGAAGTACGCCGGGACGTCGACGCGGTGCGCGGGGCGTTCGTTGTCGTAGGCGGCGACGTCGTCGGAGGTGCCCATGGTGAAGGGGCCCGCGGGGATGTAGGTCTCGGGGGCCCAGGGGGCGACGCCAGCGGGGCGGTCCTCCTCGCGGAGGTGGAAGGGGGCCCGGCGGAGCTGGTGGGTGGCGAGCATGGTCTCGTCGTGCTGGTGCTCGTGCTGGATGACCATCTCGAAGAGGGCGACGTTCTCGGGGCGCAGGGCGTCCAGGGTGTCGAGGACCTTGTCCCGCACCGTCGCGATGTAGGCGCGCGCCTCGTCCGGGGGCAGCAGGGGCAGGGACGGGCGGGTGGCCCGGGGGTGTTCGAAGGCGTCGTAGAGGGTGTCGATCTCCGGCCGCATCGGCTCGATCCCGGCGGCCGCGCGCAGCAGCCACAGCTCCTCGTAGTTGCCGATGTGCGCCAGGTCCCACACCAGCGGGGACATCAGAGGCGACACCTGGGCGACCAGATCGGCGTCCTCCATCCGGGTGAGGCGGTCGCTTCGTTCCCGCGCCGCGATCAGCTCGGCGGCGAGGCGTTCCTTCAGCGCGTCCACGCGTACTCCTCGATGTCGTCGGCCGGACACAGGCCGCGGGCGACATAGCGTTCGGCGTACTGTTCGGCGAGGTCCTTCAACGGCCCGGTGAGCACCGCGCAGGCCGCCTCGAAGCAGGCCAGCGCGGCCTTGGCCAGGGCCGGATCGCGCAGCCCGTCCCTGGCCGCCCGCACCCACCTGCCCGCGACGGGCTCCGCCGCGGTCTCGGCGGCGTCCGGGACGAGGTCGAGCAGCGCCGCGGCCACCGCCACGGGCACCCGCCAGTACGGCTCGGGCAGCGCGTCGATCATCCGCAGCTCCAGCCAGCCCTGCGGGCGGACCGGCGGGAAGAGCGTGGTCAGGTGGTAGGCGAAGTCGTCCAGGGTGGGCTCCCCGGTGCGCATCCACTCGCCGAACGTCAGGCCGGGGCCGATGATCCAGCTCTCGCCGCGGATCAGCATGACCTGCGCGTCGAGCGCGTACCGCGTCCACGCCTCCTCCGCGTCGTCGCCGTCGGGGGCGCCCGTGCGGGTGGGGTCCAGCCGCGCCCACACGGCCTGCCGCGTCGACCGCCAGCCCGTCCGCCGCCCGCACCACACCGGCGAGTTGGCGAACGCGGCGATCAGCACCGGGCCGAGCCAGTGCGCCAGCCGCCACCGGCGCGCCGCCTGGTCGGCGGTGCCGATGTCCAGGCAGACCTGGACGGACGCGGTGGAGCACATCATCGTCAGGTCCCCGAAGTACCCGCTCATGCAGCGGTACCGCAGCTCGTCCAGCTGCATCCGCGCGGGCCGCACCGGGTCCACCCCGCTGCCGAGGAGCTCGATGCCCGGCACCCGCCGGTGCACCTCGGCCAGGTCCGCGGTGAGCGCCGCGCACACCGCCTCGGCCCCCGGCAGCGCCCGCGAGCTCAGCTCCAGCTGCCCGCCCGGCTCGAACGTCACCTTGCTCCCGCCGGGCAGCGGCCGCCGCGTCAGCGGTCCCCGCAGCCGCCCCAGCGGCACCTGCTCCTCCGGTCTCCCCCGGTCCACCACCAGCCACTCGGTCTCGGCCCCCACCAGTCCCGGCGGCCCCTTCTTGAAACACACACCCCGCACGTGCTCCCGCACGTCGTCCTCGTTCAGGGACATGCGCCCTCCCGGTCCGTCTGGTCCTAGCGACCTTCCCTGGTGAACCGGATCAGCTATCCCCCCAAATCCCAAAAAATTCTCCGAACACTTGGAGAACCCGGCATTCGCTATCAGCGCATCTCGTTTCGGCCCGCTTCGGCACCTGTGATCATCAGCGTCCGGAGAGTCCACGATCCGTTCGAGCGTCCCGGAGGCGACCTGCGGTCCCCGGTCCCGCCCGGCCGGGCGACCGTCCCGAACGCGAAATGTGTTGTGGGTTATTGATACTTCTCCTCTAGATACGTGAGTTTTCTTCTGCTTGTCTGTGGGCCCGCACCCGGTGCCACCCCCACCCCGGAAGGAAGCCCATGGAACAGGACGAGACTCCCGGCACGTTCACCCGCAGGCACGCACTGACGCTGGCGGGAGGCACGGTCGCCGCCGGGGCCGCGGCGGACCTCCTGCGGGGCGCGTCGGCCTCGGCCGCCCCCGGGGACGCCGAGCCCGACGTCATCGTCGTCGGGGCCGGGCTGGCCGGGCTCGTGGCGACGGCGGAGCTGGCAGACGCCGGGCGGAAGGTGCTGCTGGTCGACCAGGAGTCCGAGGCGAACCTCGGCGGGCAGGCGTTCTGGTCGTTCGGCGGGCTGTTCTTCGTGAACTCCGACGAACAGCGGCTCATGGGCATCAAGGACACCCGCGACCTGGCCTGGCAGGACTGGCTGGGCACCGCCGGGTTCGACCGCGGCGTCGGCGACCCCGCCGGGCAGGACTACTGGGGCCACCAGTGGGCCGAGGCCTACGTCGACTTCGCCTCCGGGGAGAAGCGCGCCTGGCTGCACGGCATGGGTATGCGCTGGTTCCCCATCGTCGGCTGGGCCGAGCGCGGCGGGGGCTTCGCCGACGGGCACGGCAACTCCGTGCCCCGCTTCCACATCACCTGGGGCACCGGGCCCGCGGTCGTCGAGCCGTTCGAGAAGCGGGTGCGCGCCGCGGCCGCCAAGGGCCTCGTCACGTTCAGGTTCCGGCACCGCGTCGACGACCTCGTCCGCACGGGCGGGGCGGTCACCGGCGTCCGCGGCGCCGTCCTGGAGCCCACCGCCGCCCCGCGCGGCACCCGCAGCTCCCGCGTCGAGACCGGCGAGTTCGAGCTGAAGGCGCCCGTGGTGATCGTCACCTCCGGCGGGATCGGCGCCAACCACACGCCGGTGCGGGAGAACTGGCCCGAGCGGCTCGGCGCCCCGCCCAAGCGGATGATCACCGGAGTGCCGGACTACGTGGACGGCCGCATGCTGCGCATCTCCGCCGAGGCCGGCGCCCGCCTGGTCAACCGCGACCGCATGTGGCACTACACCGAGGGCATCGAGAACTACGACCCGATCTGGAGCGATCACGGCATCCGCATCCTGCCCGGCCCGTCGTCGCTGTGGCTGGACGCCGAGGGCAGGCGCCTCCCGGCGCCCGGCCTGCCCGGCTACGACACCCTCGGCACGCTGAAGCTCATCCAGGACACCGGCTACGACTACTCGTGGTTCGTCACCACGCAGAAGATCCTGGCCAAGGAGTTCGCGCTGTCCGGCTCCGAGCAGAACCCCGACCTGACGAACAAGAACATCCCGCTCACCCTCTCCCGCGCCTGGCAGAGCCCCGAACCGGTCGAGAAGTTCAAGAAGAACGGCGTGGACTTCATCGTCGCCGACACCCTGCCCGAACTCGTCACCGGCATGAACGAGCTGACCGGCACGAACCTCATCGACTACGCCGGCCTCAAGCGCCAGATCGACGCCCGCGACCGCGAACTCGACAACAAGTTCACCAAAGACCTGCAGATCATGGGCATCCGCAACGCCCTTGAGTACAACGGCGACAAACTCAGCCGCACCGCGGGCATCCACAAGATCCTCGACCAGGACGCCCGCCCGTTGATCGCCGTCCGCCTCAACATCCTCACCCGCAAGACCCTCGGCGGCCTCCAGACCGACCTGTCGGGCCGCGTCCTGAACGCCGACGGCCGGCCCGTCCCCGGCCTCTACGCCGCCGGCGAGGTCGCCGGCTTCGGCGGCGGCGGCGTCCACGGCTACCGCTCCCTGGAAGGCACCTTCCTCGGCGGCTGCATCTTCTCCGGCCGCCAGGCCGGCCGGGCCGCCGCGGCCGCCACCGCCTGACCCCGCCCCCCACGGCCCGGGACCCCGCGGTCCCGGTCTTCGAGGTCGCCATGTCCGGTGACGCACCCCACAGAGCGGTGTCGTGACCAAAAGGTTAAATTGGTCACCAGTCACCGGTCAAAGAACCGAGGAGGGCGTATGGCGGGGCTCCAGGAGGCGGAACGAATCGCGCGTGCCGACCGGATCCTCGACGCGGCCAGGGACCTCCTGCTGCGCTGGGGCTACCGGCGCGTGACGATCGACGAGGTCGCCAAGCACGCGGGCGTCGGCAAGGGAACGGTGTACCTGCACTGGCGCTCGCGGGAGCACATGTTCCTGGGGGTCGGCGCGCGGGAGGCCGCCACGATGATCGACGCGGTGGTCGACGCGATGCGCGACGACCCCATGGAGATCACGCTGCACCGGTACATGCGCCGCTTCTTCCTGGAGGCGATGCGACGGCCCGTGCTGCGCGCGCTCTTCACCAGGGACGCCGAGACGCTGGGCGGCTTCCTGGGGAGCCCGGCCCGCGAACCGCTGGACGGCGCCAAGCTCACCGCCTCACGCGAGTACCTGGGCGCGCTCGGAGAGCACGGGCTGCTGCGCGAGGATCTGCGCCCAGAAGACCTGGACTACTGGCTGCCCGCCGTCGTGTTCGGCTTCTTCGGCATCGAGCCGCTCCTGCCCCCGCACGTCGGCATCGCGCTACCGGACCCTGGCCGACACCCTACGACGGACCTTCGGCCCCCCGGATCCGCCGTCCCCGACACAGTGCGCTGCGGCCGCCGACGAAGTGATCGCCGTCTTCGAGCGGCTCGGCCGCGGCTACCGGGACGCCGCCTACCCCGGCGCATCCTGACCGGCGGACGTCCGCGCACCCGGCACCACGACGAGGAAGGCGGCCCGGACATGGGTCATGACATCAACGGCCTGCACCACGTGGGGCACATCGTGCAGAACATGGGCGAGGCAATCGAGCGGTACCGCCGACTCGGCTTCACCGTGCCGCCGCCCGCCCACCCCGTCCTACCGACCGGCGCGGACGGGGCCATCGAGCCGTTCGGGGTGGCCAACACCCACGTGCGCTTCCCCGGGAACTTCGTCGAACTGGTGGCCGTCATCGACGACGGCGCAGCCACCCGCCTACCGACCGAGTCCCGCCCGATCCCCCTACACGTGCCCGCCGACAAGCTCCCCTTCCTCAAGGCCGCCATCCGCGCCACTTCCGAGAACGTCGCTACCTGCCTCCGGCGTTTCCAAGGCGTGCACATCCTGATGTTCGACACACCCGACATCGAGAACGCAGCCGTCCGGCTATCGTCCGAGGGCATCGGCCACGGCGGTGTGCACACCGTCCAACGCCCGGTGGAAACCCCCGCAGGGACCCGGACGGAGCCCGTCCGCTACCTGGAGATCGACGGCACCGAACCCCGGTCGTCTCCCGGCCTCGTACCCGAAGGCCGAATCGGACTCGCCGAAAACGCCCCGCCAGAGGCGTCCGACATCCTGCAAGCCACCGACCACCCCAACGGCGCAACCGGGCTCGTCGCATGCCTGCTGTGCGTCGCCGACGCCGCGCTGCCCGAAGCCGTCCAGCGCTACGCCTCCTACATCGGCCGTCCGGCACGGTATGACCCATCCACCCGCACCGCACACTTCGACAACGCGAACCTCACCCTCGTGGCCGCATCGGCCCTCACCGACCTGCTCCCCGGCGAACGCCCTCCGGCCCTGCCCGCATTCGTCTCCTACACGCTCTCCGTCCGCGACACCGCCCTCACCGAACGGCTCCTGCGCGCCGGCCGCGTCCCCTTCGGCCGCACCCCCTCAGGAGAGCTCTTCGTACCGGCGAAAGCAGCCCTCGGCACAGCACTCGTCTTCCGCGAGGAGAACCAGACCACACGCCCGGCAGTCGTCTGAGCTCGGCTCAGGACCTGACGCGGCGGAGTCCTCCTCACGGAGGGGTGAGGAGTCCGCTCGTTTCCAGGAGTCTCATCCAACTGTCCTTATGGCGGCCTCTGCGGTCCCGGGCGGTGGCGGCTTGGGGGCCCAGGACTGCCTCGACGAGGTGGGGGTAGCCCTCGCCGAGGACGTGGTGGTCGAAGAACGTGATGATGTCGTCCGCGAAGTCCTCGCTGTCGATCTGTTCGACCTCGACGTTCTTGTACATGAAGACGTAGTCGTCGGGGTCGACGTAGTAGACGCTGCCGTCGTGGACGTCCAGGCGGATGGGGGCGCCGCCTTCGATGGTCCTCAGGAGGTCCGCCGGTATGCCGTAACGCTCGTGGCCGATCACGAGCGGAGCGCCCAGCGGGCAGTGCGGGTTGGGCGCCCTGGCCGTCCAGGCTCGGCGGCTGCGGAGCGCGTCGGGCTGCTTGAAGCAGAAGTAGTCGCCGCCCAGGCGATGAAACAGACGGAACACCTCGATCACTCCGTGGGGGAGTTCCGGGATGTCCTCCAGCCGCCGGGGCTCCTCGAAGACGATCCCGAAACCGTGCTCGGCCTCTGTTCGCAGTGCCAGCTCCAGCTTGGCCTTGAGCCCGGGCAGGGTCGCGTGCGGCTTCTCGTTCATCCGGCTCCTTCGTTTCCGGGCGGGGAGCGGTCCGTCGAGTTCGGCGAGAGGCTCGTCCATGAGGCCAGTCAAGCGACCCGGACCGAAGAATTCACCCTGAATCAGTACGGACGGGGTGCCGGTCCCTGACGAAAGTCGGGGGTCGCCGCTGCCTTCCGGTACAGGTTCCGAGCGGCTCCCGATCCCTAGATTCTCCGGTGAACGGAGGCGAAATGATCACATTGCGGAATCTGACCAAGCGGTACGGCGAGGTGACGGCCGTGAACGGCCTGGACCTGGAGGTCCGGACCGGGAAGGTCACGGGGTTCCTGGGTCCCAACGGGGCGGGCAAGAGCACGACCATGCGGATGGTGGTGGGGCTCGACCTGCCCACCTCGGGGCAGGCGCTGGTCGGCGGGCGGCGGTACGCCGACCTCCGGTGGCCGCTGCGGGAGGTCGGGGCGCTGCTGGACGCCAAGGCCGTGCATCCGGGCAGGAGCGTCAGGGCGCATCTGCTGGCGCTGGCGCACAGCAACCGGATCCCCGTCCGGCGGGTGGACGAGGTGCTGGAGACCGTCGGGATGGGCAAGGCCGCGGGGCGGCGGGCCGGGGGGCTGTCACTGGGGATGAGCCAGCGGTTCGGGATCGCGGCGGCGCTGCTGGGGGACCCGCCGGTGCTGCTGTTCGACGAACCCGTCAACGGGCTCGACCCCGACGGGGTGCGGTGGGTGCGCCAGCTCATGCGGTCGCTGGCGGACGAGGGGCGGACGGTCTTCCTGTCCAGCCACCTGATGAGCGAGATGCAGCTGACCGCCGACCGGCTCGTGGTGATCGGGCGCGGCAGGCTCATCACCGACACGCCCATGCGGGAGCTGATCGCGGGCGGGAGCTCGGTGTCGGTGGTCTGCCCGGACGCGGCGGGGCTCGCCGCGCTCGGAGCGCGGCTGCCGGGGTCGCGGGCCGTCTCCCGCGACGAGCTGCTCGTGCCCGGCGCCACGACGCGGCACGTCGGCGACCTCGCGCACGAGCTGGGCGTCCGGCTGCACGCGCTGCGGGAGAACGAGGTGTCCCTGGAGCAGAAGTACATGGAGCTGACCGAGAACGCCGTCGAATACGGAGCCGCCCGATGATGCAGGAGCTGCGCGCGGCGGTCGCCGCCGAGTGGACGAAGACGTGGTCGGTCCGCTCCACGTGGGGGACCCTGGCCGCCTCGGCCGTCCTCATGATGCTGGTGAGCGCCCAGCTGGCCGTCGCCCACGAGAACAACAACACCAACGAGATCACCACGGACGACGCCGGGATGACGACGGCGGGCGCCATCGCCATCGAGTCGTTCGCCATGCTGCAGTTCGTCCTGTTCACCGCGGCGGTCCTCCTGGTCACCACCGAGTACGCCAGCCGGAGCATCGGCTGGACCCTGCAGGCCGTTCCCGTCCGGGGCCGCGTCCTGGCGGCGAAGGCCGCGGTGGTCGCGCCGGTCATGTTCGCGGCGGGCGCCGCGGTGTGCCTGCTCGGCGCGCTCGCCGCCAAGCCGCTGCTGGGCGAGTGGGGCACCCTGGACGGCCTGGCGTACGACATGTTCGCGACGGGCGTCTACTCGGCGGCGGGCGGCGTCCTCAGCATCGGCCTGTCCCTGGTCGCGCGCAGCACCGCGACGGCCATCACCGCGCTCTTCGTCCTGCTCCTCCTGCTGCCCGTCCTGCTCAGCGCGGCCGGCAGCCCGCTCGCCGAGGCCTTCCCGAGCATCGCGGGCGACCACTTCATGAACGGCGACACCACCGAATACCCCCTGTACGCCGCCCTGCTCATCATCCTGGCCTGGACGGCCGCCGCCGTCCTGGCCGGCCTGCGCCTCCTCAAGACCCGAGACGCCTAGAGCAGGCCCGCTTCGTGGGCGATGATCGCGGCGCGGACGCGGTTGGGCACCTCCAGACGGACGAGGATCGAGCTGACGTGCATCTTCACGGTGCCCTCGACCAGATGGAGGCGCCGCGCGATCTCGGCGTTGGACAGCCCTTCGCCGAGCAGCGCCAGCACCTCCCGTTCCCGGGGGGTCAGCCGTTCCAGCCGTTCGCGGGCCGCCGCGCCCCGCACCAGGCGTTCGCCCGCGAGCTCTCCTACGACCCGGCGCGCGACCTTCGGGGACAGGCAGACGCCGCCGTCGGCGACCGCGCGGACGCCGGAGAGCAGTTCCTTGGGGTCGCCGGTCTTCAGCAGGAAGCCGTCCGCGCCGTCGGCGAGGGCGCGGGCGATGTAGGAGTCCTCGGAGAACGTCGTCAGGATCACCACGGCGGTGTCCGGAACGACGCGGCGCAGTTCCGCGACGGTCTCCAGACCGTCCATGCGCGGCATGCGGATGTCGAGGAGCACCACGTCGGGCCGGTGCTCCAGGGCCCGCGCGACCGCCTCGTGCCCGTCGGACGCCTCCGCGACGACCTCCAGCCCCGGGTCGGCGGCGAGGATGGCGCGGACTCCCGCCCTGATCAGCGGTTCGTCGTCGGCGAGCAGGATCCTGATCACTGTTTCCATGGTCGAGCACCAGTATCCCCGACCTTTCGGCCGGATATGTCCCTGGGGCGGGTCAGGAGAGGAGATACAGCGCCAGGGCCGCGACGGCCAGGACCCAGCCCGCCATGGCCATCAGCGCGGCCGGACGCCGCCGTACGGGTGCGGCGGCCGGGGGCCGAGGCCACTCCGTGTACGCCGAAGCCGCGGGGGCGAGCTTGTCCAGCACCGCCCGCCCGCTCTCCTCCGTCAGGGACTGCCGCTCGACCAGCCCGGTCAGGAAGGAGCGCGCGAACGCCTCGCCCGCGCCGGTGCCCCGGTAGGAGGCGATCGCCGCGGTGACGAGCGCCGGGAAGGACACGGCGGAGCCGCTGAGGATCCGCTCCAGCTCGGCGAATCCGAAGCCTTCGCCGTAGGCGGCCTGGAGCAGCGCGGAGAGGAGGCGGTGCTGGGCCTCCCCGTCTCCGGGGAGATGCCTCTCGACGGCCCCGGCGAGATGGCCGTGCCCCTGAAGCGCCCTGGCCATCCGCGCGCTGCCCCTCCGGTCGCGGGACTCCCGGGCCGCGCGTTCCTCCAGTGCCTCGACCGCCGACAGGAACAGGGCCTGCTCGGTGCTCTCGCGTGCGGCCAGCTCCACCAGGTCGGAGAACGGCAGGTGGGTCAGGAACCCGGAGAGCTCCTGCTCGGTGAGGTCGCGATCCAGCCGGAACTCCTCCCGCCCGTCTTCGAAGGACCGCCACAGGGCCGCGGCCAGGGCGCCGTGCAGCCGGCCGCCCGCGACGGCGCGCAGCTCCTTGAGCGCCGCCTCGGTGGGGTGGTCGCCGATGGCGGGCCCGAGCAGCGCCCCGTAGAGCTCCGCGCGCACCCGCTCGTCGAGGCCGGGTCCCTCGGCCAGCAGGCGCCTCTCCCCCAGCACCCTGCGGTACCGAGCGCGCTGCTCGTCCGCGTGGGGGACGGCGGTGAAGGACTTCAGCTCCTCGACGGCGCGCAGGAGGTCCGTGGTGTCCCCCTGCTCCAGCGCCGCGGCGCACCGCTCCAGCAGCGCGACGACGAATCCCTCCACCGCCTCCACGGGGACCCCGACCGGTGCCCTGGCCGTGCCGTCCAGGGCGGCGACGGCGAGGTCCGCCTGGCCGAAGTGCATCGGCTCGTCGGCCGCCGCGAGGGTGGCGACCAGGGTCTCCTTGTTCTCGTAGGAGGCGAGCAGCTCCAGGTACCTGCGCGCCGCCTTCGCGTCGGGCGGCAGCGGGACGAACTGCCCCGCGTACACGTTCTGGGCGTCCTGCGGGGCCTGGCTGAAGGAGAGCCGGATCCGGTGCGCCGCCGTGCCGCTGGTCCATGTGGCCGCCGACAGCCGGGCGCGCATCCCGTACGGCAGCAGCGCCGCCACGTCGTCCAGGCGGCGCAGCCTCTCCCGCAGGGAGAGGCCGTCCTCCACGACGCACACCGCCTCCCCGGTCAGCAGCAGGACGGCGGTGCCCATCGCCTGCTTGGTGAGGCGTGCGGCGATACGGGCGGCGTCCAGCGCGGGGAGCTCGACCTCGATCGGCCCTTCCCGGGGGAGCCCGACATCCTGGAGCGCCTCGTACAGGTCCTCGTAGGAGACCGGGCCCTGGGCGAGATCGGTGTACTTCAGGGCGAACACGCGCGTGTCGACCAGTGCGCCGTCGCCCTGCTCCTGGATGAGGAGGATCACCCGGGCCTCGACGGCCCCGCCCGCCCAGGCGAGCGTGACCTGGGGAAGGGACACGGGCGCACCGGTGGCGAAGCGGTTCACGATCCGGTCGAAGTCCGCCGCCCGCAGTCCCTGGTCGCTGCAGGCCAGAACGCCGTGCTCCTGATCGGCCGCCCTCCTCCCCCACAGCGCCCATTCGGCGGTGGCCCTGACGCTACGCGGCACGAAATCGCCTCATCTCAAGGGGTCTGTTCCATGGCGAAAATGATGATCATGACGATGAGAAGCACGAGGGAGGCGGACAACAGGAGGTAGAGGAGGTAATCCATCTGCCTCTTCCACCACCCCGCCGTTCGTCGCCACCAACCGGTCTCCGACCTCTCGTGCCGTACGAGATCCGCCCTCTGCTGCCAGGTGTCCTGCCGGGGCGCCAAGACGGGATGTCCACCCGTCGGCGCCGGCTTCGGCCTCCTCTGCGCCATGTTCTTCCGGATGACGTCCCGGGTGGTGGTGGTGAGGTCGAACTCCTCCACCTTCTTGCGCAGGAACCGGTCGGTCAGCGCGTCCCCGGCTCCAGACCCGTAGAGATAGGCCACAGCGCTGAGGAGTGCCCGAGAGGGCATGGTCTTCGTGCCGTTGAGAGCGCTTTCGAGTTCCTGGTCCCCCAGCGCCCCCTCCCCGTACGCCACCTTCAGGAGAGAGAGCATCAGCTCAAACTGGCGTTTGTACTGGCCGGGATAGCAGGTTTCAAGGACGCCACCGAGGAAACCACTTCTTTCCAGCGCCTCGGCGAGACCGCTGTCCATTCCCTCTTGACTCTTGTAACGCCGGGCAAGCTCTTTGCAGACCGTGTCGATGAAGGACTCGTCGGCATCGAGACCCGCCGCGGCATGGACGAGTTCCGCTCCGCTGTAACCGGTCAACACTTTCTGGAGCGCTTCAGAGGAGCGTCTTCTAGCGATCGACACGCTAGCAACGGGATCGTAAGTGTGCATCCGCGCCAGAGCGTCGAGCAACAGCGGGGAGAAAACACCATGGACGATGCCGTGAACCTCGTTGAGAGTCCTCTTGCTCAGGCTCCGGCCAAAGGTGAGCCTCAGCAGCGACCCGTACATTTCCTCTACGTAATCTCCCTCCAGCCACGGGCGCGGTGAGAGTAGCAGCTCCTCCTTGAGGATCTGCTTCAGTTCGTCCCTCCGCCCCTGAACTTCCAGATCGTGACTGAGGTATTTCAGCCTGCCGATGAAAGATTTGGCCGCATCGACGTCTTGGCGCTGAAGGGCGTCCGCCAGCGAACGAACGACTTTTTCGGGACGGTCCGTCTCCCGGAGCGCGTCGACCCCGTGGGCGGGCTCCCGGTACGACTGGTCGAGGACCGCCAGGGGCAGCCGGCTCTGCCTCGGGCCGAAGCCCATCAGATCGGTGGCCTGCGCGAGCCGAGCGATCAGGGACTTGCGATCGGCGTGGTTCAGCAGAAGGCGCATGTACTCCTGGGAGGTCTGTGCCTCCGAGGAGATCGGGGTGGGTCTGCCCCAGAACACGTTGTGCGCCTCGTCGCGCGCGTCCGTGGTGAAGGAAAGTCTGATGTTGTGCTGGGCGGTGCTGCTCGTCCAGGTCGAGGCCGAGAGCTTGCTGCGCATCCCGTAGGGCAACATCGCCGCGACGGTGTCCAGGAAGAGCAGCCTCTCGTCGAGGTCGACCTTGTCATCGCACACGATACAGACGGATTTGTCCGTCAGCAGCAGCGCCGCGGTGCTCATGACCTGCTCATTGACCGAGGAGGCGATCTCGTCCGGACGCATGCGGTCCACGTCGATCCTCAGCTCGCCCTGCTGCGGAAGGCGCAGGGTGCGCAGACGCCTGTAGAGCGCCAGGTAGGAGACGGGCTGGTAGGCGAGCTGCTCGTACCTGACGCAGAAGTACCGGGTGACGGCGATCCGCCGCCCGACCTTGTCCGGCGTGGCGGAGGACTCATGGATGGCGATGCCGATGCGTTCCTCGCCATCCTCCCGACCCGACCAGACGATGGTCACCTGGGGCAGGGTGTCGGGGGTGCCGATGGAGAAGCGGTTCAGGATCTGGTCGAATTTCTGCTCGGTGAGCCCGCTCTGGCTGCAGGCCAGCACCCTGTAGTCGTGGTCGCCGGGTTCCTTGCCCCACAAGGCCCACTCGACGTCGAGCCGCACCGTCCGCCCTGCCATCGTGCTGCCTCCCTATTTCTTTCCGAGCCGCCGGCCGAGCCACAGCAGCGGCTCCATCACGTTGACCGGGCGCACGGTCCCGCGGATCCGGGTGAAGCCCTTCTCGTCGGTCATGACGTTCTGGTGGTCGTCCGGGTCGTAGCCCAGACGCGGGTCGACGTGGAACCCGATGGCGGAGGTGACGAAGTACCTCGTCCGCTCCGGGGCGAAGTACTGCTCCAGGGTGTTGAGGATCATCCCGCCGTAGCCGCTGGCGGAGACCTCGCACAGCTTCTCGAAGAGCTCCCTGGCGTCGTCCCCGTCGTCGACGCGGGGGAAGTGCTCCTCCTCGTCCGGCTGGGTCAGCCCCAGCTTCTCCGCGGTCTCCAGGACGCGCAGCTCGTCGAACTTGGTGATGCAGATGGCCAGGTGGTGCGGCAGCAGGCCCGAGGAGAACTCCGGGTTCTCCAGGAAGTGCTGGGACAGGTGGGACAGGACGCCGAACAGGTACTCGAAGGCGTCGCCCTTCTCGAACTCCCGGACCGGGTCGAAGAGGAAGACGATCCCCCTGCTGTTGACCAGGTCGTCGATGAGCTCCTTCTGGGTGAGGCGGCGCGGCGAGTAGCCCTCGCCGCCGAGGTCGGCCAGGTCCAGCCCGAACTGCACGCCCACCGGACTCCTGCGGAAGAGGGACTTCCAGCCGCCGCGCCGCAGCTCCTGGCCGACCAGCCGCCACCGGTAGTGCTCGATGACGGCGCCGGAGGCCTTGGGGAAGACCCCGTCCGACAGCTGCGTCGTGAGGGTGACCAGCGCGCGGGTGGACTGGTCGTTGGCGCCGATCACCTTCCAGCCCTCGGACTGGCGGCCCAGCGCGATACTCAGCGCCGCCAGGAAGGTGGTCTTGCCGCAGGTGGGCGCGCCCCACATCACGATGTTGGCCTTGCTGCCCTCGGTTTCACGCTGGGCCGCCATCGGCATCACTCCGTCTCGACCAGGGGGAAGGGAAGTCCTCGCGCGGAGGTGGAGAGCCCGAGCGCGGCCCGGAGCGCGCCGAGGTCGACGGCGTCGAGCCCGAAGAGCGGCCCGTCGGAGAACTCCGTCCAGAACTCCGGCGGATCCTCCTCGTCGTGGTCGTCGCAGATGGCGGCGAAGCCCGCTCCCCGGCGCTCGCGCAGGTCGTCGGCGAGCAGCCGCCAGTCGCGGCGGCGCGGGCAGGGCAGGAGGCCCGAGACCTGGTTGCGGCGGGGGAAGGGCGGCCGCTCCCCGACGAACAGCAGGGTCGTGCGGCCGGTCCCGTCCGAGCGCTCCAGCCGGTCGCCGATCACGGCGAGCGCGCACTCCACCTCGGCGGCGCGCTGGGGGGTCTGCGTCTGGGGGCCCCGGGCGGCCAGCCGGTCGAGGCGTTCGAGCGCGTCCTCGGGCCCGCCCTCCCAGCACCAGACCGGCGGCTCCTGCTCCGGCACGCCCCAGGCGAACCGGTGCGAACCGTAGGACAGGAGCGAGACCCGCGGCGCGTCCGGCGCGTCGGCGAGGCCCGCCAGCAGCTGCCGCACGCGGGCGATCCGCTCCTTCAGCCGCTCGGGGTCCGCGGCGGGCACGCTGGTCTCCACGGCGCAGACCAGGTGCTCGGTGCGGGGGCGCGCGGCGGGTTCCAGCCGCTCGGGGAGGCAGGACACCAGCTCGTTCCAGGACCGCGGGTCCTCGGCGAGCGGGGCGGGCAGGCCCTCGAACCGCACCCTGCCGGGCCGCACGAGTTCGGCGGTGACCGTGTGGACGCCCGACTCCACGGGCCCCGACAGGACGGACAGCAGCCCGAACGCCTGCGCGTGCTGGGCGCTCGCCACCAGCGCCAGGGCGGGCGGTCCCGGCGGGCCGCTCACGAACCGCAGGGTGAGCGGCGTCGTCTCGCCGCGCTGGGCCCCCACCGGGAACAGCGGGGTGGTCTGCATCTCCGCTCCGCCGCCGGGGGTGCGGCGCAGGGTCACCAGCTCGTACATCCGGGTCAGGGGGTCCTCGGCCAGGACCTCGCGCAGCAGGTCGACGAACGGCGCGGGGCAGACGAAGTCCCGCAGGGCCCGCCCGCTCCCGCGGAGGCCGTCGAGGACCTTCCAGGGAGCCGATCCGCGCGCGGAGTCCTCGACCGCGAACAAGGCGTGCGATTCCCGCACATTGTCCAAAATGTCATAAACGATGCCTTCCAGGGGCTGACAGGCCTCGCCGGCCGCCGGCAGCACCGTCCGGCGCTTCGTCCGCGGCACGCCCAGGGAATCGCGATACACCTTCCACAGGAATATCTCGCTTTTGCCGATCTGCACGACGGCAAGGTCGCGCCCGTCCGGAAGCCGTGCCACCGCCTCGCCGAGAGCCTCTCGCAGCAAGCCCCTTTCCGGCTCGGCCAACAGCCCCTCCCCACCACCGCATGCGTCAGGAGCCTGACCACCGGATCCCCGTTTGAGGGAAATTCTGGCACCGCGGACAAGGCGCGCCCCACCGCGTTTCAGTAATTGGCCGGTTCAGGTCACCCGGATTACTTGCCCGTAACGGCATCCCCATCACCGCTGGAGAGAACTAGGCTCTGTGCGACGGATCGCAGGACCCCGAGAGGCGATGGATGCGCGACTTTCTCATTGTTCTGTCCGGCGCCAACCGCGAGGTCCTCAAGGACGTCCCCGCCGAACGCACCAAATTCGTCGGCATCGGCGGAGCGGTGCTCACCACGAGCGTCCTGGCCACCATCTCCATGTGGTTCGCGCTCTCCTCGGCGCTGGGCGTCTCCGCCGCGGCCGCCGTGCCCATGGCGCTGCTGTGGGGGCTCGCCATCCTCGGGCTCGACCGCTGGCTGGTCACCTCGATCCCGGCCGAGGGCCGGCGCCGGGTGCGCCTGGCCCTGCCCAGGATCGCGATGGCGCTGCTGCTGGGCTTCGTCATCTCCACCCCGCTGGTCCTGCAGATCTTCCGCGCGGAGATCGACACGCAGATCACGGTGATCCAGCAGCGGGAGACCGACGCCTTCCTGCGCAACCTCAAGACCGGGGACGGCGGCCAGGACGTGGAGTACTGGCGCGCCGAGGTCGCCAAGCACCAGCGCACCATCACCTCCAACGGCGACGAGCCGACCGACCCGGCCAAGGACGAGAAGGTCGTCTCGCTCACCGGGCAGCGGAACGAGGCGCAGAAGACCGCCGACAAGCACTACAAGGAATGGCAGTGCCAGCTGTACGGCGGCTCGGGCTGCACCGTCGAGGGCGCCGGGCCGCTCGCCGACGCCAGCGAGCGCGCCTACCGCAAGGCCGCCGGGCTCGTCACGAGCCTCGACCAGCAGATCGAGAACCGCAAGAAGGAGCTCACGGCCACCGACCGCAAGTCCAAGGCCACCCGGCTCCAGGAGGCCCAGGAGGCGCTGCCCAAGGCCAAGGAGCAGCTCGACACCGCGCTGTCCCGCCAGAACGCCCTCCAGCAGCGGTTCGACGCCGAGACCGGCACCTCCGGCGGCATCCTGCTGCGGCTGCAGGCGCTCAACGAGATCACCGGCGGCGACATGACCCTGGCCGTCACCCGGATCCTGCTGTTCCTGCTGTTCCTGCTCTTCGAGTGCCTGCCCGTCCTGGTCAAGCTCATGCAGAGCCCGGGCAACTACGACAAGCTCCTGGAGATCGAGAGCAGGAACCAGCTCCGCAAGGCGCGGCTGCTGCGGCAGGGCGCCGGACCCGGCGGGCCGGACCGGCCGCGGGAGGAGCCCCGCGCGAGGCGGCCCCGGCGCGACGACGACTTCTCGGTCCACAGCGTCTGGCGGCGCGACCAGCCGCAGGACCCCGTCGACGACGTGCTGAAGACCCGGTCGGCGCCGCCTCCCGAGCAGCCGCAGCCGCCGCGGCCGCCGGCCGAGGAGGAGCAGCGCCCCTGGTCCGAGCCCGAGGAGCGGATCCCCAGTCCCACCTCGCTGGACCACCTGGTCCTCAAGGAGATGGAGGACCTCCGGTTCGGCCGGAAGTCCGGCGCCCCCGCCGAGGGCGCCGACCTGGACCTGTTCGGTGACGAGAAGTTCTGAGGACGTCCTTGACCCGGGTGGTGAAAGACCGGTACCGGCTGCTGTCGCGGCTCGGCCGGGGCGGCATGGGCAGCGTGTGGCTCGCCGAGGACCTCGCCCTCGGCCGCACCGTCGCGCTCAAGGAGCTGGTCCACCAGCGGGACCCCGGACACCGCGCCGAGTTCCGGCAGCGGGCCGCGCGGGAGGCCCAGGCCCTGGCCCGGATCCGGCACCGGGCCATCGTCCAGGTCTTCGACGTGTTCACCGAGGACGAGGACCCCTGGCTCGTCATGGAGTACGTCCCGGGCCGGACGCTGGGCGCCGCGATCGAGGGCGGCCGCACGATCGCCGAGGCCGAGGCCGCCCGCATCGCCTTCGAGGTGGCCGGTGCGCTCCAGGCCGCGCACGACGCCGGGGTCCTGCACCGGGACGTCAAGCCGCACAACATCATCCTGGCCGGGAACGGCGGGGTCTTCCTCGTCGACTTCGGGATCGCCCACCTCAGCGGCGCCGAGCCGCTGACGGCGCGCAACACGATGATCGGCACGGCGGAGTTCATCGCCCCCGAGCGCGTCATCGAGGGCAGGGCCGTGCCGGCGGGCGACCTGTGGTCCCTGGGCATCACGCTCTTCACCGCGCTGGAGGGCTACTCCCCGTTCCACAGGGACGACGGCGACCCGGTCGCCACGATGATGGCGGTCGTCAACACGCCGGTCCCCGAACCGGTGCGCTCCGGCCGGCTGACCGGCGTCCTGCGCGGTCTGCTGGACCGCGAACCGGACCGCAGGCCGACCCCCGCCGCGCTGCGGCGCACGCTGCGCGGCATCCTGGAGCCCGCCGATCCGGGCCGCCACGGCCGAGAGCCGCTCGACCGCGACCCGGTCGACCACGACCCGACCGGCCGAGAGCCGCTCGACCGCGAGCCCCGCGTACGGGCCCCCCGCGAGCACGACCCCCGGGCGCGCACGTTCGTCATCGGCGGCGGCGCCCGGGAGAACGAGCCGCCGCTCCGGGCCAGGACGCGGAAGGTCCGGGAGACGTCGCTGCAGCTGTCCGTCTCCCTGGCGGGGCTGCCTCCCGCCGAGGCCAGGCGGCTGCTGGAGGGCTGCGACGACCGGGTGCGGCTCGAAGTGCTGAGCCTGATGTCCGCGGAGGCCGCCGCCGAGATCGTCAAAAGCGGTTCGGTGCGGGAGGCCGCCGCGCTCCTGGCCCTCCTGGGCCCCCACCCGGACACCGCCGCGCCGATCCTCCGGCTGCTGCCCGTCGCCCTGGCCGGAGGGAGCCTGGGCCGCCTGCCCCTGGAGACGGTGGTCGCCCTCGTCCGCGGCCTCGCCCCCACCGAGAGCTCCCGCCTCCTGGTCCGGAGCGGGTTCCGCACCGCCGCCGCGGTGGTCGGCGCCCTGCCCGCCGACCACGCCGGCCGCCTGGTCGAGACCCTGTCCCTCAAGCACGCCGGCGCGGTCCTCACCTACGTCCCGCCCGTCACCGTCGCCTCCCTCCTGCGCGCGAACGCCGACGGCCGCACCGACCAGATCCTGGAGACGCTGCCCCCGCCGGTCCGCACGCAGGTGCTCCGCCACCTGTGACCGGCGCGGGGTCACCCCCCGCCGACGGGCGGCAGCACCGAGCCGTAGGTGGTGTACAGGTGGTAGGCGGCCATGATCGCGCCGAGGAGGGCCAGGAGCACCGCGGGGACGGCGACCGCCGCGGCGAGGCCGCGCCGCACCCTGCGCCGCCCGGACGCCAGGTGGACCGCCGACTCGGACGCCTCCGGCCGTCCCCCCACGGGCGCGGCGTCGTGCGGCACCCAGGCGCGGACGGCGAAGCCGCCCGCCTCGGTGGGGGCCGCCTCGAAGGCACCGCCCGTCAGCTGGACCCGCTCCCGCAGCCGGGTCAGCCCGAGCCGCCCGCCCGGCCCGCCCGGCAGAGGTCCGGCCGGAGGCGGCTCGTTGACGATCTCGACGAACGTCTCGTCGGCCTCGCGGCTCAACCGGACGTGCACCGCCGCGCCCGGGGCGTGCTTCGTGGCGTTGGTGAGCGCCTCCTGGACGAGCCGGTGCGCGGCCAGATCGGCCAGCAGCGGGGCCGGCCCGCCCGTCTCGGCCAGGTCCACGGCCATGCCGGAGGACCTCGCCCGCTCCACCAGGTCGGCGACCGTCTCCCCCGAGGGGCGGGTGCGGGCCTCCGGCTCCTCCCGGAGCACTCCGACGATCTGCTGGAGCCGTTCGGTGGCCGAGGCCGTGCCCTCCCGCAGTTCGCGTGCGGCCGCCTGGTAGCGCTCCGGCAGCTCGGGCGCGACCTCCAGGGCCGCGGCGCGCAGCGCGAGGAGGCTCAGCTCGTGGCCGAGCGCGTCGTGCATGTCCTCCGCGATGCGGGAGCGCTCCCGCAGCCGCTCCCGCTCGCCGATGATCCGCTGCTCGCGTTCGAGCTGCTCGGCCCGCTGCCATCCGGCGGCGACCAGCTCGGTGTACTGCCGCCAGCAGCGGCCCGCCAGCCACGGCAGCACGCCCAGCAGCACCAGCCACACCGACAGCGGGAACCAGGTGGTCACCTCGACGCCCCGCCCGACGTTCAGCAGCGCCCCGCCCGCGAACACCGCGATGAGCGCCCACGCCACGGGCTTGGTCCGTTCCATGCGCAGCCCCGCCAGGCAGGCGAAGACGGGGGTGCCGAAGACGAAGTTGCCGTGCAGCGCGGTCAGCGAAAGGCCGATGGCCAGCGCCGCCGCGGGCCGCCGCCGCGCGATCCCGACCGCCAGCGCCAGGCCGATCAGCCCCGGCCCCTGCGTCCGGAGCTCGTCCGTGTCCAGTGCCCGCGGCCAGGACTCCACCGGCTCCGGCGAGCTCAGCAGCGTGGCGATGACGGGGGCCGCGAGCACGAGGAACAGCACCACGTCCCAGAAAGTCTGCTTTCTGGTCATGTCTGGCAAGTTATCGGAACAAGAACCTGGTCAGGACGGTGCGCAGGGTCTCCAGCTCCCGTTCCGCGTCGAAGCCGGGATCGCCGCAGCGCAGGTAGAGGCCGTCGGTGACGGTGCCGACCCAGCGGGCGGCGTGCGCGGCGGGCAGGTCCGGGTCCACGCGCCCCTCCCGCTGGAGCCGGGTGAGGAGGACGGCGAGGCGTGCCTGCACCGCCTCGTCCGCGGCCACCAGGACGCCCGCGAGCTCCGGATCCAGGGGGAGCCTGCCGAGCAGCGCGATGACCAGGCCGCCCGCCGCCGGGTCGGCGACGTCCCGCGCCAGCAGGTCGACGACCGTCCAGAACGCGGCGGCCGGATCGGTGTCGTCGAGGGCGGCGAGCTCGGCGAGGATGCGCTCGTGGTCCTCCCGGAAGAGCTCCCGGAAGATCGCCCCCTTGTCGGGGAAGTAGTGGAAGAGCGTGCCGGAGCCGACTCCCGCCGCCCGGCAGATCTCCGCCACGGTCGTCGCCTCGAACCCCTTGGAGGCGAACACCTCCGCGGCGGCGTCGAGGATGTGGCGGCGGCGCGCCGCGTGCTTCGCAGGGTCCACCGTTCGCACGCCCTCACCCTAACCGCCGTCCCGCGCGCCGGCCTCCGCCTCCCCGCCGTCCGGCCCGCGGGCGCCCTCCCGCTCGAAGCGCTGCTCACGGCGGCGGCGCTTGCGGCGGCGTTCGACCTCCTGGACGCCGACGCCCAGGGCGATCAGCAGCGGGACGGCGTACTTGAGCCAGCCGAGGTCCCAGTCGGGCGGGGAGGGCAGGTCGATGTCCGGGAGCGTCCAGTCGTCGGGCCAGAGCCTGCGGATCCAGTAGACGGGGTTCAGGTAGCGCAGCCAGTCCGGAGGGTCGACGTCCGGCAGGTCGATGTCCGGGAGCCAGGACCAGTCGAGGCTCGGCAGCAGCCTCCCGAAGAACGCCGACAGCAGCGCGCCGACCCCCAGGAAGCCCGCCCCGATCGCGAGCCCTTCGAGCGCGACGTGCCGCATGGCGTAGAGGGTCGGATGCCGCTCGCGCATCTCGTACCGCTTGCGGGCCTTCGTTCCCTCCGGCGGCACGAACGGGGTCTTGAGGGAGCGCTTCCGCACCTCCTCCTTCCCCTCGCGGACGTCCACCAGGTCACATGCCCGTACCCGGCCGCCCCACAGGAATCCCACCTTCACCTGCTGCTCGACGGTCCTGCCGTCCTCCTCCACCTCCCCGAGGCCGAACTTGGCGTCCTCCAGCACCCCGACGGCCTTCTCCTCGCCGGCCTGCCCGTCCACCAGCAGGCGGGCGTGCTGCTTCCCGTCCGCCTCCCACACCTCCACCACCAGCTCGCGCCCGCGGTCCCGCAGCGTGTAGCGCGCCGTCCGTTCATTATTGGAATGCACACTCCAATAATAATCGCCGGGGCGCCGAACCGCTCATCCCACTTTTTTCGGGGCAAGATAGAGACATGAGCGACCCTGACCGCTGGAAGTCCCTCCCCGAGCCGATCCGGCTGGAGGACACCACCGCTTCCCAGCCCGTTCTGGAGCACACCGAGCCCCTTCCGGACCAGAAGGAGATCGACCGCGAGTGGGCGGTCAGATGGTACGGCTGACCCCGAAGGCGCGGACGGGCCGCTAACCCCCGTCGCGGCCGCCCTCCCGGGAGTCCTCGGAACGGTCCCCGGTGAAGCGGCGCTCCCGCTCGCCCCGCCTGCGGCGGCGCCTGACCTCGCGCCAGGCGATGAGGAGCGCGATGAGGAGCGGGACGGCGTAGTTCAGCCAGTCGAGGTCGGGCAGGTCCGGCAGGTCCCAGGCGGGCAGGGCGATGTCCGGCAGCCACGACAGGTCGATCCTCGGCAGCAGCCGCTCGACGAACGCCGTGACCAGCGCGCCGATCCCCAGCAGCGCCCCGGTGATCACGACCACCTCGTTCACCACGTGCCGGAGCGCGTAGACGTTCGGATGCCGCTCCTGGAACAGGTGCCTCCGGTGGACGAGCGTCCCCTCCGGCGGCACGAACCCCGTCACGACGGAGCCGCGCCGCCGCCTCTTCACCGGGGTCTCCACCAGGTCGCAGGCCCACACCCGGCCGCCCCACAGGAACCGCACCCGCACCCGCTGCCGCACGGCCCCGCCCCTGACCCGCTCGTCGGCGGCCCTGCCGAGCTCGAACACCGCGGTCCCCAGCACCCCGACCACCCGGTCCGCGACGGGCTCCCCGTCCACCAGCAGCCGGGCCCGCTGCCGCCGCCCGGCCCGCCAGGCGGCCACGGCCAGCCCCCGCCCCCGATCCCGCAGCGTGTACACGCGCCCTCCCCGTCCCCCGCCAGGGGAGTCCTTCCCCGGCGGGGGCGGGTCGGCGCGGACCGCGGTAGGGCTTTCTCCGGAAAGGGCTCCGGAGGGGCTCCCCGCTAGCGGGGAGCGCGGGGCAGGCCCAGGCCGAGCATCCCGATGATCTCGCGCTGCACCTCGTTGACGCCGCCGCCGAAGGTGAGCACGAGCGCGCCCTTGACCAGGTGGTCGATCTGCTCCATCTGCTCGGCGGTCGCCGGGTCGCCGGGGTCGCCGTGGCGGGCCAGGACCTCGGCGACGATGCGGCCGACGTCCTGCATGCGCTCGGAGCCGTAGACCTTGGTGGCCGAGGCGTCCGCGGCGGCCAGCCAGCCCAGGGAGGCGTTGGCGGCGACCTGCCAGTTGAGGAACTCGTTGGCGCGGTAGTAGGCGTAGACGCGGCCCACCTCGCGGGCCACGCCGGGGTCGTCGATCTTGCCGGTCTCCCGCGCCCAGCGGGCGAACTTCTCGAAGCGGCCGCCGATGTTCCCGGCGGGGCCGAGCGTGACGCGCTCGTGGTTGAGCTGGTCGACGATGAGGTCCCAGCCCCTGCCGACCTCGCCGATGACGTTCTCCACCGGGACGCGGACGTCCTGGAAGTAGGTGGCGTTGGTGTGGTGCCTGCCGTCCATCGTGACGATGGGCGTCCAGGAGTAGCCGGGGTCCTTGCAGTCCACGATGAGCATCGTGATGCCCTTGTGCTTGGACTTCTCGTCGGACGTGCGCGCGGCGAGCCAGACGTAGTCGGAGGTGTGGGCCGCGGAGGTGAAGATCTTCTGGCCGTTGACGACGTAGTGGTCGCCGTCCAGGACCGCGCTGGTGCGCAGGGCCGCCAGGTCCGTGCCGGCGCCCGGCTCGGAGTAGCCGATCGCGAAGTGGCACTCGCCGGCCAGGATCTTCGGCAGGTAGAACGCCTTCTGCTCCTCGGTGCCGTGGTGGATGATCGTCGGCGCGACGGAGTTGAGGGTGATGAGCGGGTACGTCACCTGGGCGCGGGCGATCTCGTTGGCGAAGATCTGCTGCTCCATCGGCCCGTAGCCGCGGCCGCCGTACTCCGTCGGGAACGCGACGCCGAGCATGCCGTCGCGGCCGAGCCGCCTGGTGTGCTCGAGGAACTCCTGCCCGAACGGGTCGTCGTCGATGAGCGCGCGCTGCTCGGCCGTCAGGCAGTTGGTGAAGTACTCGCGCAGCTCGGCGCGCAGGGCCTTCTGCTCGTCGGTGAGGTCGACCAGCAGCCCGTCGGTCTCGGGGGTGCTCTCGTCCTGCGGGGCGGGGTCGCGCACGAGCGCGCCGAGCGCGTCGAGCTGGGTCTCGGGGCCGCCCAGGAGGTGGCTGCACTGCTTGATCCAGTTGAAGTGCCGGTGCAGCGGGTAGGTGACGTCCAGGCCGATGCCGCCGTGCAGGTGCTGGCAGGTGTACAGCGCCTTCACCACCGGGTCGGTGGCGTTGTAGGCGGCGATCGCCAGCACCTCGTCGGTGTCGGCGCGGCCGTTGGCCAGCCGCCAGGCGGCGGCCAGGACGCTCACCTCCAGGGTGAGCTTGGCGATGTAGACGTCGCTGATCTGCATCGTGACGGCCTGGAACTGGGCGAGCTTGCGCTCGAACTGCTCGCGCGTCTTGATGTACTCGGTGGTCAGCTTCAGCGCGCCGTCGGCGGCGCCCGCGGCGAGGGAGACCGCGCCCATGGTGGCGTAGCGCCGCAGCGTGGCGGCGGCTCCGGAGCCGACCTTCACGCCCGGGGCGCCCGCCAGCTCGACCCGCGAGAGCGGCTCGGTGGACGCCGACGGCTGCGCGGTGACCTTCGCGTCGGCGATCCGCACCAGGTAGGCGTCCGCGCCGACCGGGACGAGCACGCTCTCGGCCTGCTCGGCGAACGGGACGAACGCCGCGACGCCGGTCAGCCTCCCGCCGTCCTCGGTGATCTCGCGCAGGATCCGGGGCGCGACCGTCAGCACCAGCTCGCCCGAGGCGAGCGGGGCGAGCGCGGCGATCTGCGCCTCGTCGCCGTGCGCGCCGATGACCGCGGCGGCGGCCAGCGACCCGTACACCGGGATCGGCGCGACCGCCTTGCCCAGCTCGCGCAGCAGCACCATGTACTCGACCGCGCCGAGGCCCGCGCCGCCCGCGGCCTCCGGCAGGGTGACGCCGAGCAGCCCGGCCTGGGCGAAGGCGCGCCACAGCGCGGGGTCGTAGGGTTCTGCGGACTTCTCGGCGGCCTCCAGCCGCTCCTGGCCCGCCTCCTTGGCCAGCAGCCCCGCCGCCAGTGCCTGGAGTTGCTGCTGGTCCTCGTCGAGGGTGAAGTTCATGGCCGTCCTTCCGACTGGAACACGATCTCGGGAGCGGGCGGGGACGGGGTCCCCGTACGGGCCGGGCGGCCGTTTCCGGCCGGAGGCGGTCCGTGTCTCCGCGCCGGCCCGGCCGGACGCCCCGCGGGCGCCTCCGCCCAGCTCGGCACCCGGGCCGCGGTGGCCTGACCTGGCCCGGACCGGTCCGCGCGCGCGGCGGCGTCAGCGCCCACTCCGCCTCCCCGCGCCCGTCGAAGACAACCCCGAAAGGCAAACTAGAACACATTCTAGTTACTGTCCAGAGAGCGGTATATCCGATGGTGGCTGCGGTAGAACTCACGCCCGGAGGCGCCCGTCTTGAGATAACAGGTTCTCGTGGAAGCGCTAGGCTGTCCCCACTACTTCCTGGTCCGGCGGGCCCGGCCAGGCCGACCGGGGACTTCACCGCATGACCGCAGAGCAGACCGAATCGCCGACCCGTTCCCGCAGCCAGCACCAGCGCCGCAGGCGCATCGTGCAGGCCGCGGCGGCCCTCGCCTCGCGGGGCGGCGTGGAGGCGATGCAGATGCGCACCGTCGCCGAGCGCGCCGGCGTGGCGCTGGGCACCCTCTACCGCTACTTCCCCTCCAAGATGGACCTGGTCGTGGCGGTGGTCAGCGAGGAGCTCGACATGCTCGAGAAGAGCATGCAGCGCCGCCCGCCCGCCTCGACGGGCGCCTCCGCCAGCGCCACCGAGCTGCTGATGCGGGCCACCCGGGGCCTCATGCGCGAGCCGGAACTGGCCGACGCGCTGGCCCGCGCGATGATCCTCGCCGAGGTCGAGACCGACTTCGGCTCCCGGGTGACCGGCATGATGCTGCGGGTGATGGGCGTGGCCGAGACCGCCACCGACGAGCAGCGCGACCTGGTGCGCGCCCTGGGCAGCGTCTGGGCCCTGGAGATGATCGAGCTCCTGCGCGGCCGCACCACCGCCGAGGAGATCCAGGTCAGGCTGCAAGTGGTGGCGAACCGCCTGCTCGCCGACTTCTGACGGTTACGCTGGCGAGGTGCGCGAACACTCTCTTCACGAGCAGCCGCAGCGCCGCACCGAGTTCTACGGTGAGGGCGACGACGGCGTGATCATCGAGTTCATCCCTGCCGAAGAAGTACCCGACGAGATCCGCAAGGACAACAAGATCTTCCTGCCCGGCGAGCAGGCCATCGTGATGAAGGACGCCAAGGAGCCCGACGGGCCGGTCCTGTACTTCACGCAGGCCGAGTGGGACGCCTTCGTCCTGGGCGTCAAGGACGGCGAGTTCGACGACCTGCTCGAGGACCTCCCCGAGGAGGGCTGAGGCCGGCTACCAGGAGGCCGCGCCGGCGAACGACGTCGGCTCCGGCCGGTAGCCCAGGAACCTGCGGGCCGCCGAGAGGTCCAGGGTGCGCTCCACGGCCAGGTGCCCCAGCGCGTACCGGGTCAGCCTCGGCGGCCTCCTGCTCCCCGCCAGCAGGAACGCCCCCTCGACCGCCGCGGCCACCGGCAGCACGGGCCGCGCCGGCAGGTAGACGCGCCGGGCCCGGATCCCGCGCTCGGCCAGGATCATCGCCAGCGCGGCGTCGAGCTCCAGCGGCTCGGCGTCGGTGACGTTGTAGACGCCCGTCACGTCCGACTCGCACGCCAGCAGGCAGGCCTGGACGAGGTTGCCGACGCCGGTCAGGCTGACGCGCTGGCGCCCGGTCCCGGCGGCGACCAGCACCGGTCCCCGGACGGACGCCAGGACGCGCGGCAGCAGCGTGGTGTCGCCGGGGCCGTAGACGGCGTGCGGGCGCAGGACGACGCTCTGGGCGCCCGAGTTCAGCACGGCCCGCTCCGCGGCCGCCTTGGACGCGCCGTAGGCGTTGACGTACCGCCGGACGGGCGCCTGGTCCTCGGTCGCCATGACGGTCGGCACGTGGGGGTCGTAGACGCTGGCGGTGCTCACGTGCACGAAGCGGGCGCCGGGGAAGGCCGCCAGGACGCTCTTGGTGCCCTCCAGGTTGACCGCGAAGAACTCCCCGGCCGGCCCCCAGTCGGTGACGCTGCCGGCGCAGTGCACCACCACGTCCACGCGCGGGGCGTCGTCCAGCGGCCCGCTCCGCAGGTCCCAGGACCGGTAGGCGGCCTTGCCGGTGTGCTCGGGGTCGACGGCCTCGCGCCGCCCGTAGGCGTACACCCGCGCGCCGCGCGCGGCCAGCTCGCGGCAGACCGCTCCCCCGACGAAGCCCGACGCGCCCGTCACCGCTACCCGCACCGGCTCCACCTTCCCACCCGGAATCCCCCCTGTTGCCACCCTTTGGAGGGTCATCCGGGATTGTCGCACTAAGCGATGAGTTCCCGGAGCCGGGCCCTGTCGAGTTTGCGGCCCCTGCCGGAGAAGGGCAGCTCCGGGAGGTACACGATCCGGTCGGGCAGCGCCTCGGCGTCGAGGAGGCCGCGCAGCCTCCGCCGCAGCTCGCTTTCCGGGATGGTCCCGACGACGGCCAGGACGACCTCCTCGTCGCCGGTCTCCGGCGCGGGGACGCCGACGATGGCCGCCGTACGTACGCCCTCCAGCGCGGTGATGGCCGGTTCGTACAGTCCTGGGTAGAGGTTGAACTTGCCGCGGATCAGCATGTCCTTCTTGCGCCCGAGCAGCACCAGGCGCCCGTCCTCCACGCGGGCCAGGTCGCCGGTGGCCAGTTCGGCGTGGTCGGTGTCGCCCAGGTAGCCCTTGCAGAGGTTGGGGCCGCCCAGGAACAGCTCGCCGTCCTCGGCCACCCGCGCCGAGATCCCCGGCAGGGGTTCGCCGAGCAGGTCGCCTCCGCCGGTGTGCGCGAGCTTCTCCTGAGCCGAGGCGACGGCCACCGGCACGATCTCGGTCATCGCGTACACCGACAGCACCTCGGCCCCGGGTGCGGCCGCCACGGCGCGGCGCAGGATTCCGGCGGGTGCGGGAGCCGCGCCCAGCAGGACGTGGCGCAGCCCCGGCGGCAGTCCGTCCTCCGCGGCGTCCAGGATCTCGGCGAGGTGCACCGGGACGCAGAACGTGTGGGTGGCCTTGCGCTCCTCCAGCTGCTCCAGGAACTCCCCCGGCGGGCTGAACAGCCTCGGCATCGACCAGCACGCTCCCGCGATCAGCGTGGGAAGGCCGAGCATCAGCTGGTCGGTGTGCACCACGTCGCCGGGGCCCAGCGGAACGCGCGAGCGGAACAGCTCCAGCCCGGCCGCCAGCGACGCCTGGGTGTGGACGACGGCGCGGGGAGCCGAGGTCGTCCCGGAGGTGAAGATGACGACGGCGGGCGTGTCCGGATCGGTTTCCACCGCCGATCCCCGGTCTGGAGAGGCACGCAGCCAGTCCTTCAGGCAGTGCGCGCCGCGCGGTACGCCGGGCAGCCACCGTCCCGTGTAGACGTGCTGCAACGGCAGTTCGGAGAGGTGGGGCAGCAGCAGGCCCTTGCGCCGCGCGTAGGAGCGTACGGGGCCGATCCTGCTGGCGGCGTACAGCAGCGACTCGGCCGCCGACCAGCGCGGCGCGGCCAGTCGCAACCGCGCCTCGAACATCTCCGGGCCCGCTCCGGGGTCGGCGAAGACCACGACGCCCCGCGCCGCCACCACGCCGAGCGCCAGCACGAGCGCCTGCGGCGAGGGCCGTACGGAGAACAGCACGCCGTCTCCCGCCGCCAGCCCCGCCGAGAGGAACCCGTCGCGCACCGCGAGCACCTGGCGGCGCAGCTCCCCGTAGGTCAGCGCGGTGCCGTCCCCCGCGATGAGGGCGGCCTCTCCGGGCGTGCGTTCCGCTTGGTCGAGCAGGTTCGTGACGAGGCTCATGGCGCTTTCCGGATGGTGAGTTCGGCGTAGGTGGGGATCAGCACGCCCCGCGCGGCGCGGCGGGAGACGACCCGTACGGGGGCGTGGCGCAGCACCGTCTCGGTCACGGCGCGGATCTCGGCCAGGGCCAGCGGGTAGCCGATGCAGAAGTGGGGGCCGGCGCCGAACCACAGGCGCCGCAGTTCGGCCTTGCCGGGGGCGCCGTCCAGCGCGAACGGGCCGAGCGCCCGGCAGCAGTTGTGCGTGGCGATCAGCACCCGGTCGCCGGGACGGGCCGTCACCGGGCCGATCGCCCTCTCGGCGTGGACGCTGCGCAGCATCACGGGGGTGGGGGTGGTGACCCGCATGGCCTCGTCGATCGCCGCGTCCAGCAGGGACGGGTCCGCGGCCGCCCGCGCCAGCTCACCGGTGTCGTGCAGCAGCGCGACCAGCCGGGGGACGAGGGTGGCGACGGTCTCGGTGCCGGTGAGGAAGAACGCCCCGGCCGCTCCCCTGGCCTCCGCCTCCGACAGGCCGAGCGCGCGCATCCGCCCCATGACGGTCGTCTCGTCGCCGCGGTGGAAGGAGCGCGCCGCCACGTCCCCGATCGGTTCGAGCACCCTGCGGGCGCGGGCGACCTGGGCCGGGTTCAGGGTGCGGGTGCGCAGCTTGACCATCGCCACGATCCGCTCGCCGTTCTCGAACATCTCGCGGCAGGCCGCCTCGTCGATGTCGGGCAGGCCGATGACCTCGCAGATGACCGCGCCCGCCATGACCCGCATGGTGTCGACGAGGTCGACGGCCTCGCCGCGTTCCAGCCGTCCGGCGAGGGCCTTGAGGGGGGCGTCCAGGACGCGGGCGCACAGCGCGGCGGTGGAGGAGGCGGTGAACAGCTCGGTGAGCCTGCGGCGCAGCGCCCGGTGGGGTCCGCCCTCCATGTTGAGCAGCACGGACGGGCCGAGGATCGGGGTCCACAAATCACCGGGCGAGCCGGGGCCGTCCTTGCGGAAGCCCTCCCCGTCCAGCAGCACCGCGCGGGCGAGCGCGGCGTCGTTGACGACGATCCCGAGGCCGGGGACCCGCACGGCCGGGCCGACGCGGGCCAGGCCGCGCAGCAGCGGGTAGGCGAAGGGGTGGGCGGTCAGGTAGAGGCGGCGTTCCCAGTCGCTCACCGGATGTCCACCACCTCGGGGGTGTAGCGGTGGTCGGCGTACCAGCCGAGCGTGCCGACCAGCCCGTAGGCGCGCAGCCGCCGCACCGACCCGTAGACGACCATGTCCTTGCGCAGCCCGTACTCGGCGGTCAGCCGCCGCACCCGGTTGACCAGGGCGCGGTCCTCGTGGACGTCCTCGATGCGGGTGCGCGGGAACCCGTCGGCCTCCTCGTACAGCTCGGCGGTGATGGCCATGTTGCAGCCGGGCATCATCACGTACGGGCCCCGGTAGGCGGCGTCGCGGTTGCCCGGACGGAACCGCCCGAAGGTCGCGGCGGTCTGGACGACGGCCGGGAGGAGGCGGCGCTCCCAGAACTTCAGCCGGAACTCGTCGGTGCGGGGGCGCAGGGGCCCGCTGACCATCCGCAGCCCGTCGGCGAACGCGGCGCGGACGGCCGCCACCCATCCGTCGTCGGGCAGGCAGTCGGCGTCCGTGCGGGCGATGTGCGTGGCCCCGTTGAGGACGGCGTGGCGGAAACCGGTGTCCGAGGCCGCTCCCGTGCCCTTCTGCGGCTCGGAGATGAGTCGTACGCCGGGGAAGGCGCGCACGGCTTCGGCGGTGCCGTCCGTGCTGTCGTTGTCCACCACCAGCAGCGTGAAGTCGCGGTCGGTCTGCTGGGCGAGCCGCCGCAGCGTCGCGCCGATCGACTTCTCCTCGTTGTACGCGGGGATGACCACCCAGAGGTTCAAGCTCGGCCTGCCTTCAGGACCACTCGGCGAAGGCCGCGCCGAGGCTGACGCCGCCCGCGAGACCCACGAAGGCCACCTTGTCGCCGGGCGAGAGCCGTCCCTCGGCGACGGCGGTGGCCAGTTGCAGCGGCATCGACGCCGAGGCGATGTTGCCGTGTTCGGGCAGCGTCACCACGAGCCGGTCGGCGGGGATGCCCAGGACGGCCCGCAGGATCTCCAGGTAGGGCAGCGTCACCTGGTGGACGAGGACGACCGCGAAGTCCTCCCAGGTGAGCCCGTGCCGGTCCAGGGCGTCCAGCCACAGCTCGGGGCCCTTGCCGAGGAAGGCGTCCTTGAGCCTGCGCCCGTCGCCGGAGAAGTAGGAGTGCTCGGGGTCGCGGGGGTGCATCGAGCCGCCTCCGGGCAGTGTCCCGACCTGCCAGGCCGCCGAGACGGCGTCGAAGGCGAACTCGAAGAGGCCTCCGTCCGGCGCGGCCTCCAGCAGCATCGCCGCGCCTCCGTCCGAGAGGGTGTAGCCGGCGAACGCGTCGACGAACTGGGCGCGGTCGCGCACCTCCCAGCGGGTCGCGCGTGAGGGCGTCTCGCCGCTGCACACCAGCACCCGCCGGTACTGCCCGGTGCGGATGAGCGCGTCGGCGACCTGCATGGCGTTGAGGAAGGAATTGCAGGCGTTCTTCACGTCGAAGACCGGGCAGTCGAGCCCGAGTTTCGCCGCGACTATGTGCGCGGTGGCCGGTTCGATGAGATCCTGCGAGGCGGATCCGAAGATCAGGAGTTCGGGTTCCGCGCCGGCGTCGGCGAGCAGTTTCGCGGCGGCTTCCACCGCGAGGTCGGAGGCCTGCTGGTCGTCGCGCATCACGTGCCGCCGGCGGATGCCGGTCATGCGCTCGATGATCGTGGGATGGGGCCGGTAGGGACCGACGCTCGCCTCGGCCTCGGCGCTCGTCACGGTGCGCTCGGGGAGGTAGGCGGCGACCCCCGTGATCCTTGCTCTCATACGCCCAGCCTGTCTCGTCGTGCCACGGCCCGGCATGAGCGCTGCTACCCAGTCCGGTTTAAGGGAAAGTACTCATATTCCTGGCGAATTGTCGCGCCATCATCACAGACATCGGACGCCGGCATCGACCAGAAGTGAGAACGATCAATGAACCGCCATGAGGCGCGCCTTCTCCGCCGGGGAAACCCCTGGCTCCACGCGCTGCTGCGCGCCTCCCGCCTCGCCCCGCCGATCGGCCGGCTGCCCCGCGTCGGCTGGCTCGTCACCGACCCGGTCCTGGCCCGGGAGGTCCTCAACGACCACCGGAGCTTCAGCATGGGCGGCGAGGGCGGGGTCGGGCACATGTGGGGGCAGCTGTTCGGGCACGAGATGGCCGGCCTGTTCGACGGCGCCGCCCACACCGAAGTGCGGACCGCCGCCCGCGACCTGTTCACCGAGCAGGCGGCCGCCGAGCTGGTCGAGCGCACCCAGGGCGCCCACCACCGCGCGCTCGCCGCCCGCCTGGCCGACGGCCGGGAGGCCGACCTGGCCGCCGAGACCAGGGTGCTGGCCGGGAGGCTCGTCGCCGACCTGCTCGGCCTGGAGCTCGGCGCCGAGGACGCCCCGTACGCGGAGCTGTTCGCCACCGGGGAGCGCCTGGCGTCCCTGGCCCTGGGCACCACCTCCTCCACCGAGCTGCCCGAGGGCAAGCTCGCCGAGGCCGCGGAGCTGGCCGGGAGGCTGACCGCCGCCGTCCCCGCCGCCTACGCCGAGGCGGGCGCCGACACCATCCTCGGGCGCTGCCGGGAGCTGGGCTTCAGCCTCGACCTCACCCGCGGCCTGGCCACGCTGCTGGCCATCGCGGGCACCGAGACGGGCGCCTCCGGCACCGCCCGCACCGTCGCCCTGCTGCACGACAGCGGGCAGCACCGGCTCCTGCTGCGCGAGCCGTCCCTGCTGCCCAACGCCGTCCGGGAGGGGCTGCGGGTGGCCACCCCCGCGCCGGTGATCGGACGGCACGTCGCCGCGGACACCACCGTCGGAGGCAGGAGGCTACGCGCGGGCGAGAGGGTGATGGTCCTCACATACCGGGCCAACAACGACGCGGGTCCGTTCGACATCACCCGCGACTACATCCCGCAGACCAGGCAGCTGTGGTTCGGCGCGGGACGCCACCTGTGCCTGGGCGCCGCGGTGGCCCGCACGCAGGTGGCGCGCATGCTGGAGACCCTGACGGCGGCCGGGCGGCCGTGGCGGATCACCGCCCGCGAACCCGCGCGGCGGGTGCTGGTGCCCTCCTACCGGTCACTGCGCGTGCGGCTGGAGTGAACGGGCTCCCATGGAACGGGACCGCGGGCACGGGACCTCGCCTAGCCGGGGAAACTGAAACCCGTTACCTTAATTTCGAAGGTGATTCTAGAACTCGAGGAGTCAGCATGGGACGGCCGGTGATCGTGGAGGCGGTGCGCACCCCGCAGGGCAGGCGCGGGGGGTGGCTGGCCGGCATGAAGGCCCAGGCGCTCCTCGGGCACACCCTCAGGGCGCTGGTCGACCGGGCCGGCATCGACCCGGTGGAGGTCGGCCAGGTCTTCGCCGGCTGCGTCACCCAGGCCGGCGAGCAGGGCGGCCACATCGGCCGCTACTCCTGGCTGTACGCGGGACTGCCCTGGCAGACCGGCGTCACCACCGTCGACGCCCAGTGCGGCTCCGCCCAGCAGAGCGTCGGCCTGGCCGCCGCGATGATCCAGGCCGGGGTCGTGGACGTGGCCATCGGCTGCGGCGTCGAGGTGATGAGCCGCGCCCCGCTGGGCAGCAACGTCATGCCCGCCAACCCCCGCCCCGACGACTGGTCGCTGGACATGCCCAACCAGTTCGAGGCGGCCGAGCGCATCGCCGAGCGGCGCGGCTTCACCCGCGAGGACCTCGACGCCTTCGGCCTGCGCTCCCAGCAACTGGCCGCCAAGGCCTGGGCGGACGGCCGGTTCGACCGCGAGATCGTGCCCGTCCCCGACGTCCCGCAGGTCGACAAGGAGGGCGACCCGACCGGGGAGACCCTGACCGTCACCCGCGACCAGGGCCTGCGCGAGACCACCCTGGAGGGCCTGGCCAAGCTCAAGCCGGTGCTGAAGACGCACACCGCGGGCACCAGCTCCCAGATCTCCGACGGCGCCTCGGCCGTCCTGCTCATGTCCGAGGAGAAGGCCGCGCAGCTCGGCCTGCGCCCCCGCGCCGCCATCAAGGCGCAGGCGCTGGTCGGCGGCGAGCCCTACTACCACCTGGACGGCCCGGTCCAGTCGACCCAGAAGGTGCTCGACACCACCGGGATGGGCATCGGGGACATCGACCTCTTCGAGGTCAACGAGGCGTTCGCCTCCGTCGCCCTCTCCTGGGCGTCGGTGCACCGGCCGGACATGGACCGGGTGAACGCCAACGGAGGCGCCATCGCCCTCGGGCACCCGGTCGGCGCGACCGGGGCGCGGCTCATCACCACCGCGCTGCACGAGCTGGAGCGCCGGGACGCCGCGACGGCGCTGGTCACCATGTGCTGCGGCGGCGCCCTCTCGACGGCCACCATCCTGGAACGCGTCTGACGCGCGCCGTCTGCGCCGGGGGCGTGCCCGCCCCCGGCCCTTTTTCCTGAGTTCGAGGAGTAGCACGTGGCCGACAGGGCCGATGTGGCCGGCAGTGCCGGTGTCACCGACCACGGTGGCGGTTTGTGGAGCGTTCCCGTCCCCATTCCGGGCAACCCCCTGGGCAAGACCCTGGTGTACGTCCTGGAGAGCGAGCGGGGGCCGGTGCTCATCGACGCCGGCTGGGAGCACCCCGAGGCGTGGAAGGCGCTGAAGACGGGCCTCGCCGGTCTCGGCACGGCCATCGAGGACGTGTACGGGGTCGTCGTCACCCACATGCACCCCGACCACGCCGGGCTCGCCGGGCGGATCCGGGAGCGTTCGGGCGCCTGGGTGGCCATGCACCGGGCCGACGCCGAGGTCATCAAGCACATGCGCGCCGACCTGGAGGACCCCGACGGCGAGGACCTGGGCGAGTGGATCGCCCGGGCCGGCGCCTCGCCCGAGGAGCAGGCCGCGATGAGCGCCGGGGACGTACGACCCGACCCGCCGGCCTCGCCCGACCGGCTGCTGGAGGACGGCGACCTCGTCGACCTGCCCGGCCGCGCGCTGCGCACGGTCTGGACGCCCGGGCACTCCCCCGGCCACATCTGCCTGCACCTGGAGGACCGGGACCTGCTCTTCACCGGCGACCACGTGCTGCCGGAGATCACCCCGCACGTCGGCCTCTACCCCTACGACCGGCCCGACGTGGACCCCCTCGGCGGCTACCTGGCCTCCCTGGAGCGCACCGCCGCGCTGGGCGTCGAGGACGCGATGCCGGCCCACCAGTACTCCTTCACCGGCATCTCGCGCCGCTCCAAGGAGATCATCGCCCACCACGAGGAGCGCCTGAGCGAGGTCCGCGGCCTGCTGACCGACGAGCCGCAGACCCTGTGGACGATCGCCATCCGCTGCGCGTGGAGCTACTCCTGGGACCAGATGGCCCCCATCAGCCAGCACCTGGCCACCGGGGAGACCGCCGCGCACCTGCGCACCCTGGAGACCCGCGGCCTGGCCCGCCGCGTCGGCGCCTACCCGCTGAGCTACGTCCGCTGACCAGCGGTTCCGCATGCCGCCCCCGGCCCGGGAGAGGGCCGGGGGCGGCGTGCTCTCCGGGCGGCCAGGAAATGAGACTCTTGACGAGACTGGAGTCTCATTATTGACTGAGGGCGAAGCCGAACCCCGAAGCCAGCCCGAGGAGAACCGGTATGTCCGCCCCTGACATCCCCAAGATCGACATCATCTCCCTCGACCAGTACGAGCGGAGCGGCACTCCGCACGAGCAGTTCACCTGGCTGCGCAAGAACGACCCCGTGCACTGGCACCACGACCCCCACGAGGACGTGCCCGGCTTCTGGGCGATCACCCGCCACGAGGACATCGTCTTCGTCTCCCGCCACCCCGAGCTGTTCTCCTCGGCCGTCCGCACCTCGATGTTCACCGAGTACTCCGACGAGGACATCGCGCTGCACCAGCAGATGATGCTGTTCATGGACCCGCCCCAGCACACCCGGCAGCGGTCCTACGTCAACCGCGGCTTCACCCCCCGGATGATCAACCAGCTGCGCGGGCACATCGAGGACATCACCCACGCGCTGATCGACAAGGTCTGCGAGAAGGGCAGGGCGGAGTTCGTCCGCGACCTGGCCGCGCCGCTGCCGCTGCAGACCATCTGCGAGCTCATGGGCGTCCCGATCGAGCACGCCGACTTCCTGTTCGAGAAGTCCAACCAGCTCGTCGGGTTCGACGACCCCGAGATGCAGGACGGGCCGAACGTGGCGCAGAACGCCGCGGCCGAGATCTACATGTTCGCCCAGCAGATCGCGGACGAGCGGCGCAAGGACCCGCAGAACGACATCGCCACCAAGCTGCTCCAGCCCGACGACGAGGGCAACCTGCTGACGGACGAGGAGTTCAACCTCTTCATCCTCATGCTGACGATCGCCGGCAACGAGACGACCCGGACGGCGACGGCCGGCGGCATCCTCGCCTTCTTCGACCACCCCGACCAGTGGGCGCGGCTCAAGGAGAACCCGGAGCTGATGCGCAGCGCCGCCGAGGAGATCGTGCGCTGGACCAGCCCGCTCAACCTGTTCCGCCGCACCGCCACCCAGGACGTGGAGCTGGGCGGCAAGACGATCAAGGCGGGCGACAAGGTCGTCATGTTCTACCCGTCGGCCAACCGGGACGAGGAGGTCTTCGCCGACCCGTTCGTCTTCGACATCGGCCGCGACCAGAACGGCCACATCGGCTTCGGCGGCGGCGGCCCGCACTTCTGCCTGGGCACCCACCTGGCCCGGATGAACCTGTCCATCCTGTTCGGCGCGCTGGCCGAGCGCATGCCCGACATCCGCCTCGACGGCGAGGTGCGGCGGCTGCGGTCGAACTTCGTCAACGGCTACAAGGAGATCCCGGTCGCCTTCACGCCGACCCCCCGGCGCGGCTGAGGCGCCGGTCCCCGGCAGGACAGCGGCGGGCCGCCGGCGACGGCGGCCCGTCCTTCCCCATGCCCGGACACTGGGGACAAACTCCCCCGAAAAGCCAAGGGGAGCTAATGAGCCCCCATGTAACTCCTGGGTAGCATGAGCAGGCTACAGTCAGACATCCAGTACAACTGGCATCGATTCGTGCGATTTCTAAGAGGTGGGCGTGAGCGCTGAGGACGGGCGGCAACTGCGGATCGCACTGCTCTCCTACCGGAGCAAACCGCACTGCGGAGGCCAGGGCGTCTACCTGCGCCACCTCAGCCGGGAACTGGTGGACCTGGGGCACGAGGTGGAGATCTTCTCCGGGCAGCCCTACCCGGTGCTGGACCGCGACGAGATCGCCCTCACCAAGATCCCCAGCCTCGACCTCTACAACGACGACGACCCCTTCCGGAACCCCTCCCTCGGGGAGTTCCGCGACTGGATCGACGTGCTGGAGTGGCTGCACATGCGCACCGGCGGGTTCCCCGAGCCGCTGACCTTCAGCCTCCGGGTGCTGCGGGCGCTGAAGAAGCGCCGCGGCGACTTCGACGTCGTGCACGACAACCAGGTGCTGGGCCTGGGCAACCTCGGCATCCCGAAGCTGTTCCCCCTGGTCACCAGCATCCACCACCCGATCAGCCAGGACCGCAGGATCGAGATCGAGGCGGCCAGGGGCATCAAGCAGCACCTCGGCAAGCGCCGCTGGTACGGGTTCGTGCGGATGCAGGCTTTCGTCTCGGCCCGGATCGGCCGCGTCCTGACCGTCTCCAGCTCCTCCAAGCGCGACATCGCCAAGGACTTCCGCACCGACCCCGCGCAGATCCACGTGCTGCCCCTGGGCGTCGAGACCGAGATCTTCCACCCGCGCGGCGAGCGGACGCCCGGCCGGATCGTGGCGATGGCCAGCGCCGACTCCCCGCTCAAGGGCGTGGACGTGCTGCTGCGCGCGGTCGCCAAGATCGCCACCGAGCGCGACGTGCACCTGGTGGTCGTCAGCAAGCCCAGCAAGGACGGCCCCACCGAGAAGCTCGTGCGCGAGCTGGCGCTGGGGGACAAGGTGCGGTTCGTCTCGGGCGTCTCCGACGAGGAGCTCGGCGAGCTGCTGGCCTCCGCCGAGATCGCGGTCGTGCCCTCCCGCTACGAGGGCTTCTCCCTGCCGGCCGTCGAGCACATGGCCTCGGGCACCCCGCTGGTGGCCAGCGCCGCCGGGGCGCTGCCCGAGGTGGTCGGCGACGCCGCCGCGCTGGTCAAGCCCGGCGACGTGGAGGACCTCGCCGCCACCATCAAGCGCCTGCACGACTCCCCCGAGGAGCGGGCCCGCCTCGGCGAGGCCGGCTACCGCCGGGTCCAGGAGCGCTACACCTGGAAGGCGGTCGCCATCGCGACCGTCGAGCACTACCGGTCGGCGATCAAGACCGCGCGCTGACCCGCCTCCCCGAGAACGCCCCCGTCTCCCCGTAACCGCGGCTGCGGCCGCCCGTGGAAGGAGCCCCCTCTGCTCACCGTTGACTTCCAGCGGTTCCCCATCGCCGTGGGGGAACGCGTCCTCGACATGGGCTGCGGCGGCGGACGCCACGCCTTCGAGCTGTACCGCCGCGGCGCCCGCGTCACCGCCTTCGACATGGACGCCGAGGAGCTCAAGACCGTCCAGTCGATGTTCAACGCGATGGAGCTGGAGAACGAGGTGCCCGAGGGCTCCTCGGCCGAGACCGTCGTCGGCGACGCGCTGGGGCTGCCGTTCGAGGACGACAGCTTCGACAAGATCATCGCCGCCGAGGTGATGGAGCACATCCCCGACGACATGCAGGCCATGAAGGAGCTCTTCCGGGTGCTCAAGCCCGGCGGCCAGGTCGCGGTGACCGTGCCCTCCTGGCTGCCCGAGCGCATCTGCTGGCTGCTCTCCGAGGCCTACCACACCTCGCCCGGCGGCCACGTGCGCATCTACACGCGCGCCGAGCTGGAGGCCAAGCTCAAGTCGCTCGGCTTCCGCATCGACGGCCACCACCACGCGCACGGCCTGCACTCGGCGTACTGGTGGATCAAGTGCGCGGTCGGCATCGACGACAACGACCACCCCCTGGTCAAGGCCTACCACCAGATCCTGGTGTGGGACATCATGAAGCGGCCCCTGGCCACCCGGCTGGCCGAGCAGCTGCTCAACCCGTTCATCGGCAAGAGCGTCGTCGTCTACCTGACCAAGCCGTCCTATGCCGGCTGACCCGATCCTCACCCCCGAGCAGGTACACGCCACGGCCCTGTCCATCGCCCGCCAGCAGTACCCCTCCGGGGCCATCCCCTGGTACGCGGCGTTCGACGGGTACCCGGCCGGCCACGTCGACGCCTGGAACCACATCGAGGCGGCCATGGCGCTGACCGTCGCCGGGCTGACCGGCCCGGCCCGGCGCGCCTACGCCTGGCTGCGCGACCAGCAGCGCCACGACGGCTCCTGGCCGGCCAAGTGGGAGGACGAGCGGGTCACCGAGACCGGCGGCGAGTCCAACCACGCCGCCTACATCGCGGTCGGCATGTGGCACGAGCTCCTGGTCACCGGCGACGAGGAGTACGTGCGCGGCATGTGGCCCGTCGTCCGCCGGGCCGTGGACTACGTGCTCACCCTGCGGACCCCCCGCGGCGACATCAAGTGGATCCGGTTCGAGGACGGCACGCCGGGCGAGGAGACCCTGCTCACCGGCTGCTCCTCGATCCACCAGGCGCTGCGCTGCGCGGTCGCGCTGGCCGAGCGCCTCGGCGAGCCGCGGCCCGACTGGGAGCTCGCCGCCGACCAGCTCGGCCATGTGATCGCCCACCACCCGGAGGCGTTCGCCGACAAGTCGCGCTGGTCGATGGACTGGTACTACCCGATCCTGGGCGGGGCGGTCCGCGGCGAGCGGGCGGCCGCCCTCATCGAGGCGCAGTGGGACACCTTCGTGGTGCCCGAGCTGGGCTGCCGCTGCGTCTCCGACCAGCCGTGGGTCACCGGCGCCGAGACCTGCGAGCTCATCATGGCGCTGGACGCCGCCGGCGACCCCCGCGCGCTGACCCTCTTCGGCCAGATCCAGTTCCTGCGCCACGAGGACGGCTCCTACTGGACCGGCTGGCAGTTCCGCGACCAGCGGCACTTCCCGGGGGACCGCTCCACCTACACCGCCGCCGCGGTCGTCCTGGCCGCCGACGCCCTGTACGGCCTCACCCCCGCCGCGCGCATCTTCAAGGAGATCGCCGGCCGCCCCCTGGGCCCCGTGGCCCCGGCCGACCCCGTGGCCTGCGGCTGCGCCCAGGTCCCCGCCCGGACCTGACGGCCGCACGGCCACCGCGGCCCGGACGGGAACGGTCCGACACGCGAAGACGCCCCGGAGATCCCTTCTCCGGGGCGTCGCGCGTTCGCGGGGCTCAGGCGGCCGGAGCCAGGGGGTCGGCGGCCGAGACGCGTTCCAGGACGCGCAGGGAGCCTTCCACGCGGCGCTCCTCGAAGGCGCCGGAGGCCAGGGCGCGGAGGTAGACGCGGTAGGGGGCCTGGCCGCCGTCGGCGGGGTCGGGGAAGACGTCGTGGATCGCCAGGGCGCCGCCGACCTTGACCTTGGCGGCCCAGTTCTCGTAGTCGGCGTTGGCGAAGTGCTCGCTGTGGCCGCCGTCGATGAACAGCAGGCCCAGCTCGGTGCTCCACAGCCGCGAGACGGTGTCGGAGGTGCCGATGACGGCCACGACCACGTCCTCCAGGCCCGCCCGCTCGATGGTGCGGCGGAAGGTCGGCAGGGTGTCCATGCGGCCCGTGGCGGGGTCGACCAGGGTGGGGTCGTGGTGCTCCCAGCCCGCCTGGTTCTCCTCCGAGCCGTGGTGGTGGTCGACGGTCACCAGCACGGTGCCGGCCTCGCGGGCGGCGGCGCCGAAGTAGATCGCCGACTTGCCGCAGTAGGTGCCCACCTCCAGCAGCGGCCCGACCCGGCCGTAGGCCAGCGCGGTCTCGTACAGGGCGGCGCCCTCGGCCGGCGGCATGAACCCCTTGGCCGCCTCGGCCGCGCGGAGCAGTTCGGGGGGCATGGCGGGCGGTGTTCCGGTCATCTCGATCAACCTCCGCCGGGAACTGTACCGTTCCGCCCCGAACGCCCCGGGCATCCCCCTCCCGCACCCCGGCCCCGGACCCTCTCTAGCATGGAGAACGTGTTCTCGTTAGGCTCGTGGGGAGGGCGCTCGCGCCCGCTCCGGGGCGGGGCCTCCCCGGCCCGGAACCCATAACCGAATATGATTCGGTATACCGTCCGCGACGGTCTCCCCGCGGCCGGACACCCGATCCGAAAGGAACGCGCCATGAAGGTGATCGTCGACTACCTCGTCTGCGAGGCCAACGCCGTCTGCGTGGGGCTCGCCCCCGACGTCTTCGACCTGGACGACGAGGACAACCTCCACGTCCTGCTCCCCGACGTCCCCGCCGACCAGCAGGACAAGGTCCGGCACGCCGTGCGCTCCTGCCCCAAGGCCGCCCTGTCGATCTCCGAGTGACGACGGGAAAAGGGGCGCCCTCCGGGGCGCCCCTTTCCGTTCGTACCGGCCCGCTCCGCGGTCCTCAGTGGTCGCGGAAGCGCGGCTCCCTCTTCTCCATGGTCGCCGCGAAGCCCTCCTTGAGGTCCTCGGTGAGGAACGCCATGGTCTGCGTGCGGTTCTCCATGGCCAGGTGCGTGCGCAGCCCCGGCGCGTCCATCGCCAGGTTGAGCAGCTCCTTGGTGTGGCGCAGGCCGAACGGCGAACGCGTCATCAGCTCCGCCGCCAGCGCCCTGGCGCCCGCCAGGTCGTCCTCGGCGATCTCGGTGACCAGCCCCAGCTCCAGGGCGCGCTCGGCGCCGACGGTCTGGGCGCGGTAGAAGATCTCCCCGGCCCGCGCGGTGCCGATCAGCCGCGGCAGCATCCACGACAGGCCGAGGTCGCCCGCCGAGAAGCCCAGCTTCAAGAAGGGCGAGACGAACCTCGTCGTCGGCGAGGCCACCCGCAGGTCGCAGGCGAGCGCCAGGGAGAAGGCCATGCCGACCACCGGGCCGTGCAGCGCGGCCACGACCGGCTGCGGGATCTCCCGCAGGCCCAGCACCAGCTCCCCGGCCCGGACCATGTTGCGGTAGATCCGCTGGACCCGGCCCTCGTCGGACGGCTCGGCCTCGCCCTGCTGGATGTCCATCCCCGCGCAGAACGCCCGGCCCTCCCCGGTCAGGACGACGACCTTGGTGGCGGTGTCGTCCTTGAGCCCGGTGAGGATCCGCAGCAGCTCCACGGTGTCGTCGTAGGTGACGGCGTTGAGGCGTTCCGGCCGGGACAGGGTGATCGTCGCCACCCCGTCCCGCCTGTCGAAGAGGACCATCCCTACTGCAGTGCCTGGAAGGTCGCCGCGGTCTGCTCGTGGATGCCGGCGAACACCGCCATCGGGTCCTGCGCGGAGATCTCCTGCCAGTTGTCGCGGATGTCCTCGACGGAGAGGCCGTCCTTCTTGGTGAAGCCGGGGCCCTCGCCCACGAAGATCTTGGCGATGCGGCCGCCGCCCACGGTGAAGACCTGGCCGCTGTCCTCGACGCTCTCGTGCGCGAGGTAGGCCACCAGCGGGGTGACCAGCTCGACGCCGAGCTTGTCGGCGAACTCCGCCGGGAACAGGTCGGCGGTCATCCGGGTGTAGGCCACCGGGGCGATCGCGTTGGCCCGGACGCCCTTCTTGGCGCCCTCGGCCGCCATGGTCTTGGTGAAGCCCACCAGGCCCATCTTGGCGGTGGCGTAGTTGGCCTGGCCGAAGTTGCCGAACAGGCCCGCCGGGGAGGAGGTGTTGACGATCCGGCCCGCGCCGGACTCCACCAGGTGCGGCCAGGCGGCCTTGGTGACCAGGTAGGCGCCGCGCAGGTGGACGGCGATGACCGCGTCCCACTCGGCCACGGTCATGTTCTTGAAGGACTTGTCGCGCAGGATGCCCGCGTTGTTGATGAGGATGTCGACGCGCCCGAAGGAGTCGATGGCGGTCTGGACGATGGAGGCCGCGCCCTCCTCGGTGGCGACGTTGCCGCCGTTGGCGACCGCCTCGCCGCCGTTCTTGACGATCTCGTCCACGACCTCCTGGGCCGGGCCCGCCGAGGAGCCGTCGCCGTGGAGGTCGCCGCCCAGGTCGTTCACGACGACCTTCGCGCCGCGTGCGGCCAGCTCCAGCGCGTGCTGGCGGCCGAGGCCGTGTCCGGCGCCGGTGATGATGGCGACCTTGCCGTCGTACCGCAGTTCACTCATGAGTGTGCTCCTGTGTGTCCGGGCCTTGGGGCCCCGGCTGTTGGGTGACTCGCTCGCTGCCAGTCGACCACCTGGGGATACCCATTGGTAGCAGCAAACCGAATCCTGCTCTAATGCGGCCCCGAAGAAAAGTGCCGGGTTCGGGCCCAAGGTCCTTTCCGTCTCTCATAGTGAGACAACTCTTGATCTCTTCGGATAGGGTCCATGTTCTCCCTCACCCCAGGAGAAGCACCTTCCATGGACGCAGCACCGCTGCGGGTCGTGCAGTGGGGCAGCGGCGCCATCGGCCGCAGCGTCCTGCGCGGCCTGCTCGACCGTCCGGAGTTCCGCCTCGCCGGCCTGCGGGTCTACGACCCCGCCAAGCGCGGCGCGGACGCCGGGACGCTGGTCGGCCGCGAGCCGACCGGCGTCCGCGCCACCGACGACCCCGCCGAGATCCTCGCCCTGGACGCCGACTGCGTCGTCTACGCGCCGCTGCCCGGCCGCCTTTACGGGGGCGACGACCTGGACACCGTCTGCCGGCTGCTGGCCTCGGGGAAGAACGTGGTCTCGCTGACCGGCTTCCTCTACCCCCGCGCCCGCGGCCCCGAGTTCACCGCCGCCCTGGAGAAGGCCTGCGCCGACGGCGGCACCTCCGTCCACGGCACCGGCATCAACCCGGGGTTCACCGGCGAGAAGCTCCCCCTGGTGCTGACCGGGCTGGCCCGCCGGGTCGACCACCTCTACGTCCGCGACTGCTACGACCTCGCGGGCCACCCCTCCCGCCGGATCGTCCGCGAGCTGTCCGGATTCGGCATGACCGAGGAGGAGTACACCGCCGCGCTCCCCCGCCACCGGAGCCTGATGCGCGCCCTGTACACCGAGAGCCTGCACCTGCTGGCCGCCGCGCTGGGGGTGGAGCTGGACGGCGTCGACCTCGACCACGAGCACCTGCACGCCCGCGAGGACTTCACCGTCGCCGCCGGGCCCATCCCCCGCGGCACCGTCGCCGCCGACCGCTGGACCCTCACCGGGCGGGCCGGCGGGCTCCCGCTGATCACCTTCGAGATCGCCCGCAAGGCCGACGCCCGCCGCGTCGGCGACTGGTACGAACCGGGCTACGCGCTGCGCATCCAGGGCGCCCCCTCGATGTCCCTCGCCCTGGGCGAGGACTGGATCGGCAACGGCGTCACGGCCGCGGCCGGCCACGCCCTGAACTCCATCGCCGCGGTGTGCGCCGCCCCGCCCGGCATCCGCACCCTGCTGGACCTGCCGATCCTTCCCGGCCGATTCGGCGGGGGCATCCCGGATCGCGGGTAGATTGAAGGTGTCCTCCATCACGTGCCTCCGCGCGGGAGAAGTCCCGTCGCGATCGCCTCGGGACGTGTTTTATCCGTCCCTTCCCGTCCCGGGGAGCGTCCGTATTCCCTTGTACGGTGGAAACGACGCCGCACGCGCTCGTCCGGGCGAGTAGCCTTATGAACGTTTAGAACCCACCTGCGAGCTGCGGAAGAGGGCGATCTCCGCCGTGTCGAGCGAGTCGCACACCCCTGCCGGTCTTAGTGATTTCGGCGCCAACGAGTGGTTGGTCGATGAGCTCTACCAGAAGTACTTGGAAGACCCTGAGAAGGTTGACAAGGCCTGGTGGAGCTTCTTCGCGGACTACCAACCGGGCTCCAAGCCCAACGTACCCGTGAACGGCGCCTCCTCGGCGCCGTCCGAGGCCCCTCAGAAGACCACCCCGGCCCCGGCGGCGCCCAAGAAGGCAGCCCCCCAGGCCCCCGCCCCCGCCGCGCCCAAGGCGGCGCAGCCTCCCACGCCGGTGGCGGCCGGCGCCGAGGAGGTGAAACTGCGCGGAGTCGCGGCGCGCACCGTGACCAACATGGAGAACAGCCTGGCCGTCCCCACCGCCACGAGCGTGCGGGCGGTCCCGGCCAAGCTGCTGATCGACAACCGCATCGTGATCAACAACCACCTGAAGCGTGGTCGCGGCGGCAAGATCTCCTTCACCCACTTGATCGGCTACGCGGTCGTCCAGGCGCTCAAGTCCATGCCTGAGATGAACTCCTACTACACCGAGGTGGACGGCAAGCCCACCCTGGTGCGGCCGGAGCACGTGAACTTCGGCCTGGCGATCGACCTGAAGAAGTCCGACGGCCAGCGCCAGCTGGTGGTGCCCTCGGTCAAGTCGGCCGAGACGCTGGACTTCCGCCAGTTCTGGGCGGCCTATGAGGAGATCGTCCGCAAGGCGCGGGCCAACAAGCTCACCCTGGAGGACTTCCAGGGCACCACGATCAGCCTGACCAACCCCGGCACCATCGGCACCGTGCACTCGGTGCCGCGCCTCATGCCGGGCCAGGGCACGATCATCGGCATCGGCGCCATGGAGTACCCGGCGGAGTTCTCCGGCTCCTCCAAGGAGACGCTGGCGCGCGCCGCGATCAGCAAGATCATGACGATCACGTCGACCTACGACCACCGCATCATCCAGGGTGCGCAGTCGGGCGACTTCCTGCGCCGCGTGCACGCCCTGCTGCTGGGCGAGGACGGCTTCTACGACGAGATCTTCGAGTCGCTGCGGATCCCGTACGAGCCGGTCCGCTGGGTCCAGGACATCTCCGCGAGCCATGAGAACGACATCGCGAAGGTCGCCCGGGTCCACGAGCTGATCCACGCCTACCGGGTGCGCGGCCACCTCATGGCCGACACCGACCCGCTGGAGTACCGCCAGCGCCGCCACCCCGACCTGGACATCCTCCAGCACGGGCTGACCCTGTGGGACCTGGAGCGGGAGTTCGCCACCGGCGGCTTCGGCGGCAGGCCCACCATGAAGCTGCGCGACATCCTGGGCGTGGTGCGCGACTCCTACTGCCGCACCATCGGCATCGAGTACATGCACATCCAGGACCCCGAGGAACGCGCCTGGATCCAGGAGCGCGTCGAGGTCCCCTTCGACCCGCCGTCCCGCGAGGAGCAGCTGCACATCCTGCGGCGGCTCAACTCCGCCGAGGCGTTCGAGACCTTCCTGCAGACCAAGTTCGTCGGCCAGAAGCGCTTCTCCCTGGAGGGCGGCGAGTCGGTGATCCCGCTGCTGGACGCGGTGATCTCGGCGGCGGCCAAGGACCGCCTGGAAGAGGCCGTCATCGGCATGGCCCACCGCGGCCGCCTCAACGTGCTGGCCAACATCGTCGGCAAGTCCTACTCGCAGATCTTCGGCGAGTTCGAGGGCAACCTCGACCCGCGCTCGGCGCAGGGCTCCGGCGACGTGAAGTACCACCTGGGCGCCGCGGGCGAGTTCCAGTCCTGGGACGGGCACACCATCCAGACCTCCCTGGTGGCCAACCCCTCCCACCTGGAGGCGGTCAACCCCGTCCTGGAGGGCGTCGTGCGCGCCAAGCAGGACGTCATCGACACCGGTGAGGCCGGCTTCTCGGTCCTGCCGATCCTCATCCACGGCGACGCGGCGTTCGCCGGGCAGGGCGTGGTCGCCGAGACCCTGAACCTGTCCCAGCTGCGCGGCTACCGCACCGGCGGCACCGTGCACATCGTCATCAACAACCAGGTCGGCTTCACCACCGCGCCCGAGTACTCCCGCTCGTCGGTGTACTCCACCGACGTGGCGCGGATGATCCAGGCGCCGATCTTCCACGTCAACGGCGACGACCCCGAGGCCTGCGCCCGGGTCGCCAGGCTGGCCTTCGAATACCGGCAGGTGTTCAAGAAGGACGTCGTCATCGACATGATCTGCTACCGGCGCCGGGGCCACAACGAGACGGACAACCCCTCGTTCACCCAGCCGCTGATGTACGACCTGATCGACGCCAAGCGCTCGGTGCGCAAGCTCTACACCGAGGCGCTCATCGGCCGCGGCGACATCACCGTCGAGGAGGCCGAGCAGGCGCTGCAGGACTACCAGCAGCAGCTCGAGCGCGCCTTCGTCGAGGTGCGCGAGGCCGCCGGCCAGCCCAACGTGCCCGGCTCGGTGGTGCGCCCGCCGGACGAGGACCGCATCCCGATCGACCACGGCGCGGTCGGCTCGGCGATCCCCCCGGAGACGGTCAAGGAGATCATCAACACCCAGGTGGAACTGCCCGAGGGCTTCACCGTGCACCCGCGGCTCCAGCCCATCCTGGACCGCCGGGTCAAGATGATCGACGACAACGCCCTGGACTGGGCCACCGGCGAGCTGCTGGCCTTCGGCTCCCTGCTGATGGACGGCCACCCGGTGCGCCTGGTCGGCCAGGACGTCCAGCGCGGCACCTTCGGCCAGCGCCACTCGGTGCTGGTGGACCGCAAGACCGGCGAGACCCACGTCCCGCTGTCGAAGTTCTTCCAGGGCACCACGAAGTTCTACGTGCACGACTCGCTGCTCAGCGAGTTCGCGGCGATGGGCTTCGAGTACGGCTACTCCCTGCAGCGGCCGGACGCCCTGGTGCTGTGGGAGGCGCAGTTCGGCGACTTCGCCAACGGCGCCCAGTCGATCGTGGACGAGTTCATCTCCTCCGGCGAGCAGAAGTGGGGCCAGCGGTCCTCGGTCACACTGCTGCTGCCGCACGGGTACGAGGGCCAGGGCCCGGACCACAGCTCCGCCCGCATCGAGCGGTACCTGCAGCTGTGCGCCCAGGACAACATGACCGTCGTCTACCCGACCACGTCGGCGAACTACTTCCACATGCTGCGCTGGCAGGCGCTGTCGGGCCGGCACAAGCCGCTGGTCGTCTTCACGCCCAAGTCGCTGCTGCGGGCCAAGGCCGCCTCCTCGCCGGTCGAGGATTTCACCAGCGGCGCGTTCCAGCCGGTCATCAGCGACGCCAAGGTCGACCCGGCCAAGGTCCGCCGCGTGCTGTTCACCACGGGCAAGATCTACTACGACGTGGTCGCCGCCCGCGACAAGCAGGGCGTCGACGACACCGCGGTGATCCGGATCGAGCGGCTCTACCCGTCGCCGATCGACGAGATCAAGGCCGAGCTGGCCAAGTACGCCCAGGACGTGGAGATCACCTACGTGCAGGACGAGCCGAAGAACATGGGCGCCTGGCCCTTCTTCGCCCTGGTCCTGTGGAACTACCTGGACGGCCGGAAGCTCAACCTGGTCTCCCGCCCCGCCTCCTCCTCCCCGGCGGTGGGCTCGGCGAAGACGCACCAGGCCGAGCAGGAGGCGATGCTCGCCCGCCTGTTCCCCGGCGCCTGATCACGCGGACGCGCAACGCCGAAGGCCCCGGCTCCCGCCGGGGCCTTCCGGCTCTCGCCGCGCCCTCGGGCGCGGCCGGAAGGAGGAAGGACCGTGTACTTCACCGACCGCGGCATCGAGGAGCTGGCGGCCAGACGGGGCGAGGAGGAGGTCTCCCTGGCCTGGGTGGCCGAGCGGCTCCGCGACTTCGTCGACCTCAACCCGGAGTTCGAGATCCCGGTCGAGCGGCTGGCCACCTGGCTGGCCCGGCTCGATGACGACGACGAGGACGACTGAGCGCTCCGCGTCCCGCGCACCGGTCTCCGGAGCGCACGCGCGAAAGGCCCGTGCCGGGGACGTCGGGGCCCCGGCACGGGCCTCAGCGGTGCGAAGAGGAGCTCAGGCCTCTCCGCGGGTCTGGTCGGCGGCCGGCCGCCGGTAGGTCACCATGCGCTTGACCTCGACCAGCCGGCGCTTGCGCGCCTGCTTGGTGCGGCTGGAGCGGATGCGCCGGAAGGCCTTCATCCGCTCCTTGGGGACCGGGACGCGCGTTCCGGTCGGCTCATAGCCGTGCCGGCGCATCTCGTCGCCCACCACTCCCTCGATCAGCGCCAGGTCGGTGCCGGTCAGCTGCTCCTCCCAGGAGTGCACGGACTCGGTGGAGACCGGCTTGGAGATCTCCTTGAAGGGCGTGCCGGTGGGGCGGTCGGGGTCCTGGTGGTAGTCCAGCATGGCGTCGATCCCGGCGGGGTCCAGCCCCAGGAAGGCGCACACGCGCTCCAGGCCCGCCCGCGGGTCGCGCACCAGCTCCTCGTAGTAGACGTCGAGGTACTGCTCCTCGGGCAGCTTGCGGCGCCAGGACTCGGCCGAGACGATCGCCCGCTCCCACATCTCGGTGGCCGACTCCACCCCGCCCCAGCTCCAGCCGACCCGGTTCATGGAGGCCACGCAGGCGCGGGGGTCGCGGATGACGTTGACGTACTGCGCGTCGGGGAAGAGGTCGAAGATCTCGTTGAGGTTCCAGGCGTGCGAGGGGCGCTTGTCCCCCCAGCGGGGCTTGCCCTGGTTGCGCGCGTTCAGCATGAAGCAGGACGCCAGGATGGAGCCGAGCGTGGGGGGCGAGTGCAGGGCCGCCTCGACGAGCTCCTCGGGTGTGGCCTTGAGCCGCTCGTTCCGGGACTTCTTGTTCTTCACGATCCATTCGGCGACCTTGCGGCGGTTGTCCGGGTCCGCAAAATCACCGAACGAATCCCGCTTGCGGTACAGCGGGACGATGAACGCCGTCTCGTGCGGCACGGCCAGGTGGGGATGGCTGTTGAGCATGCTCCGGAGCAATGTCGTCCCCGAGCGCGGGCAGCCCCCGACGATGACCGGGGGACCCGCGCCTTCGCCGGCCCCGGACACATCAACCCCCGCCGGGGTTGCATCATGTGACGAATATTTCTCCATGTTGCGGCAGCTTAACGGGAGACGGCGGGCCTCGCAGGTCACGAAAACCTCACAACCGAATCGGACAGAAGTGACATACTCCACACCGACCCCCTGCGGTTTGCTCCGCGGCGGCCGTGTGCCACAATCGCTTGACGGGTGACCCCCGTGTACGTCGAGAGGCGAGCGCCCACCCCCCACACACCGCGTGGCAGGGTGTCGGTCCGGCGCCCGTCCGAACTTCCGAATCTTTGTTCTAAGTGGGGTCGCTGTGGCTACTGACCTTCCCGATTACTCGCAAGACCCGGCTTTCGCCATCCATGTGGGCGGCAAGCTGGAGGTCCGCTCCACCATCCCGGTCCGGGACAAGGACGACCTCTCCCTGGCCTACACCCCCGGCGTGGCCCGCGTCTGCACCGCGATCGCCGACCACCCCGAGCTGGCGCACACCTACACCTGGACCTCCAAGGTCGTGGCCGTCGTGACCGACGGCACCGCGGTCCTGGGCCTGGGCGACATCGGCCCGGCCGCCTCCATGCCGGTCATGGAAGGCAAGTCCCTGCTGTTCAAGGAGTTCGCCGACGTCGACTCGGTGCCCATCGCCCTGGCCACCACCGACGTCGACGAGATCGTCGACACCGTCATCCGCATGGCGCCGTCCTTCGGCGGCATCAACCTCGAGGACATCAGCGCCCCGCGCTGCTTCGAGATCGAGGACCGGCTGCGCGCCGCCCTCGACATCCCGGTCTTCCACGACGACCAGCACGGCACCGCGATCGTCTCGCTCGCCGCGCTGACCAACGCCTCCCGCCTGATCGGCAAGCCGCTGTCGCAGATGCGCGGCGTCATCGCCGGCGCGGGCGCCTCCGGCATCGCCGTCTGCCGCATCCTGCTGAACGCGGGCGTGGGCGACATCGCGGTCTCCGACAGCAAGGGCCTGATCTACCAGGGTCGGGACGGGCTGAACAGCGTCAAGCAGGCGCTGGCGGAGGACACCAACAAGGCGGGCCTGACCGGCTCGACCGAGGAGGCACTGCGCGGCGCCGACTTCTTCATCGGGCTGTCCGGCTCCACCGTCGCCGAGTCCGCGGTCGCCACCATGGCCGAGGACGCGATCGTCTTCGCGCTGTCCAACCCGACGCCCGAGGTCGAGCCCGACGTGGCCGCCAAGTACGCGCGGGTCGTGGCCACCGGCCGCAGCGACCACCCCAACCAGATCAACAACGTGCTCGCGTTCCCCGGCATCTTCAAGGGCGCCTTCGACGTCCGCGCCCACTCGATCACCGAGGGCATGAAGGTCGCCGCCGCCGAGGCCCTGGCCGCCGTCGTGACCGACGAGGAGCTGGCCGCGGACTACATCATCCCCAGCCCGTTCGACGCCCGTGTCGCCCCGGCCGTCGTGGCCGCGGTGTCCGCCCAGGCCCGCGCCGAGGGCGTCAACCGGATCTGACCCCTCCCGCACCGCCAGGCATCGGTGCCGTGCCCGTCCGTCGCCCCGGACGAGCACGGCACCGATTTCTTTTCTCCAGGGTGTTTCCCGACACACCTGGATCTTTGTGGGTTGCATCGATTTTCATCACGTTCAGATAACGGAAGGCGCTAAACAAGATCAGATTACTTTTGCGCTGATAGCGTGCCGAACCTCCCCATAAGCCCCTCACTCCGTCTGGAGCGACTCAGCGTATGAAGAAGGCCCTGCACCGTCTCGCCGTCCTGTCCCTTCCACTGGCCCTCACCGCCAGTGTCCTGCCCGCACAAAGCGTCTCCGCGGCCGTCGACAGGACGGCCAAGCTCAACGCCAAAGCGCCGAAGGGGTTCAAGCGGAAGAACGCCAAGGGCGTCACCAACGTGAACAAGTACCTCTACCCGCGGCGTGACTACGTGGGCGTGTTCACGCAGTACGACAACAGCACGCCCGTCAAGGGCGCCCGGTACTTCGGCGGCCTGGTCGGCAAGAAGAAGCCCAACGTCATCAAGGGCTTCGCCAACTGGGGCGCCCCCTTCGACCAGGAGTGGGCCAAGACCATCTGGAAGGCCGGCGCCATCCCGCAGTGGGAGCTGGAGGCCCATCCGGTCGACTGGAACGACAACATCACCGTCAAGAAGATCGCCAGCGGCAAGGCCGACGCCTACATCAAGCAGATCGCCCAGAGCATCCGCGCCGCGAAGGTGCCGGTGGCCCTCAGCTTCGCCCACGAGTTCAACGGCGACTGGTACGAGTGGGGCTATTGCAGCCGTCCCAAGCACACGCCCCCCGCCACCGCGTGCAAGTACAAGACCAGGCCCGCGGACTTCAAGAAGGCCTGGAAGCGCATGCACGGCATCTTCACCAAGGCGGGCGCGACCAACACCATCTGGATGTGGTCGCCCAACGAGACCGGCCCCCGCGCCGAGGTCGGGCTCAAGCAGTTCTACCCGGGCAACGCCTACGTCGACTGGATCGGGCTGATCGGCTACTACCGCAGCACCTCCAGCACCTACGCGAAGGTCTTCTCGCCCAGCATCCGGCAGCTGCGCAAGTTCACCAAGAAGCCGATCATCATCGGCGAGGTCAGCACGCGGCCCGGCGGCAACCGCCCGCGCCAGATCCGCGACTTCCTGAAGAACGTCGCGGCCGACCCGGGCGTCATCGGCTTCATCTGGTTCAACAAGGACCAGCGCAAGAACGAGGGCCCCAACGGCGACTACCGGGTGGAGAAGTCCAAGGCGGGTGTCAACGCCTTCAAGACCGGCCTGAAGAAGGGGTACTTCGGCCGCTAGTGAGGCCCGGTGGCTAGGGTCGGTGGCATGTTCGCTGTGACCGCGGCGCGTATCGACGCCGAGCAACCGTTGAACGGCCTGGAGCTGGGCGAGCGCCCCGACCCCGTGGCCCCGGAGGGCTGGACCACCGTCACCGTCAGGGCGGCGGCGCTCAACCACCACGACCTGTGGACGCTGCGCGGGGTGGGCGTCCGCCCCGAGCAGCTCCCCCTCGTGCTGGGCTGCGACGCCGCCGGAGTGGACGAGGACGGCAACGAGGTCATCGTCCACTCCGTCATCGGCGACCCCGCCCGCGGGCAGGGCGACGAGACCCTCGACCCCGGGCGCTCGCTGCTGTCGGAGGTGCACGACGGCACCCTGGCCGAGCGGGTCGCCGTGCCCCGGCGCAACCTCGTCCCCAAGCCCGCGGCCCTGTCCTTCGAGGAGGCGGCCTGCCTGCCGACGGCCTGGCTGACCGCCTACCGGATGCTGTTCGACAAGGCGGGGGTCCAGCCGGGCTCCACCGTCCTGGTGCAGGGGGCCGGCGGCGGGGTGGCCACCGCGCTCATCGCGCTCGGCGCCGCCGCCGGCTACCGCGTCTGGGCCACCAGCCGCAGCGAGGCCAAGCGCAAGCGGGCGCTGGAGCTGGGCGCGGACGCGGTGTTCGAGAGCGGGGCGCGGCTGCCGGCCCGGGTCGACGCGGTCATGGAGACCGTCGGCCAGGCCACCTGGGCGCACTCGGTGAAGTCGCTGCGGCCCGGCGGGCGCATCGTCGTCTCCGGCGCCACCAGCGGGCCGATGCCCCCGGCGGAGCTGACCCGGGTGTTCTTCCTGCAGCTGCAGGTGGTGGGCTCGACCATGGGCACCCGCGAGCAGCTGGTCCGGCTGGCGTCCTTCCTGGAGACCACCGGGCTGCGCCCGCCCATCGACCGGGTGCTGCCGCTGGCGCGGGCCCGGGAGGGCTTCGCCGCCATGGCCGAGGGCGAGCTGTTCGGCAAGATCGTGTTCACCGTCTGAGGCCGGTGGCGGGCCGGGTCGGGGGCCAGTAGCGCAGCACGACCCGGCCCAGCACGTCGGCCTCGGGGACGGCGCCGAAGTCCCAGCTGTCCCGCCTCCCGGGCGCGCGCTGGTTGTCGCTCTCCAGCCACCAGCCGCCGTCCTGGCGGAACGCCGCCCGCTTGACGAGCATCAGCTCCCCGTGGCGCGCCACCACCACGTCGCCCTGGCGCACCGGTCCTTCGCGGACCAGGAGCCTGTCGCCGGGACGCAGCGTGGGCAGCATCGACTCCCCGGTCACCAGCACCGCCCGCCAGCGCACCCCACCCACCCTCTCGCGCCTGGACACCCCGTCCTCAGAGTAATGTCTGATCTACAGCATGATCCGAGTCCGCCCACTCACGAAGGGAACCACAACGGTGAGCCTTCTTCGACCGAGCATGGTCGTCTCCGCGCACTGCGACCTGCCCTGCGGCGTCTACGACCCCGCCCAGGCGCGCATCGAGGCCGAGTCCGTCAAGGCCATCATGGAGAAGTACGCGGCCAACGAGGACCCGGCGTTCCGCGCCCGGGCCGTCGTCATCAAGGAGGAGCGGTCCGACCTCGTCAAGCACCACCTGTGGGTGCTGTGGACCGACTACTTCAAGCCGCCGCACTTCGAGAAGTACCCGCAGCTCCACGAGCTGTTCAACGAGGCGACCAAGCTCGCCGGCGCCGGCGGCACCAAGGGCACCTTCGACGTGAAGGTGGCCGACCAGCTGCTGGAGAAGATCTCCGAGATCGACACGATCTTCTGGGAGACCAAGAAGGCCTGAGCCTCGCCCCGGTCTTCGCCTTTTTCGAACCCCGACAAGTGGTGACATTTCCCACAGGTTCCTGAGGGCCGCCAAATACGCATTCTGGATGCGCATTTGCTACGTTCTCAGTGTGCGCCTGACGAAGTTCACCGATCTGGCCCTGCGGGCCGTGATGCGCCTGGCGGTCGCGACCGACGGAGAGCCCATGACCACCCGCCAGGTGGCCGAGGCGGTGGACGTCCCCTACGCGCACATGGCCAAGGCGGTCAGCCGCCTCCAGCACCTCGGGGTGCTGGAGGCCAGGCGGGGCCGCGGCGGCGGGCTCGGGCTGACCGTGCTCGGACGGCGCGCCTCCGTGGGCTGGCTGGTACGGGAACTGGAAGGCGAGGAAGAGGTGGTGGCCTGTGAGGGTGACACTCCCTGCCCCCTGCGGGGGGACTGCCGGCTCCGGCGGGCGCTCCGCGAGGCGCAGAACGCCTTCTACGCCTCGCTGGACCGGCTGACCGTGGCCGACCTGGTCGCCTCCACCCGCAGACCGGTACCGGTGGGGCTCTCCATCCGCCCGCCCGGCTGACCCCGGCCCTTCGCAGACTTTTCTCCACAGACGGCGTGGGGTACCTCCATGCCTGAATACGAAGATCGTTTACCAATTAAGGAGTCCCCATGCTCTCCGAGAAGTCGGTGCCCGTCGTCCGCGCCACCCTCCCCGCCGTCGGCGGCGCCATCGGCGACATCACCCCGCTCTTCTACAAGAAGATGTTCGCCGCCCGCCCCGACCTGCTGCGCGACCTGTTCAACCGCGGCAACCAGGCCATCGGCGAGCAGCAGAAGGCGCTGGCCGGCTCGATCGCCGCCTTCGCCACCATGCTGCTGGAGCGCCCCGACGACCGGCCCGACGCGCTGCTCAGCCGGATCGCCCACAAGCACGCCTCGCTCGGCATCGTCCCCGACCAGTACCCGATCGTGCACGAGCACCTCTTCGCCGCGATCGTCGACGTGCTGGGCGAGGCGGTCACCCCCGAGGTCGCCGCGGCCTGGGACGAGGTCTACTGGCTCATGGCCAACGCGCTGATCGCCGCCGAGGCCGAGCTCTACCAGAAGTCGGGCGTCCCCGGCGGCGCCGTCTGGCGGGAGCTGGAGATCGCCGACCGGCGCGAGGAGACACCCGACGTCGCCTCCTTCCTGCTGCGCTCCCCCGACGGTGCCCCGCTGCCGGACTTCCTGCCCGGCCAGTACGTGAGCGTCCAGGTCGAGCTGCCCGACGGCGCCCACCAGATCCGCCAGTACAGCCTGTCCAGCGCGCCCGGCCGCCCCGAGTGGCGGATCACCGTCAAGCGGGTGCGCCCGGCGGCCGGGACCCCCGAGGGCGAGGTCTCCTCGTGGCTGCACGAGAACGCCCTGCCCGGCGACCGGCTGCGGGTCTCCACGCCCTTCGGCGACCTGGCCCTGCCCGAGGGCGACGAGCCGCTGCTGCTGGTCTCGGCGGGCATCGGCGGCACCCCCATGCTGTCCATGCTCGACCACCTGGCCGCCACCGGCGCCACCCGGCGGGTCGTCGTGGTCCACGCCGACCGCTCCGCCGCCGCCCACGCCCACCGGGAGGAGCTGCGCTCCCTGGTGGAGGCGCTGCCGAACGGCGAGCTGCACCTGTGGTACGAGGAGGCCGGGGCCCCCGAGGCCCGGGTGGGCCTGGCCGACCTGGGCGTCCTGAGCCTGCCCGAGGACGCCACCGTCTACCTGTGCGGCTCCCTGCCCTTCATGCGCGCCGTGCGCGGCGACCTGCTGGGCCTGGGCTTCCCCGCCCGCAAGGTGCACTACGAGGTCTTCGGCCCCGACCTGTGGCTGGGGCAGGACTGACCGGTCGGACGACCGGAGCGAAGCGAGGATCGGCCGACCGGTCCCGGGGGCCTGGGGGTCGCCCCCAGAACCAGCAGGCGTTTCTTGGCGGGCGGATCTCCGATTAGTCTGGGGGGATGATCCGCCCTGCCTCACCCGAAGACGTCAAGACCATCCTGCGCTTCATCCGCGAGCTCGCCGCCTACGAGCGCGCGCTGGAGCAGGTCGAGGCGACCGAGGAAGACCTGGAGCGGGCCCTTTTCGGGCCTGCTCCTGCTGTTTTCGCCCACCTCGCCGAGAACGAGGCGGGCGAGCCCGTCGGCTTCGCCCTGTGGTTCCTCAACTTCTCGACCTGGACCGGACGGCACGGCATCTACCTGGAGGACCTCTACGTCACGCCCGAGGCCCGCGGCGGCGGGTACGGCAAGGCCCTGCTGACCGAGCTCGCCCGCATCGCCGTGGAGCGGGGCTATGCCCGCTACGAATGGTCGTGCCTGGACTGGAACGAGCCGTCCATCCGGTTCTACAAGTCCCTGGGCGCCGAGGCCATGAGCGAATGGACGGGCTACCGGCTCAGCGGCCGCGCCCTCCAGACGATCACCGAGTGAGCGTGGCATCACCCGGAGGGGTCCGGGGCAGGGTAGTTTCAAGGGAGCGAGACAACCCCGAAGAGGGAGATACGTGACTGAGGAAACCGCCGCCATGACGGCAGGTACCAAACTCACCACGCGTGACGTGGTGACCGTGAAGCTGCCTGCTGCGAGTGCCTATCTGTCGGTGCTGCGCACCGCGACGGCCGGGCTCGCGGTCAGGCTCGACTTCACCATCGACGAGATCGAGGATCTGCGGATCGCCGTCGATGAGGCGTGCGCGATGCTGCTCGCCCAGGCCGTCCCGGGAACGGACCTGGTCTGCGAGTTCGAACTGGCCGGTGACGCGATGCGCATCGCGGTGACCGTCCTGACCGTGGACGGGCGCACGCCCAGCCGCGACACCTTCGCCTGGACCGTGCTGTCCTCGCTCGCCGGCGAGGTCGACGCCACCGCAGGCCCCGACGACCGGGTGACCGTCACGCTGCAGAAGCGGCGGGGCGCGGGCGGAGCTCCGTGACGACCCCCGAGCGCACTTCCGAGGGAGAGGGCGTCCTGGCCGAGGAGGCCGTGGTGCCCGAGCCGCAGCGTGCCGCAGCAGTTCCGGACCGGTCCCGGGCCAAGGAACTGTTCCACCGGATGCAGAACCTGCCCGAGGGCGACCCCGAACGGCAGCGCATCCGTGACCAGCTGGTCGAGATGCACCTCCCGCTGGTGGAGTACCTGGCCCGCCGCTTCCGCAACCGCGGCGAGTGGCTGGACGACCTGGTCCAGGTGGCCACCATCGGGCTGATCAAGTCGATCGACCGCTTCGACCTGGAGCGCGGGGTGGAGTTCTCCACCTACGCCACACCGACCATCGTGGGCGAGATCAAGCGCCACTTCCGCGACAAGGGCTGGGCCGTGCGCGTGCCGCGCCGGCTGCAGGAGCTCAAGCTCAGCCTGACCAAGGCGATCAGCGAGCTCGCCCAGAAGGAGGGCCGCGCGCCCACCGTCGCGGAGCTGGCCGCCCATCTGCAGATGACCGAGGAGGAGGTGCTGGAGGGCCTGGAGTCCGCCAACGCCTACTCCACCGTCTCGCTGGACGCCCCGGACTCCGGGGACGAGGACGCGCCCGCCGTCGCCGACTCGCTCGGCATGATCGACGAGTCGCTCGAAGGCGTGGAGTACCGCGAGTCCCTCAAGCCGCTGCTGGAGAAGCTCCCGCCCCGCGAGAAGAAGATCCTGTTGCTGCGCTTCTTCGGCAACATGACCCAGTCCCAGATCGCCACCGAACTGGGCATCAGCCAGATGCACGTCTCCCGCCTGCTGGCCAGGACCCTGGCCCAGCTGCGCGAGGGACTGACCGCCGAGGACTGAGCGTGTCCTGGACGGAGGAGCGGGACCGGAGCTACTCCGGCCGCTCCTCCTCGTCTTCGCCCATCCCGTACAGGGCGAGGCCGGTCGGCCTGGCGAACAGCGCGACCAGCGCGCACACGGCCAGGGCCACCAGCGGGTAGCCCAGCTGCGGCTGGTCGCTCTGCACCAGCGACACCGCGACCGGCAGCAGGAACAGCTGCGTCAGCACGGCGGGCGAGCGGCTCCAGCTCTGCGCCCGGTACAGCCCGTGCGCGACCTTGAGCATCAGGGCGCCGCCGCCGACCGCGAGCACCGCCACGGCGAGCGCGGTCGTGGTGTTCAGCGGGTCTCCCACCACGGTCTCGACGGCGGTGTAGAGCCCGCCCGCGACGGCGACCAGCCCCAGGAGGGCCTCCAGCGCGGCCGCCAGGAGCAGCGTGAAAGGTGGACGGTTCGGCACGCCCGCCAGCCTACCGCCGGGCCCGCGTGAAATACCCTGACGGTCGTGCACGCCATGCTCATCGCCAATCCGACAGCCACCTCCACCACGCTGAGGGCCCGGGAGCTGCTCACCCGCGCGTTCGCCGGCGACCTGAAGGTGGAGACCGCCGAGACCCGCCACCGCGGCCACGCCACGGAGCTCGCGGCCCTCGCCGCGGCCAGAGGGTACGACTTCGTCATCGCCCTCGGCGGCGACGGCACCGTCAACGAGGCGGTCAACGGGCTGATGGCGGGTGGTGGTACCGGCGCCGACGACCGGCCGGCGCTGGCCGTCCTGCCCGGCGGCAACGCCAACGTGCTGGCCCGCGCGCTGGGGCTGCCCAACGACCCGCTGCGCTCCATCGCGGCGATCCTGGGGGCGCTGCGCGCCGGGCGCACCCGCACGATCGGCCTGGGGCACGTCGCCACCGGGGTGGAGGACCGCTACTTCACCTTCACCACGGGGCTCGGGCTGGACGCCGAGGTGGTGCGGGCCGTGGAGGAGCTGCGGGGCGGCGGCAAGGCCTCGAACGCGATGTACGTGCGGGGCGGCCTGCGGCAGTTCTTCTCCGCCACCGACCGGCGGCACCCCGCGCTGGAGGTCCGCGACGACCGGGGGCGGGTGGCGCGCGGCCTCTTCCTCGCCTTCGTCTCCAACGCCTCGCCGTGGACGTATCTGGGCCCGCGCCCGATCGTCCCGAGCCCGCGGGCGGGATTCGGCACCGGCCTCGACCTGTTCGGCCTGCGCAGCCTGGACGTCCTCCCGGTGCTGGGCGCGCTGGCGCAGATGACGGTCCCGGCGACCGGAGGGCCGCGCGGAAGGCATGTGGTGGAATTGCATGACGTGCCGGAACTCACGATCAAGACCACCCGGCCCATGGCTTTGCAGGTCGACGGGGATTACCTGGGGCTACGTGATCATTTGGTGTTCCACAGCGTGCCCAAAGCAATACGAGTGGTCATCTGAGATGAAACTCTCATTACCCTGAGCTGCGCCGACGTGCCTGCACAACCGCCTGCCCGACTAATGTGACAACCACGTTCCAGCGGTGTGACACATACGACATCCATACCTTGAGAAACGTTTCTCAAAGTACTTGCGCCGTCCAATGCCCCCCTGACACGCTCAAAGTGCGCCGTCAGACAGGGCAGAGGATCTGAGCTGCGACCGGCGTATCCCGAGGCCTTATGTGGCTCGGATCACATCCCGCATCGTGAAACGCACCGAGTTTCATTTCGAGAAGGAGTGGACGCATGGACTGGCGCCACCGCGCAGCCTGCCGTGACGTGGACCCCGAGCTGTTCTTCCCCATCGGAAACACCGGACCGGCCCTGCTGCAGATCGAAGAGGCCAAGCAGGTCTGCCGTCAGTGCGACGTGACCGACGGCTGTCTGCGCTGGGCCCTGGAGTCCGGCCAGGACGCCGGGGTGTGGGGCGGCCTGAGCGAGGACGAGCGCCGCGCCCTCAAGCGCCGTGCGGCACGCGCCCGGGCCCGTGCCAACATGAACGCCTCCGTCTAGCTTCTCCCGCAAGAACTGCTTTTCACGGAGTAGGACGTATCCGGTGCCATTCCGGTTCACCTCTCCGCACTTCTTTCCGCGGGATTTCCGCAAGGGCCTGGAAACTCCGGGACCCCATGGATCCCCCGCGAGGCCCGGGGCGAACCCGGGCCGGCGAGTGACGGTCGACGCGTCCAGGGTCCCCCGGGGCGCGTTTCGGCTTTCTAGGGGCGCTCCCGCGCCTGCGGAAGAGAGGCGAGCGGGAGGTCGAGGGTGACCTCGGTGCCGCCGCCGCGCCGCTCGCCGAACTCCAGGCTGCCGCCCAGCTCGCTCTCGGTGAGCGTCCGGACGATCTGCAGGCCGAGGCTGTCGGCGTTCTCGGGGTCGAAGTCCGGCGGCAGGCCCACGCCGTCGTCGGAGACCACCAGCCGCAGCCTGCCCTCGGTGCGCGTCGCCAGCACCTCCAGGACGCCGCCCCGCTGCGCCAAGCCGTGCTCCAGCGCGTTCTGCAGCAGCTCGGTGAGGATCATCGCGATCGGGCTGGCGATCGCCGCGGGCAGCACCCCGAAGTTGCCGCGCCGCTGCGGGTGCACCCGCGTCTCCACCGCCATCACCTCCCCCGACATGGCGATCACCCGGTCGGCGATGTCGTCGAAGTCGATCAGCTCGTCGGGGGTGTGCGAGAGGGTCTCGTGCACGATGGCTATCGAGCCGACCCGGCGCACCGCCTCCTCCAGCGCCGCCCGCCCCTCGGGGATGCGCAGCCGCCGCGCCTGCAGCCGCAGCAGCGCCGCGACCGTCTGCAGGTTGTTCTTCACCCGGTGGTGGATCTCCCGGATGGTGGCGTCCTTGCTCAGCAGCTCGCGGTCGCGCCAGCGCAGCTCGGTGACGTCGCGCATGAGCGCGATCGAGCCGACGCGCTCGTCCGAGACGATGATCGGGATCACCCGCAGCTGCACCACCGAGCCGTTGGCCTCGATCTCGACCTCGCGGTCGGCCTTCCCGCTGAGCACGCCGACCAGCGACTCGTCCACCGGCGCGCCGTCGTCGGCCAGGCGGGCGGCGGTCTCCCCCAGGTGCACGCCGACCAGGTCGGTGGCCAGGCCCAGCCGGCGGAAGGCCGACAGCGCGTTGGGGCTGGCGTAGACGACGCGGCCGGCCAGGTCCACCCGCAGCAGGCCGTCGCCGACCCGGGGCGAGCGGATGAGGTTGGGCTCGGCGTCGGGCACCGGGAACCTGCCCTCGGCGATCATCTGGGCCAGGTCGCTGGCGCTCTGCAGGTAGGTCAGCTCCAGCCGGGAGGGGGTGCGCGCGGAGCTGAGGTTGGTGCTGCGCTGGATCACCCCGATCATCTTGGTGCCGCTGTCCCGCCGCGCCAGGATGGGTATCGACTCCTCCCGCACCGGGATGCCGCCGCCCCACTCCGGGTCGCCCTCCCGCACGATGCGGCGCTCCCGCCACGCCACGTCGATGAGGCCGCGCCGGCCCGTCCGCACGATCTTGCCGACGAGGTCGTCGGGGTAGGCGGTCGGGCCGGTCGTCGGCCGCATCTGCGCCACGCACACCCACCCCTGGACCGCGCTCGGCGGCCACTGCCCGGGGCCCGCCGGGCGGCTCGGGTCGCGCTGGGGCACCCACAGCACGAGATCGGCGAAGGACAGGTCCGCCAGCAGCTGCCAGTCCGAGACCAGGGAGTGCAGCCACTCCAGGTCCCGCTGGTCGAGGTCGGTCTGGCCGCGGACGAGATCGGACAGGGTAGGCACCTGCCCATCATGGCAGCAGGGGCACCTGGGAGGATGGGGAGGTGAACCCCTTGGACAGACTGCGTGAAGCCGCCGCCCGGCGGGAGGACGCGGGACTGCGGCGGCGGCTGCGCCCCCGGACCGCCGACCACGACGGGCTGGTCGACCTCGCCTCCAACGACTACCTCGGGCTGTCGCGCGACCCGCGGCTGATCGAGGGCGCGGTGCGCGCCGTGCGCGAGTACGGCACCGGTTCCACCGGGTCGCGCCTGGTCACCGGGACCACCCGGCTGCACGCCGAGCTCGACGAGCGCCTGGCCGCCTTCTGCGGGGCCGCGGCGGGCCTGACCTTCTCCTCGGGCTACCTGGCCAACCTGGGGGCCGTGGCGGCCCTCTCGGGGCCCGGCTCGCTGGTGGTGTCCGACCAGGTCAACCACGCCTCGATCGTGGACGCCTGCCGCCTGTCGCGCGCCCGCGTGGCCATCGCCCCGCACCGCGACACCGCCGCCGTCGAGGCCGCCCTGCGCGACCGCGCCGAGGAGCACGCGCTGGTCGTCACCGACGCCGTCTTCTCGGTCGACGGCGACCTGGCGCCGCTGGCCGAGCTGCACCGGCTGGCCCGCCGCCACGGCGCACTGCTGGTCATCGACGAGGCGCACGCCCTGGGCGTCGTCGGCGAGTACGGCAGGGGCGCGGCCTGGGCGGCCGGCCTGGCCGGCGAGCCCGACGTCGTGCTCACCCTCACCCTGTCCAAGTCGCTGGCCTCCCAGGGCGGAGCGGTCCTGGGCGCCCCCGAGGTGGTCGAGGCGCTGGTCGACACCGGCCGGACCATGATCTTCGACACCGGCCTGAACCCGGCGGCGCTGGGCGCGGCGCTGGCCGCGCTGGACGTCATCGAGGCGGCGCCGGAGCTGCCGGCGCGGGCCCGCGCCCACGCCCGCGCCATCGTCAAGATCGCCGAGTCGCACGGGCTGGTGACCTCGACGCCCGACGCGGCGGTGGTTCCGGTCTTTCTGGGACAGGCGCGGGCAGCGCTGCGCGGGGCCGAAACCTGCCTGGAGAACGGGCTGAAAGTTGGCTGTTTTCGGCCACCATCGGTGCCCGAGGGCCGCGCGTGCCTGAGGATCACCGCGAGGGCGAGTCTCGACGAGTCGGAACTCACAGCCCTCGAGCAGGGACTGCGCGCGGTCGCCCGGTCGGATGACCGTAATCTGCTCGCGTAGCATCGAGCCGAACCGGCGGTGAACAAACAGGGAGACTCGTTGACAGCCGAACACGCCCTTGGTGATTTCGGGCTCGGCCCGCTCGCGAGCAGGCCGCAGAGCCCGGGCTCGCCGCTGGCGAGCGCACCGCGGGTCCCGAAGTACTACCGCCTCAAGGAACTGCTCGTCGAGCTGATCACCTCGCTGCCGCCGGGCAGCCCGCTGCCGCCCGAGCGCACCCTCGCCGAGCGCTACGGCACCTCCCGCACCACGGTACGCCAGGCGCTGGCCGAACTGGTCGTCGAGGGGCGGCTGCAGCGCATCCAGGGCAAGGGCACCTTCGTGGCCAAGCCCAAGGTCCCCCACCAGCTCCAACTGGTGGGCTACACCGAGGACATGCGCCACCACGGCCTCCGCCCGGAGACCAAGATCCTGGACGTGGTGTACCTGACCGCCGACGAACGGCTCGCCTCGCTGCTGGGCATCCGCCCCGGCGGCCGGGTCCTGCGCATCCACCGGCTGCGGCTGGCCGACGGCGACCCGATGTCGATCGACTACACGCACCTGCCCGCGCGCCGCTTCCCCGGCCTGCGCAAGGAGCTCTCGCGCAACCTGTCGCTGTACGAGACCCTCGCCGCCGCCTACGACGTGCACCTGGCCGAGGCCGAGGAGACGATCGAGACGGTGCTGGCCACCCCCTACGACGCCCAGGTCCTGGGCGTCGACGTCGGCCTGCCGCTGATGCTGATCTCGCGCCAGTCCTTCGACACCGCGGGCGAGCCCGTCGAATGGGCGCAGTCCTTCTACCGCGGCGACCGCTACAAGTTCGTCACCCGCCTGCGCCGCCCCGGCGCGTGAGGGCCGTCCGTCCGGGGTCCCCGGACGGACGGGTCCCGCCTACAGGGTCTGGCTGAGCGCCTTGATCGGCATCTGGAGCTCGGTGAGCAGGTCCAGGTCCTTGTCGGCGTCGCGGCCCAGGGTGGTGAGGTAGTTGCCGACGATCATGGCGTTGATGCCGCCGAGCAGGCCCTCGCGGGTGCCCAGGTCGCCCAGGGTCAGCTCGCGGCCGCCAGCGTAGCGCAGGATGGTGCGCGGCAGGGCCAGGCGGAAGGTCGCGATCGTCTTCAGCGCCTCGGCGCCCTCCACGACCGGGAAGCTCTCGAAGGGGGTGCCCGGACGGGGGTTGAGGAAGTTCAGCGGCACCTCGTGCGGGTCCAGCTCGGCGAGCTGGGCGGCGAACTCGGCGCGCTGCTCCAGGGTCTCGCCCATGCCGATGAGGCCGCCGCAGCAGACCTCCATGCCGGCGTCGCGGACCATCTGGAGGGTGTCCCAGCGCTCCTCCCACGTGTGGGTGGTGACCACCTTGGGGAAGTGCGACTTCGCGGTCTCCAGGTTGTGGTTGTAGCGGTGCACGCCCCACGAGGACAGCGCGTCCACCTGCTCCTGGGTGAGCATGCCCAGCGAGCAGGCGATCTGGATCTCCACCTCGGCGTTGATCGCCTCGATGCCCTTCTTCACCTGGTCCATCAGCCGCTGGTCGGGCCCGCGGACGGCGGCCACGATGCAGAACTCGGTGGCGCCGGTCTTGACGGTCTCCTTGGCGGCCTCGACCAGCGAGGGGATGTCCAGCCACGCGGCGCGCACCGGCGAGGTGAACTGGCCGGACTGCGAGCAGAAGTGGCAGTCCTCGGGGCAGCCGCCGGTCTTGACCGAGATGATGCCCTCGACCTCGACCTCCGGGCCGCAGTGGCGCATGCGCACCTCGTGGGCGAGGGCGAGCAGCTCCTCCAGCCGCTCGTCGGGGAGTGAGAGGCACTCCAGGGCCTGCGCCTGGTCGAGCCCCCGGCCCTCCTCCAGCACCTGCTGCCTGGCGATCGTCAGGATGTCAGTCACGGGGTTGTGCCTTTCTGGTGGGTCTCACGGAACGTAGCGGCGTCGAACGTCCCGCCGAATGCCGGGGAGAGCCCGGCACGGGCGGCGAGCAGGAACTCGGCGGCCGGCAGGGCGCCCGCCCCCGCGGGCAGCGCGCCGGCCAGCGGCCGGGCGGCCAGGGTCTCCAGGTCGCAAAGGTTGCAGCGCTCGGCCAGGTCGGGCTCGGCGGGCCAGGACCCGACGACCACGCCCGCCAGCTGCACGCCGCGGTGCGCCAGCGCCTCCAGGGTCAGCGCGGTGTGGTTGAGGGTGCCCAGGCCCGCCCGGGCGGTCACCACCACCGCCGCGCCCAGCCAGCGCGCCAGGTCGGCCAGGGTGTTGCCCTCCTCGTCGAAGCGCACCAGCAGCCCCCCGGCGCCCTCGACCAGCACCAGGTCGCGGCCGTGCGCCAGCTCGCCCACCAGCCCGGCCGCCGCCGGCAGCTGGACGGGCGGCAGCCCGGAGACCCGGGCCGCCGCGGCGGGCGACAGCGGGTCGGGGAAGCGGGCGCCCTCGTGCAGGTCGGTGACGCCGGCCAGGCGCCCGATCTCCTGCAGGTCGCCCGGCTCGTCCGGGCCCACTCCGGTCTGGGCGGGCTTCACCACCGCCACGGACGCCCCCCGGGCCGCCGCCAGGGCGGCCAGCGCGGCCGTCACCACGGTCTTTCCGACACCGGTATCGGTGCCGGTGACGATCAGCACACTCACGGCCCCGACCCTAGCCCCAGGCCCCCGGCGCGCTCCGCACGGGATCCCACAGAAAACAGGGGCTCCCGTTGTACGGGGGCGTGCCGGGGGGGTTCAGGCCGAGGTCAGGGTGCCGTGCTCCGCGCAGCGGGCCGTCCACCCGCGCGGAGTGACCTGCACCACCATGCGGCGGCGGCAGCGCGCGCAGAAACGGGGCGGCTCCAGCCGCAGTGCCTCCCGGCAGGCGGCGTGCAGACCCGCCTCGCCGCAGTGCTCGCAGTACGTCTCCATGGGCTCCATGGGCGCACAACCTACTGGACGGCTACTCGATCACCGCGATGAGATCGCCCTCCTGGATCACGTCGCCCTCCGCGACCGCCACCCGGGTGACGGTGCCGCCCTCCTCGGCCAGCACCGGGATCTCCATCTTCATCGACTCCAGGATGACCAGGGCGTCCCCCTCGGCCACCGCCGTCCCCGCCGGGACCAGCACCTTCCAGACGTTCGAGACCAGTTCCGCGCGGACCTCGGCCACAGCGGCCCCCTTCGTTCGGCACCCCCGGCCGGCCCGCCGCGCGGGCCGACGCCTCCGCGATCAGCGGATCCACCGAATGTAACCGGGCGGGTGCTCCGCGCGAACGGGCCGCGCCGGGGAGCGCCGTACGGGAAGGGCGGCGGCCCGGTGCCTCACCAGGACTTGATCGCGCTCGCCAGCAGGTGGATGCCGACCGACTCGTCCTCGACCCGGCAGTCGTAGGGGGTCTGCAGCTCGGTGCGCACCAGCTGGGCCAGAGCCCCGGGGTCCTGGCCGAGCAGGTGCTCGGCGGTGGAGGGCGACACCACGGTGCGCGGCCTGATCCACTCGGTCTCCAGCCCCGCCTCCGCCAGGAACTCCCGCACCTGGGCCGACCAGAAGCAGCGGGTGATCGTCCCGTCCGGCCAGGGCACCAGGACCACCTCGGCGCGCGGCACGTCCGACAGGTGCGGCCACAGGTTCTGCTCGGCCAGCACCGCCAGGCCCAGGGTCAGGGAGTCCACGCACAGCAGCACCCGGCCGCCGGGCCGCAGCACCCGGGCGATCTCCTGGACCGTCTCCTCGGTGGCCAGGCAGCGGGAGAGCACCCCGTCCTCGGCGATCACCGCGTCCATGCTGCCGTCGACCAGGAAGTCCAGGGTGGAGGGATCCGCCACGATCCGCCGCCGCCCGTCCGGGGAGGCCTCCTGCCCGTCCCCGGGTCCCGTGGCCACCTCCAGCACGTGGTGCCCGGCCGCCGCGGCCTGCCGGGCCGACCGGCTCTCCCCGCCCGAGACGTCCAGGATCACGGAACTGCGCCGGGGCAGCCAGCGCGCCAGCTGGGCCGAGGCCACGGCGTGGTAGAACCTCCAGTAGCCCGACAGCTCGTCGTGGTCGTGATCCTGGTTGAGCGCGGGGGATCTGCCCGGTAGCGGCAGCAAAAGGGGGACTCCTGTCTACGTGTACGGGTCATCCTTCCCCGTACCGGCCGTCACGTCACCCCTCGGCGCCGGAGGGAAGGATCGTCTTCCGGGAATGCGCACCTGCCTTCCGCTGTTGCCTCGAAGGTACAACGTGTGAGGGGTGGTCCATGCCGGTACTCGCAGGGGTCCGTGACGGCGGTGGTCAGGACGTGCGGCTATTGTCGTATCAGCAAGATCGTGTATCGGTTCCTTCCCAGGGGGTGGGTACAGTACCGGGCTCCACCGAGACGATGGCCCAGCGCAGCGAGCGCTTCCAGCGCGATGTGCTGCCCTTCCTCGACCAGCTCTATCCGGCCGCGCTGCGGATGACCCGCAACCCCGCGGACGCCGAAGACCTCGTCCAGGAGACCTTCGCCAAGGCCTTCGCCTCCTTCCACCAGTTCAAAGAGGGCACCAACCTCAAGGCGTGGCTCTACCGCATCCTCACCAACACGTTCATCAACAGCTACCGCAAGAAACAGCGGGAGCCGAAGAACACCGGCACCGAGAACATCGAGGACTGGCAGCTGGCCCGGGCCGAGTCCCACACCTCGACCGGACTGAAGTCGGCCGAGGCCGAGGCGCTGGACCACCTGCCCGACTCCGACATCAAGAAGGCGCTGCAGGACCTGCCCGAGGACTTCCGCATCGCCGTCTACCTCGCCGACGTCGAAGGCTTCTCCTATAAGGAGATAGCCGACATCATGAACACTCCCATCGGTACGGTGATGTCGCGGCTGCACCGGGGGCGGCGCCAGCTGCGCACCATGCTGGAGGACTACGCCGTGGAACGAGGCCTCACCCGGGAGGGTTCACAGTGAGCTGCGGGAACGAGCACGGAACGCCGTGCAGCGAGGTACTCGCCCGGGTCTACACCTACATCGACGGCGAGCTCGAGGACGTGGGCTGCGCCGAGATCCAGCAGCACCTCGACGAGTGCGGCCCCTGCCTGCGCGAGTACGGGCTGGAGGAGTCGGTGAAGAAGCTGGTCGGCAAGGCCTGCGGCTGCGACCCCGTGCCCGCCGACCTGAAGACCAAGGTGCTCGGCCGGATAGAGCAGCTGCTGGCCTCGCCCCCGCAGGCGGAGACCGAGCAGTAGGCTTGCGCGAGTGCGCATCCTCGTCACCGGCGCGGCCGGGTTCATCGGCTCGCATCTCGTCGACCGGCTCCTGTCCGACGGACACGACGTCATAGCCGTCGACAACCTCGCCTCCGGGCGCAGGGACAACCTCGGCGGCCGCGTCGAGCTCCACGACCTCGACATCGCCGACCCGGCGCTGACCGCCCTGGCGACCGCCCGCTCCCCCGAGGTCGTCTGCCACCTGGCGGCCCAGGTGAGCGTCCGCCGCAGCGTCTCCGACCCGCTGCTCGACGCCCGCACCAACGTCATGGGCACCATCAACGTGCTGGAGGCCGCCCGCGCCGCGGGCGCCCGCAAGACGGTGTTCACCTCCAGCTGCGCGGTGTACGGCGTGCCGGACTCGCTGCCCGTCGGGGCCGACGCCGAGCTGCGTCCCAAGTCCCCCTACGCCGCCTCCAAGACGACCGGCGAGATCTACCTGCGGGCCTACCGCGAGCTGCACGGCCTGGACTACACGACGCTGGCGCTGGCCAACGTCTACGGCCCCCGCCAGACCCCCGAGGGCGAGGCCGGGGTCATCTCCATCTTCACCGCCGCGCTGCTGGAGGGCCGCCCCACCATCGTGTACGGGGACGGCGGCAACACCCGCGACTACGTGTACGTCGCCGACGTGGTCGACGCCTACGCCAGGGCGCTGGAGACCGGCTCGGGCGAGCGCTTCAACATCGGCACCGGGGTGCAGACCACCGACCGGCGGCTGCACGCCCTCGTCGCCGCGGCCGCGGGCGCCCCGGACGAGCCGGGCACCGCGCCCTTCCGCCTGGGCGACCTGCCCGCGATGGCGCTCGACCCCGCGCCCGCGCTGGACGGGCTCGGCTGGAAGCCGCGCACCTCGCTGGAGGAGGGGCTGGCCGCCACCGTGGCGTGGGCGCGAGGCCGGTAGATCGTCCAACATTACGTGACGTTCTGTTCACGCTTTGCTCTCGATTTTCCGTGTTGCTGTGGGAGCAACGTCACGTTGGTTAGTCTTGGGCTGAACCGGCCAGTGGCGGGGAGCAAGGTACCAGATCCGGGGAAATCCCCCGGATTTCTTCGGGGGGAGAACCACCATGCTCAGGTACGTGTCGTTCGTCGTGCTCCAAGCGGCGGCGGTCGCCGCGGTGCTGCTGACCGAGCCCATGGGCGTCTCCTGGGTCTAGAGAGCCAGTACCGAAAGGCGGCGGCATGCGCGAACGTCACGGCCTTCCCGCCGCCGCCTGGAGCTATGTCGCCGCGGTGGTCGGCGGCGCGGTCCTCGTGCTCGCCACCGCCTCCTACGCGGACGTGCGGCCGCGGACGTTCATCGTCCTGGCCGCACTGTTCCTCATCTGCGACTCCGCGCCCGCCCTGCTCAACCTGGAGCGGGCGCGGGTCTCTCTCAGCTTCTCAGCCTGCCTGGCCTCGGTGGTCCTGCTCGGCCCCGAGGGCGCCGCGCTCGTCGGCGCCTGCGCCCTCGCCGCGTTCCAGCGCATCGCCCTGGTCAAGCGGATCTACAACGCGGCGCAGTTCGCCCTGTGCGGATACATCGCGGGCACCGTCCACGAGCTGCTCCGGCCGGTCGGCCCGCACGTTCCCTGGCAGCTCGCCGCCGACCTGAAGCTGCTGCCGTTCCTCGGCGCGCTCTTCGCCTACGTCGCCTGCAACCTGGTGATGGTCGGCGGCATCCTGCTGCTCAGCCGCCAGGCCACCGCGCGCGCGCTCGTCGGCGAGATCCGGCTGCTCGCGCCGGGCCTGCTGGGCTACGGCTCGTTCGGGCTGCTCATCGCCGAGGTCTACCTCGCCGTCGACCTGTTCGCCCCCGTGCTGGTGCTGCTGCCGCTGTTCACCGCGCGCTGGGCCTTCGCCCAGACCCGCGCCCAGCAGCGCGCCCACGAGGCCACGCTCGCCGCGCTGTGCCAGGCGGTGGAGACCAAGGACTACTACACCCGCGGACACAGCGAACGGGTGTCCCGCGGCGCGGTGATGATCGCCGAGGAGATCGGCATGAGCCCGGCGCGGCTGGAGGCCATCCGGTTCGCCGGGATGCTGCACGACGTCGGCAAGCTCGGCGTCCCCACCAAGGTGCTGCAGAAGGACGGGCCGCTGTCGGAGACGGAGTTCGCCGCCATCCAGCTCCACCCGATGCGCGGCCTGGAGATCCTCAAGGACATCGGCTTCCTGGACGAGGCGCTCACCGGGATCATGCACCACCACGAGAAGCTCAACGGGCGCGGCTACCCCATGGGTCTGGCCGGCGACGAGATCCCGGAGTTCGCCCGCATCATCGGCGTCGCCGACGCGTTCGACGCGATGACCTCCACCCGCTCCTACCGGCCGGCGCGCTCGGTCGCCGAGGGCGTCGCCGAGCTGCGCCGGTGCAGCGGCACCGACTTCGACCCGCAGATGGTCGAGGCCTTCCTGCGCGCGCTGGAGAAGACCGAGTGGAACCCGCCGCGGCAGGTCGTGGTGCCCGAGGGCGAGCACGTCCAGACCACCCGGCAGGACCACGACGACCCGAGCGCGCCGCTCAAGGTGATGGGTGAGGGAGCATGGTGACGGGCGGCCGCCTGGAGGTGGCGCGCGAGAGACCGGCATGGCAGCACTTCGACTCCGCCCAGCTGGTGCTGCTGGGCGCGGCCGTGGCGCTGACCGTCGCCGCCGCCGCCTCGCTGGCCGCGACGGGCACCGTGGTCGAGCCCAAGCCCGCCATCATCTTCGGCGCGCTCATCGCGCTGGGCGAGCTGTTCCGGATGAACATGCCGGGCGGCCGCGAGGTCGCGCCGATCAGCACGGCCGGGGCGCTGGGCTACGGCATGCTGATGAGCGTCGGCGGCGAGCCCGTCACCTACTCGGCGCTGCAGGTGGTGGCGGTGACCGCGGCCGGGATGCTCGCCGGCACCCTGCCGCACATCGCGGTCGGCCGCTCGCCGCAGCTCGACGCGATGGCGCGCCGGCTGGTCGTCGCCGCGGTGGTGGCGTTCCTGTTCCGCCCGCTGACGGGGCTGCTGTTCGCCGAACGGCTGACGCTCGGCGACTGGTGGACGGCGCTGGGCCTGATGGCGCTCATCGCGTGCACGGCGGGCTGCTCCGACATGGTGGTCGCCGCGGCGATCCGCGCCGAGGCCGTCCGCGTCCGGTTCGGCATCGCCTTCCTCGACGAGTTCCGCGCGGGCGTGCTGCTGTGCGCGGCCAAGACCGCGACGGGCATGCTCATCGCGGTCGCCACGTCCGTGATGGGGCTGGCGGCGCTGCTGCTGTTCACCGCGCCGATCCTCACCACCCAGTTCGCCTTCCGCCGCTACGCGGCCGTGCGCACCACCTACCTGCAGACCGTCCGCGCGCTCTCCCGCGTGACCGAGGTCGGCGGGTACGTCGAGACGGGGCACTCGCGCCGGGTCAGCAGGCTCGCCGTGGCGATGAGCCGCGAGCTGGGCATGACCGAGGCCCAGTCGCTGGAGCTGGAGTACGCGGCGCTCATGCACGACATCGGCCAGCTCTCGCTGCCCGACCCCATCCCCGGCGGGGCCACCGTCCTGGCCTCCCCCGCCGAGCAGCGCCGCATCGCCGAGCTCGGCGCGAACGTCATCGAGCAGACCGGCGTCCTGGACCGGGTCGCCCACATCGTGCGCTGCCAGTCCGCCCCCTACTCCGCCGTGCCCGCGCCCCCGCTGGCCAGCCGCATCATCCGCGTCGCCAACGCCTACGACGACCTGGTGGGCGACTCCACCGACCGCGACCGCGCCGCGGCCGTCCTGGACCGCCTCCGCCTGGACTCGGCCTCGGAGTACGACCCGACCGTCGTGGAGTCCCTGGGCACCGTCCTGGACCGCCGCAACCACCGCTGGTGATCCCGGCCCCACCGCGGGAATCCCGTGCCCCGCACCTCTCCGGTGTGTGACGATATATCACTTTGGGTAACCTTCTGGTCATCAGCTCGACGGACGATCGGCCCGCACCGCCGTGGCCGTGCACCCAGGGAGCGAACATGCACCAGCCCTACGGCACCGCCCGCACCTTCACCCGCAGGTTCCTCCTGGGCTGCCTGGCCCTCTCCGCCGTCCTCCTCCTGCTCGTCCTGGGCGGCTGGCTGCGCTCCTTCACCCTCACCTCGTCCCCGCCGGGCCCGCCCGACCCCGTCGTCGCCCCGCCCCCCGCCACGGTCACCGTGACCGCCACCCCGCCCGCCGCCGCGCCCGCCGAGAAGCCCGCCCGCCGCGGCCGCGCGTCCGCGACCTTCTCCCTCCCCCCGGGCACCGACGGCGCCGCCCAGGCCGCCTGCAGCGCCCGCACCCAGGCCGCCGTCCTCCGCGAGGACGGCCGCCGCGCCGAGGCCGCCGCCCAGAACGAGGTGGCCGAAGAGGCGGCCCGCGCCTCCACCGTCCCGGCCCTGAAGGACATGAAGAAGCTCCGCCCCAAGGAGATCGCGTCCCGCCTGGACACCTGGTGCCCCCGCCACTTCCCCGACCTGAAGCCCGTCTCCCCGTCCGCGTCCCCCCGCCCCACCACCTCCGGTGAGCGCGCGAGGCCGGGTCAGGACACCGGGATCAGAACAGGGCCTCCCCGTTCTCCCCGTTCTCCTCGGGCGCCAGGGGCCGAATGAGGGACGGGCCGTTGTTGCGGACGTTGCCCACCGCCTTGGCCACGGGAAAGGCCTCCAGCTCGCCGGACATGGCGGGGACCAGGAGGGAACCGGGGTCCCGGGTCGCGGGGTCCAGCCAGGCGTCCTCGTCGGTGACGGTCATGGGCATGCGGTCGTGGATGTGGCCGACGGCGTCGACGGCCTGGGTGGTCAGGAGGGTGAACGTCCAGACCCACGCGTCCTCGGGTGACTTCCACAGCTCGTAGAGGCCCGCCAGGGGCAGGATCGAGCGGTCCTTCGGAGCGATGAAGAAGGGCTGCTTCTTCTTGGTCTCCTCGTTGGTGTACCACTCGTAGTAGCCGTCGGCGGGCAGGAGGCAGCGGCGCTTGGCGAAGGCGCGGCGGAAGGAGGGCTTCTCGGCGACGGTCTCGACGCGGGCGTTGATCATGCGGTTGCCGATGGAGACGTCCTTGGCCCAGGACGGGACGAGGCCCCAGCGGAGCATCTTCAGGCGGCGGACGGGGACGGTCTCCTCGGCCGCGGGCTCGGCCCTCTCCAGCACCGCCGGGAGGGTCTTGGTGGGGGCGGCGTTGTAGTCCGCTCTCAGCAGGTCCTCGCCGTCCTCGCCCCAGGTCTCGTCGACCTCGACGTCGAAGGCGTCGAGGAGCTCCTGGCGGGAACGGGCCGTCGCGTAGCGTCCGCACATGCCTTCAGGCTATGCGGCGGTGGCGACATTTTCCGGTGAGGCGGGCGGGACCAGGGTGAGGACCTCGTCGACGAGGCCGAGGACGGGGTCGGCGCCGGGGACGCCGGGGCGGTGGGTGATCAGGAGGACGGTGCGGTCTCCGGCGGCCCGGAGGAGGTCGCGCAGGACGCGGTCGGCGGTGTCGGAGTCCAGGTGGGCGTCGGGCTCGTCGAGGACCAGGATCGGGAAGTCGGCGAGGAGGGCGCGGGCCAGGGCTATGCGCTGGCGTTCGCCGCCGGAGACGGCGGCGCCGTGCTCGCCCACGCGGCGGGTGAGGGGGAGGTCGGTGAGGCCGGCGCGGCGCAGGACCTCGGCGACCTCCTCGTCGGTGGCGCCGGGGCGGGCCAGGCGGACGTTCTCGGCGACGGTGGTGTCGAAGACATGGGCGTCCTGGGCGCACAGGCCGACCAGCTCGTGGACGTGGTCGGCGGGCAGGTCGCGCAGCTCGACGCCGCCCAGGGTGATGCTCCCCCGGTATTCGACGAAGCGCAGGAGCGCGGCGGCCAGGGTGGACTTGCCCGTGCCGCTGGCGCCGAAGAGGGCGATCTTGCGGCCGGGCGGGAGGTCGAGGTCGAAGCCGGTCAGGGCGTCCTCGGCGGCGTCGGGCCAGCGCACGGACAGGTCGCGGATGGTCACCGCGGTGCCCTCGCGGTCGGCGTCGCGGGGGGTCTCGGGCTCCCGGACGGGCGGTTCGGCCCGGAGCACCCGGTCGAGCAGCGCGTCGTCGGCGCGGGAGCGCAGCAGCTGCTGGGCGCCCGCCGAGAGGGTGGTGACGGCCTCGAAGGCGGCGAGCGGGGTGAGGACGAGGACGGCCACCAGCAGGGTGTCGAGCTCTCCGGCGCGGGCGGCGGGGGCGGCCAGGGCCAGGGAGCCGAAGACGGAGGCGCAGCAGGCCAGGGTGGTCAGGGCCGTGGCGAGGCCGAGGGACCAGGCGGAGCGGCCCGCGGCGCGGTTCAGCTCGTCGTCGGCTCCTCTGATCCGGGCGAGCCGCTCGGGGGCGGCGCCGTAGGCGAGGAGTTCGGGCAGGCCGCGCAGGGTCCGGGTGGTCAGGGCCGACATCTCGTCGCGGGCGAGGGCCTCGCGGACGGCGGCCCGCCGTGCCGCGCGCGCCGCCAGCCAGGGCGCCGCGACGCCGCCGACGAGGAGTCCGGCGAGCAGGACCAGGCCCGCGGGGGGCAGCAGCCAGGTCTGCAGGGCGACGGCGGCCAGGCCGGCCAGGGCCGCGCTCGCCATCGGCAGCCGGGCGCGCAGCCAGCGGTCGGCGGTGCCGTCGACGCCGGAGACGATCAGGCCGAGGGTCTGGGACGCGCCGAGCCGTCCGGGCGCCAGGTCGACGAGCTTGTCGAAGACGCGCGCCCGGGTGCGGGAGAGCAGCCGCAGCGCGGCGTCGTGGGAGGCGAGCCGTTCGGCGTAGCGCAGGACCGCGCGGCCCATCCCGAACGCCCGCACCGAGACGATCGCCACCATGAGGTACAGCACGGGCGGCTGCTGGGCGGCGCGGGAGATCAGCCAGCCCGAGGAGGCCATCAGGCCGATCCCGCAGACCAGGGTGGCCGCGCCCAGGAGGGCGCCGAGGGCCAGGCGGGCTCCGGTCCCCCTCATCCGGGGGCTCCCGCGGCGGCGAGCCTGCGGCCGTACGCCACGACGGTGTAGGCGTGCGCGGCCAGGGCGCGGCGGTGGGTGATCAGCAGGGTGGTGCGGTCGCGGGTCATGGGTGCGAGGGCCTCGGTGATCTGCAGTTCGGTGGCCGGGTCCAGGTGGGCGGTGGGCTCGTCGAGCAGGACCAGGCGTATGTCCAGGAGCGCGCAGCGCAGGTGCACGCGGGCGAGGGCGATGCGCTGGACCTGCCCGGCGGACAGCCCGTGGCCCTCCTCGCCCAGGGGGGCGTCCAGGGTGGTGTAGCCGAGGACGCCGGTGGCCTCGGCGGCGGCGCGCACCGCCTCCGGGGCGGCTCCGGGAACGGCGATCGCGATGTTCTCGGCGACGGTCCCGGGCATGAGGTAGGGGTTCTGCGGCATCCAGGCGATCTGTTCGCGCCAGGCCGCCCAGTCCGTTTCGGGGACGAGTTCCGCGCCGTCCACGGTGATCCGTCCCGAGGCGGGCCGGGCGAAGCCCATCAGGGCCGCGACCACGCTGGACTTCCCGGCTCCGGAGGGGCCGACCAGCGCGGTGGTGCGGCCGGGTTCCAGGGTGAGGGCCAGCGGGGCGAGCCCGTCCCGGACGGTCAGCGCGTCGAACTCCACCCGGGGCGCCCCGCCGCCGCGGGGCGCCGGGGCGGTGGGCGCGGGGCGCTCCGATGCGAGCGACGCGAAGATCTCCTCGGCCGCGGCCAGCCCCTCCTGGGCCGCGTGGAAGTGGGTGCCGACCTGGCGCAGCGGCAGGTAGGCCTCGGGCGCGAGGATCAGGATGAACAGGGCGGCCTCGAAGGCCATCCCGCCGTGGACCAGGCGCAGCCCGACCGAGACCGCCACGACGGCCACCGACAGGGTCGCGGCGAGTTCCAGGGCGAGGGAGGACATGAAGGCCACCCGCAGGGACCGCAGGGTCACCTTGCGGTGCTCGCCCGAGACCCGTTCGATCTCCTTGGCCTGGAATCCGGCGCGCCGGAAGACCTTCAGCGTCGCCAGCCCGGAGACGACGTCGGCGAAGTGCCCCGCGAGCACCTCCAGCGTGCGCCACTGGCGTCGGGTCTGCGCCTCGGTGTACAGGCCGATCAGCGCCCCGAAGACCGGGATCAGCGGCAGCGTCACGGCGACGATCGCCGCCGATCCCGGGTCGGTGCGGAAAAGGACGACCAGCACCGAGACCGGCACGATCACGGCCAGGACGAGCTGGGGGAGGTAGCGCGAGAAGTAGGGGTCCAGCGCGTCCACCCCGCGGGTCACCAGGGCGGCGAGGGAGCCCGTCCGGGGCGGGGTCTCGCCGCTGATCGCCGACCTCAGGACGGTCTCCCGCAGTTCGGCCTTCACACCGGCCGAGGCGCGGTGGGCGGCGATCTCCTGGGCCCAGGCGAGCAGTGCGCGCAGCGCGAAGACGCCCAGGAGCGCCGGCGGGACGCTCAGCGTGGCGATCGCGTGGGCCAGCAGCCAGGACTGGGCGATCACGCAGGCCGCGCCGAGGGCGCCGATCAGGACGCAGACGGCCAGGTAGGGCACCGTGGAGCGGGCGTGCCGGGCCAGTCGCGGGTCGAACGGCTTCACGGCGCCGCCGGGATGTGCTCGACGCCGATGCGCTTGCGGAAGACCCAGTAGGTCCAGCTCTGGTAGAGCAGGATCAGCGGCAGGAAGATCACCGCGACCCAGGTCATGATGCCCAGGGTCTTGGGCGTGGCCGCCGCGTTCTGCACGGTCAGGCTGTTCTCCGGCGCGATCGTGGACGGCATGACGTCCGGGTGCAGGCCGAGGAAGAGCGTCGCGACGGCCGCGATGATCGTCAGCCCGGAGAGGGCGAACGCCCAGCCCTCGCGGCCCTTCGCCGACAGGGCGATCGCCCCGACGAGGAAGAGCGCGGCCAGGACGGAGGTGGCGAGCGTCCCGTTCGTGCCCCGCTCGGCGTAGGTCCAGGCGAGGAAGGCCACCGCGATGGCGGCGGCGACCGCGCCGAGCCGGAGTGCCAGCCCGTTGGCGCGCTCCCGGATCTCGCCGGTGGTCTTCAGCGCCAGGAACACCGCGCCGTGGAAGGTGAACAGCGACAGCGTCACCAGCCCGGCGAGCAGCGCGTACGGGTTGAGCAGGTCGAGGACGGTGCCCACGTAGTGGTGGTCCTCGTTCAGCTTCACGCCCTGGACGATGTTGCCGAACGCCACGCCCCACAGGAACGCGGGGATGAGCGATCCCCAGAAGATGCAGTGGTCCCAGTTGCGCCGCCAGCGGTCGGTCTCGCCCTTGCCGCGGTAGTCGAACGCCACGGCCCGCAGGATCAGCGCGACGAGGATGACCAGCAGCGGCAGGTAGAAGCCGCTGAACAGGGTGGCGTACCACTCGGGGAACGCCGCGAAGGTGGCGCCGCCCGCGGTGAGCAGCCACACCTCGTTGCCGTCCCAGACGGGCCCGATCGTGTTGATCGTCACCCGCCGCTCGGTCTCGTCGCGGGCCAGGAAGCGGGAGAGGATCCCGACGCCGAAGTCGAAGCCCTCCAGGAAGAAGTAGCCGATCCACAGGACCGCGATGGCGACGAACCAGAGGTCGTAGAGATGCATCGGTGTCGTCCCGTCAGTACGCGAAGGTGAGCTGGGGTTCGTCGTCGGCGCCCGTGTCCAGGGGCGAGGGGTCCTCGGGCGGGTCCTTCTTGGCGAACTTGAGCATGAGGCCGAGTTCGACGACGGCGAGGATCCCGTAGAGGGCGGTGAAGACCAGCAGCGAGGTCAGGACGGTGCCGCCGGGCACCTCGGGCGACACGCCCGCCTCGGTCTTCAGCAGGCCGAACACCAGCCAGGGCTGGCGGCCCATCTCGGTGAAGATCCAGCCCGCGGAGTTGGCGACGAAGGGCAGCGCCGCCGACCAGATGGCGGCCTTCCAGATCCACGGCTTGTCCGGCGTCCTGCCCCGGCGGGTGAGCCAGAGGCCGAGCACCGCGATCAGCGCCATCGCCGTGCCGGCGCCGACCATGATCCGGAATCCCCAGTAGGTGATCGGGATGTAGGGGCGGTAGTCGCCGGGCCCGTACTTCTCCTCGTACTCGGCCTGGAGGTCGTTGATGCCGTGGACCTCCCCGTCGAAGGAGCCGGTGCCCAGGAAGGACAGCAGGTAGGGCACCTCCAGGGAGAAGGTCGGCTTCTGCCCGTCCAGGGTGCCGATGGTGAACAGGGAGAACGAGGCGGGCGCGGAGGTCTCGTACAGCGCCTCGGCCGCCGCCATCTTCATCGGCTGGGTCTCGGTCATGACCTTGCCGAGCATGTCGCCGGAGGCGAAGAAGCCGACCGCGCCGATGAGCGTGGCGACCAGGCCGAGCCGCAGCGAGGAGAACATGACGTCCTTGTTGCGGCGGCGGGACAGGTGCCAGGCCGAGACCGCGACCATGAGCAGGCCGCCGGTGACCCAGCAGCCGAAGATCGTGTGCGGGAAGGTCCACTTGAGCACGTCGTTGGTGAGGACGGCGGTGAAGCTCTCCAGCTCGGCGCGGCCGGCCTCGGCGTTGTAGGTGTAGCCGACCGGGTTCTGCATCCAGGAGTTGGCGGCCAGGATGAAGTAGGCCGAGAGCATGGTGCCGATCGCCACGAGCCAGATGCTCAGCAGGTGCAGCCGCTTGGGGATGCGGTCCCAGCCGAAGATCCACAGGCCCAGGAAGGTGGACTCCAGGAAGAAGGCGAGCAGCGCCTCGATCGCCAGCGGAGCACCGAAGATGTCGCCCACGAAACGCGAATAGTCGCTCCAGTTCATGCCGAACTGGAATTCCTGCACGATTCCCGTGACGAGGCCGAGCGCGAAGTTGATGGTGAAGAGCTTTCCCCAGAACTTCGCGGCCTTTTTGTACTTCTCCTTACCGGTCCGGTGCCAGGCCGTCTGCAGCACTGCTACCAGCAGGGACAGCCCGATGGTGACGGGGACGAACAGAAAATGGTAAACCGTCGTCACGCCGAACTGAAGGCGCGCGAGCAACAGCTCGTCCACTCCTCCTCCTCAGGGGGGGACAAAAGTTGTTCGACCAGCTTTTGCTCGAACAGTAACCCCGCCTTCGCGGACCCGTGCACCACCCCCTGTAACCGTCCTCACACCGCCGGAGACGCCCTGGCGGGCCGCCCGATAGGCTGGCCTCATGACGAGGTGGAACGCCCCCGTGGCGTCGGGGCCGCTCAAGGCCGTGGTGGAACTGCCCGGCTCCAAGTCGATGACCAACCGCGCGCTGATCCTCGCCGCGCAGGCCGCGGAGCCGAGCGTGCTGCGGGGCGCGCTGCGCAGCCGCGACACCCTGCTCATGGCCGCCGCGCTGCGGGCGCTGGGCGTCGGGGTGGACGACGAGGGCACCGACTGGCGGGTGACGCCCGCCCCGCCCTCGGCCCCCGCCGCGGTCGACTGCGGCCTGTCGGGCAACGTCATGCGCTTCGTGCCCCCGCTGGCGGCCCGCGCCGCCGGGCCGGTGTCCTTCGACGGCGACCCGCACGCCCGCGTCCGGCCGATGGGCCCGCTGCTGGAGGCGCTGCGCGCCCTCGGCGTCGCCGTCGCGGACGGCCGTCGCGGCCTGCTGCCCTTCACCCTCGCCGGCACCGGCGCGGTCGAGGGCGGCCGGGTGACGATCGACGCGTCCGGCTCCTCCCAGCTGGTCTCCGGGCTGCTGCTGAGCGCGCCCGGTTACGCCCGCGGCATCGAGGTGCGGCACGAGGGCCCCCCCGTGCCCTCCGCCCCGCACCTGGAGATGACGGTGCGGATGCTGCGCGACGCGGGCGCCGAGGTCGAGACCGGCGACGACGTCTGGCGGGTCGCTCCGGGCCCGCTGCGCGGCGGCGAGTACGTGATCGAGCCCGACCTGTCGAACGCCGCCCAGTTCCTGGCGGCCGCGGTGGTCACCGGGGGGTCGGTGACCGTGCGCAACTGGCCTTCGGCCACCGTCCAGCCCGGCGACCGGCTGCGCGAGCTGCTGCCCCTCATGGGCGGCGAGGCCGAGCTGTCCGGCGGCGACCTGACCGTGCGCGGCACCGGGCGCATCCGCGGCATCGACGCCGACCTGTCGGACGCGCCGGAGGTCGCCCAGGTGCTGGCGATGGTGGCGGCGCTGGCCGACGGCCCGTCCCGGTTCACCGGCATCGCCCACATCCGCGGGCACGAGACCGACCGGCTCGCCGCGCTGGTGGCCGAGATCACCCGGCTCGGCGGCGACGCCGAGGAGCTGCCCGACGGGCTGGTGATCCGCCCCCGGCCGCTGCACGGCGGCGTCTTCCACACCTACGACGACCACCGGATGGTGATGGCCGCGGCCACCCTGGGGCTGGCCGTGCCCGGCGTCGAGGTGGAAAACCCCGGCACGGTGGGCAAGACCCTCCCGGAGTTCCTCGACCTCTGGACGAACATGCTGGAGCAGTGACATAGCACGCGACTGGAAACACCTCGATGAGGACGACGTCCGGGTGCGGCCCGGACGCGGCTCACGTCCGCGCACCCGCCAGCGGCCCGCCCACGAGGACGCCGTCACCGGGCTGGTCGTCGCCGTCGACCGCGGCCGCTACCGGTGCCTGGTGCGCCAGAGCCGCCGCAGGCAGGTGGCCGTCACCGCCATGCGCGCCCGCGAGCTGGGCCGCAAGGGCGTGGTGGTCGGCGACACCGTGGCCCTGGTCGGCGACGTCTCCGGGCAGCCCGACGCGCTCGCCCGGGTGGTCCGGGTGGAGCCGCGCACGTCCATCCTGCGGCGCACCGCCGACGACACCGACGACGTCGAGCGCGTCATCGTCGCCAACGCCGGGCGGCTGGTGGTGGTCACCGCGCTGGCCGACCCCGAGCCTCGGGTGGGGATGATCGACCGCTGCCTGGTGGCCGCCCGCGACGCCGGCATGGACGCGCTGCTGTGCCTGACCAAGGCCGACCTGGCCGATCCGGCCGGGCTGCTGGAGATCTACGAGCCGCTCGGCGTTCCGTACACGGTGACCCGGCGCGGCGAGGACCCGGCGGAGCTGCGCGGGCTGCTCCAGGACCGGATGAGCGTGCTGGTCGGGCATTCGGGCGTGGGCAAGTCCACCCTGGTCAACGCGCTGGTGCCGCGGGCCGACCGTGCCGTCGGGCACGTCAACGCGGTCACCGGCCGGGGCCGGCACACCTCCTCCTCGGCGATCGCCCTGGAGCTGCCCGAGGGCGGCTGGATCATCGACACGCCGGGGGTGCGCGGCTTCGGGCTCGCCCACATCCCGCAGGAGGAGCTGATCCTGGGCTTCCCCGAACTGGCCGAGGGCGCCGCGGGCTGTCCGCCGCTGTGCTCCCACCTGGAGGAGGGCTGCGCCCTGGACGCGTGGGTCGCCGCGGGGCACGCGTCGCCGCTGCGGCTGGAGTCCTTCCGCCGCCTGCTGACCAGCCGCGACGAGACGGCCGATCAGTAGCCGGTGCCCAGCTCGCGTTCGAGCCCCTCCACGAACTCGGCCTCCCGCCGGCGCTCCCCGGGCCCGGCGGATCCGCCGACGAAGCCGCACAGGACGGCGGTCACCACGCTGACGATGCCGGTGAGCGGCACCAGCAGGTGGACCGGGTCGGCGCCGTCCACGGGGCCCGGCGCCGTCGCGTGGACGTTCAACGCGAACATTCCGGTGTAGTGCATGCCGCTGACGGCCACGCCCATCACCAGGGCCGCGCCCAGCGTGGAGAGCCACCCCTTGACGCGGGTGGCGAAGAAGAACGCGGCGGTCGCGGCCGCGAGGGCGATCACCACGGACGCCGCGACGAGCAGCGGGTCGTAGGAGGTCTCGGCCCCCACGTTCATCGCGGCCATGCCGGTGTAGTGCATGGCGACCACGCCCGCACCGGCCAGGAGCCCGCCGAGCGGCACGGGCATGCCGAATCCGACGAGGAACAGGCCGGCGCCGACGAAGACCACGGCCAGGAGCGCGCTGAAGAGGGTGAGCGGCACCTCGTAGGCCAGGGACGCGCCCGAGACGCTGAAGCCGAGCATGCCGACGAAGTGCATGACCCAGATCGCCGTGCCGCCCAGGGCGATGGACCCGCCGACCAGCCACCAGATCCGTTCCCGCCGTTCCGCGGCCGCCAGGGCCCGGGTGGTGAAGTGCAGGCCCAGGAACGAGCCCAGGACCGACAGCCCGTAGGCCAGCGCCGGGGTGAGCGGCCCGTAGGTGAAGTGGTGGACTTCGAAGTCGGCGGACATGAAAGATCCTCTTGTTCGGAAACCTCACCATAGTCCCGTATTGACCGATTTTCGGGAAGAGGGCGTTATCTATCTTTCACCGAGCAGCTCCAGCGCTCGGCTCTCCGCCTCGTCCAGCGCCCTGACGTGCTCGGGCGCCAGCTCCGCCACGCACTCGGCGATCGCCTGGGCCACCTCGCTGAACGCGCTCTCCTCCACCCCGCGCAGCGCGGCGCGCACCGCCCTGGCCCGCGCCCCGATCACCGACCACTCCAGCTCCAGCCGCGCCAGCGTCTCCTCGCAGAGCCCGGCCAGCTCCCCCGCCTCCAGGGCCAGCGCCTCGGGGACCGGCCCCCGGCCCGCCCTGCGCACCCGCCCCGCCAGCCGGGAGATCCGCCCGGCCAGGGCCAGCCCCTCCTGGACGGCGGGCAGCGCCTGCTGCACCATCCCGGCGGCCGCGCCGGACAGCTCCCCGGCGCGGTCCAGCAGGGTGCCGCTCGCGCTCTGCGCCGCGGCCGCCGTCCGCGCGCCGACCCGCTCGCCCAGCAGCAGCCGCCGGCGGACCAGCACCGGCAGCAGCTCGGCGGCCAGCCCCTCGCGCAGCAGCGGACGGCCCGCCGCGTGCTCCAGGACGCGGGCCAGGCGCTCACCGACCGTGTCCTCGATCTCGGCCTCGACCTCGGTGAACGCCTGCGCCGCACGGCAGTGCAGCACCTCCACCAGACCCCGCAGCGCCTCGGTCTGGAACGGCGCGTTCAGCAGCGCGAGCTGCTCGCGCAGCCGCTTGGACACGTCGATGGCCTGCTCGGCGAGCGGGACGAGCCGGTCGGCCAGCTCCTCCATCGTCTCGGCGCGGCGCGGGTCGGTCAGCTCCGCCACCCAGTCCGGCAAGAGATAAGGCATCCCCTCATGCTCCCAAGTCCGGTGACCGCGGCGACGGCTCCACGCCGGTGACGGGACCGGCCGGATACAGTAGATTTCCACGTCGTGGCCGATGGATACTCTGATGATCTCCGTCTCGCCCACGTCCTGGCGGACGCGGCCGACGACCTGACCACCCGGCGGTTCCGGGCACTGGACCTGCGGGTGGAGACCAAACCCGACCTCACCCCGGTGAGCGACGCCGACCGCGCCGTGGAGGAGCAGATCCGCGGCACCCTCAAGCGGGCGCGGCCCCGCGACGCGGTGCTCGGCGAGGAGTTCGGCAGCAGCGGCGCGGGCCGCCGCCGCTGGGTGATCGACCCGATCGACGCCACCAAGAACTTCGTCCGCGGCGTGCCGGCCTGGGCCACCCTGATCGCGCTGATGGAGGACGACCGGGTCGTGGTCGGCCTGGTCTCCGCGCCCGCCCTGGGCAAGCGCTGGTGGGCGGCGCGCGAGGGCGGCGCCTGGACCGGGCGCAGCCTCGCCAGGGCCCAGCGCCTGCGGGTCTCGCAGGTCTCCGGGCTGGCCGACGCCTCCTTCTCCTACTCCAGCCTCAGCGGCTGGGAGGAGCAGGGCCGCCTGGAGCCCTTCCTCGACCTCACCCGCGCCTGCTGGCGCACCCGGGCGTTCGGCGACTTCTGGTCGCACATGATGGTCGCCGAGGGCCTGGTGGACATCTCCGCCGAGCCCGAGGTCAGCCTGTGGGACCTGGCGGCCCTGCAGGTGATCGTCGAGGAGGCCGGCGGGCGGTTCACCTCCCTGGCCGGGGAGGCGACGCCCGAGGGCGGCAGCGTGCTGTGCACCAACGGGCTCCTGCACGAGGAGGTCCTGCGTCGGCTCGCCCCCTGACCGGGGCGGGGAACCGGCGGCGCGGCACGCGCGTTCTCAGGGCAGCGTCGAGGAAAGGTGGACCCATGTCCCCGCGCACCAAGATCCTGCTCGCCGGCGGGGCGGCCGCGGTCGTCCTGTGGCTGCTCCTGCCGAACCTGCTCGCCACCCTGGTCATCCTGGGGGTGATCGCCGTCCCGATCGCCGCCTACCTCATGCTCGACCCGTCCCAGCGGCGCCGGGTGCGGGCCCAGGGCCGCAAGCGCCTGGGGCCCTGAGGGCGGCGTGCCCGCTGCGTCGATCTGACACTTCCGGTAAAACCGGTAAAGCTTGCCACAAACACCGATTCGCCGGGACGGCCGCCGGTGAGGATGAGGGCATGTCCGAACGACGAAGCTACCCGCCGGGCGTGCCCTGCTGGGTCGACCTGTCCACCCCGGACACCCAGGGCGCCGCCGGGTTCTACGGCGCGCTGTTCGGCTGGCGCGCCGGTTTCGAGGCCGAGCCCGAGGCCCACGGGTACGGGCTGTTCCATCTGCGCGGCAAGAAGGTCGCCGGGATCGGGCCGGTGTTCCACGAGGACCTTCCGGCGGGCTGGCACAGCTACGTCGCGGTCGCCGACCTCGCCGAGACCCTTCAGAAGGCCTCCGCCGCGGGCGGGCACGTCGCCCTCCCGCAGACCCAGATCACGCACGCCGGGCGGATGGCGGGGCTGCGCGACCGGGAGAACGCCTTCCTCCCGCTGTGGCAGGCCGAGCAGCACCACGGATGCGAGCTGGTCAACGAACCGGGCGCGTTCACCTGGAGCGAGCTCACCACCCGCGACCCCGCCGCGGCGCAGGACTTCTACGCCGCGGTGTTCGGCTGGGCGCCCGGCGGCGACGCCTACTACACCCGCTGGCTGGTCGACGACAAGGCCGTCGGGGGCATGCTGCCCATGCCCATCGACGTCCCCGCCGAGGTCCCCCCGCACTGGGTGGTCTACTTCGCCGTGGACGACGTCGAGCAGGCCGTCGCGAAGGTCAAGGAGCTCGGCGGGGGGCAGATGAGCCCGTTCATCGACAGCCCCGCCGGCCGCCTCGCCGTCGTCAACGATCCCTGGCACGCCGAGTTCGCGGTGATCTCCGGAGTGCAGGAGCACCACTGAACCCGCGCCGGCGACCCCAGCGGTGCCGGTTGGACCCGCACCTGCGGCCGCCGCGGTGCCGGACGGCTACGCGGGCGTGGTCGTCCTGTCCGCTCGCTCCTCCTCGGTCCTGCGCTCCTCGGCGGCCATATGCCTGCCGACCGCGGAGTTGGGGTCGGAGAAGGTGCCGGTACGGCGGATGGTCTGCCAGGCCAGGCGGTTGCCCATGACCGCGGTGACCAGCGACTGGATGACCACGAGGTACATCAGCTGCCGGTAGACGAACTGCTGCAGCGGCAGCGCCCACAGCGGGTGCACCCGCTCGCGGTCCAGGTGCAGGGCGTAGGCCCCGGCCACCGCCTGGAGCAGCACGAACACCAGCCAGGTCACCAGCGACTTGACCGGGTCGCCGAACAGCACGCCGTAGACGGTGTAGATGTCCACGGCGGGCGCGATCAGCGGCAGGAGCACCTGGAAGCCGACCAGGTAGCTCAGGCAGCGGCGGCCGAAGGACTCGCGCAGCGAGGAGCGGTGCTTCCACATCGCCTGGATGGTGCCGTAGCACCAGCGGTACCGCTGCCGCCACAGCTGCTGGAGCGAGGACGGCGCCTCGGTCCAGGCGATGGCGGTCTCCTCGTAGACCACGTGCCAGCCGGAGCGGCTGATGGACATGGTGAGGTCGGTGTCCTCGGCGAGGGTGTCGTCGCTGAGCCCGCCGACGGCGTCCAGGACCTCCTTGCGGAACGCGCCGATCGCGCCGGGGATGGTGGGCATGCACTGCATCAGGTCGAACATGCGCCGGTCGAGGTTGAACCCGATCACGTACTCGATGTGCTGCCAGCGGCCCCAGATGCCGCCGCGGTTGGCGACCTTGGCGTTGCCGCTGATCGCGCCGACCTTGGGGTCGGAGAACTGCTGCACGAGCTTGCGCAGGGTGTCGCGCTGGAAGACGGTGTCGCCGTCCATCATGACGATGATCTCGCCCCGCGCCGCGGCGATGCCGGCGTTGAGCGCCGACGGCTTGCCGCCGTTCTCCTTGTCGATCAGCCGCAGGCCCGGCCCCGTCATCTCCCGGACGATCTCGCTCGTGCGGTCGCTGGAGCCGTCGTTCACGACGATGATCTCCAGCTCGCCCGGATAGTCGTGGTCCTGCAGCGAGCGGAGGGTGGCGGCGATGCCCACCTCCTCGTTGTAGGCCGGGACGATGACCGTCAACGACGGGCTGATCTCCGGCCGGTCGTGCACGCGTTGCTTCATCCGGCGCACATGCACGTGGGCGAAGCCGATGAGCACCACCAGCCGCAGCACGCACGCCACGCCGGCGACGCCGAACAGCAGGGCCAGCGCGTTGACCAGCCAGTTGGCGAAGCCCTGGGTGAAGACCAGCGTCTTGCCGATCATCTGCTCCTGGTCGGAGGCCGGGACCTCCGACCGCGGCAGCTTCAGCGCCTCGGCGAGCGTGGTGAACTCGTAGCCCTTCGGCTGGAGGGTGGTGATGATCTTGTCGACCGCCTGGACCACCTCGGCGCGGTCGCCGCCCGCGTCGTGCAGCATGATGATCGCGCCGCGGCCGCCCTTGGCGGCGTCGACGGCCGACTGGACCATCGTGTCGACGCCGGGGTGCTGCCAGTCCTTGGTGTCGCCGTCGGTGAAGACGACCAGGTAGCCCGAGTCGCCCACGACCTTGGCCGCCTCCCACTGCGCGCCGGTCGTGCCCAGCGGGCTGCCGGAGTAGGGAAGGCGCATCAGCGTGGTCTTGACGCCGGCCGCCCCGGCCAGGGCCCGCTGGGTGAGGTTGAGCTCCAGCCGGATCCGCCAGTCGGGCGCGTCGGCCAGGTCGGCGTGCGTGTAGGTGTGGTTGCCGATCTCGTGGCCCTCGGCCAGGACGCGCTGCACCAGCTCGGGGTGCTTGGCGATGTTGCCGCCGACCATGAAGAAGCTGCCCCGCGCGTCGTGCTTCTTCAGCACGTCCAGGATCTGCGGCGTCCACCGCGGGTCGGGCCCGTCGTCGAAGGTGAGCGCGATGGTCTTGCGCGGCATGTGGACGGACCGGAGGTCGCCGTCCTTGGTGTTGACCACCGGGCCGCCCTGGAGCACCTCGGGCGGGGCCTGACCGGACTCGTCGACCGGTTTGCGCGGCACCTGGCCCACCGCTCCGCTGACATAACCGTTCATCAGCAGGATGCAGCTCAGCAGAAAGCACCCGAAGGCGAGCAGGAACCAGTGCGCGCGGGGATCGCGTTGTTTCATTCCTCGGCGGTCTTCTTCTCCTGGCCCGGCGGAACAGTGGGCGTGGCACCCGGGTCGGTCTCGCCGGACGGCTGGTGCGTCGCCGTGGGGGTGGCGCTGGGAGGCGGCGACGGTGTCTCGGTCGGGGTGGAAGGGGAGGGTGTGGGGCTCTTGGTGATGACGGTGGGACGGGACGTGGCCGTCTTCGTCGGCTTCGGGGTCGGCGTCGAGGTCGGCGACCCCGTCGGGGTGACGGTACCGGACGGGGAGACCACCGGGGGGACATAGACGGGAACGGAGGGCTGCGGCACCGTGGAGGGCACGGCGGTCTTGGGACGGAACTTCGCCTTCTCCCCCGACCGCGCCTTCTTCTCGGGCACCACCCACGTGGTGAGCGGCACCTCTGCCCCCGTCCCCAAGCTCACCCCGAGTGCGATTGCATATCCCGTGATGATGACCCCCAAGATAGCCCCCGCGACCTGGAAGAGCTTGCGGCGTTTGCCGGTGCCGTCCACAAAAACCGGCTGCTCATCAGTCACGCGGGAGAGTTTAGGCTGCTCACGTCGCAAATGCGACGCGAGCCGCCGAAACGTGATACTTCACGAGCGGATGCGCTCATCGTAGGACTTACGTGCACGGGGATCGAACTCGAGAAAGAGCGTATCGAGGCCCAGCCGCCGGTTGAGCAGGTCTTTCACCCGTTGGGGAACGAGCGGCATCGCCCTGATCTGCGGTGACAGCCGGGCCGGGACGACCACCTGCGGGCGCGGCCGGGCGAGCAGGGAGAGGACCGCCGCGGCGATCTCCTCCGGCTCGCAGTTCCGCTGGCCACGGGGGCTGCGCGTGCCGGCGACCAGCTCGGTGTTGGTGAAGGAGGGCAGCACCGCGCCGACGTGCACGCCGTGCCGGCGCACCTCGAGCCGGACCGCCTCGGTGAAGGCGACGACGGCGGCCTTGCTCCCGTTGTAAAGGGCGAGGCCGGGAGTGGGAAGCACGCCGGCCACCGAGGCGACGTTGACGATGTGTCCCCTGCCCGCCGGAACGAACTTCTCGAGCGCGAGCTTGGTGCCGGTCATGACGCCGTGCACGTTGATGTCGAAACAGCGCCGGGCGTCGGCTTCCGACTCCTCCAAAACCGGACCGATAGGCATGATTCCGGCGTTATTGATGAGCACGTCGTAGTCGCCGGATCCGGCCAGGAAATTCTGGAAGGACGCGCGGTCGGTGACGTCGAGCCGCAGCCCCGTCACGCCGAGCTCCGCGGCCGCCGACCGCACCGCCTCCTCGTCGACGTCGCCGATGACGACGGCGGCGCCCTTGTCCCTCAGCGCCTTGGCGGTGGCGAAGCCGATGCCGCGGGCGGCTCCGGTGATGGCGACTCTCACTTGACGCGCTCCAGGGTGTCGGCCCGTCCTGCGGGACGGGCGGGTGGCCGGGTCCGGGACGCGTCCCGACGCGGTCTCCCCGGAACGCGTCCCGGAGGGTAAGTCAATACTTACATCGGCGACCGGTCAAGGGGCGCGGGAAAAGAAATGACCGGGTGGTCTCCCACCCGGTCACCGTGCGGTCCTCCGCCCTCAGGCCAGGACCTGGATGTTCGCCAGCGCGCCCGCCTGCAGCTGCTCGTACATGTAGCGGCGGCGCGGCTTGCCCGAGGAGGTGCGCTCGATCAGGCCGCGCGGGCCCGTCACGATCGTCAGCTCGGCGTCGTCCAGGCGGCGGGCCAGGAAGCGCCGCGCCTCGGCCGTCCAGTCGCCCTCGTCGGCCTCGACGAACAGCGCCACGCCCCGGCTGCCCACGCCCGGCACCGCCACGACGGTGAGCCGGCCCTTGTGCAGGCCGGTGACCTCCGAGAGCTTGGTCTCCAGGTCCTCGACGTACACCGAGCGGCCGCGCACCTTGAGGCTGTCGCCCATCCGGCCCAGCACGAACAGCTGGCCCCGGTGGAAGAAGCCGGCGTCGCCCGTCCAGACCTCGCCGTCGATGAAACGCGTGGACTTGCCCTCGGCTCCGGCGTGGTAGCCGTCGCAGACCGACACGCCGCCGGCCACGACCTCGCCGAGGCAGCCCTCGGGCACCTCCGCGCCGTCCTCGCCGCAGATGCGCACGGGGAGCTCCGCGTCGGGCGTGCCGCAGCCGACCATCCAGCCGGCCTTGTCGTTCAGCGAATCCGGACCGACCAGCCGCTCCTCGGCGATGCGCACCTTCTCCCCGAAGTTCAGCGAGTCGGTCTCCACGCGGACGGCCAGCGGCGAGGAGCTCCCGTCGAACATCGTCACGCACAGGGTCGTCTCGGCCATGCCGTAGGCGGGGCGGAAGACCGTGCGCTCGAAGCCGGTGCCCTCCAGCAGCTGGGCGAAGGCCTCCAGGCCGGCCGGGTCCACCGGCTCGGCGCCCACGATCACGCTGCGCCAGCCCGAGAGGTCCAGGCCCTCGACCTGCTCGCGCTTGAGCCGCCGCGCCATGTAGGAGAAGGCGAACGGCGGGCAGGCCGAGAACTGGGCGACGGTGAAGCGCTCCAGCCAGCGCTTGGGGTCGCGGATCCACTGGTCGGGGCGCATCAGGTGCAGGGTCCCCTGCCGGGTGACCGGGGTGAGGAACGCGCCGATCAGCCCCATGTCGTGGTACAGCGGCAGCCAGGAGTTGACCTCGTCGCCCTCCCGGTAGCCGGTGGCGCGGATGATGAGCTCGGAGTTGGCTTCGAGGTTCTCCCAGGTGACCCGCACGCCGCGCGGCTCGCCGCTGGAACCGGAGGTGAACTGCATCAGCGCCAGCTCCGAGGCGGGCTGGAGCTCGGCCTCGGTCTCGGCCTCCCGCGGCACCCACGGCTCGCCCTCCAGCCCGGCGCGCTCCATGCACTGCGCGGTGAGGTCCTTCAGGTCCGTGCTGGCGATGGTGAGCTTCGGCCTGGCCTGGCGCAGGATCGCCGCGACGTGGTCGACGTACTCCTCGCCGGTCTGGAACAGCGGCGGGGTGATCAGGCAGATCACGCCGCCGGACGCCCACACGCCGAAGTACGTCGAGATCAGGTCGTGGTCGGTGGGGATGATGGCGCAGACCACGTCGCCGGTCCCCACGCCCTCCTCGGCCAGCGCCGCGGCGACCCGCTTGGCCGAGGAGGCGATCTGGTCATAGCTCCGGTAGACCCAGCCGCCCTCCTCGTCGGCCAGGTGCACCCCCCGTTCCGGGTTCGGTTCGTTCAACCAGTCACGGAGCCACGAGGTCATCGAAGGTCCTTCCAACGCCAAAGGGGTGTGTGCGCGACCGCTGCCGCGGGGTCACCGACGGGGTTACCGAACCGTAGGGTAACCATGCGGACCGGGCCGATGTTACTCACGGCGGAGGTAGTTGCCCAGAGTGCTTTTCGTCCGGCCATGACAAGGAACGCAGCGCGGAACCGAGCGCAGGGGCGAGTTCTTCGGGCACGACGCGCTCCACGGCCACGGAATCGCATCCCACCCAGGCGGCCGCCTCCGCCAGCGCCCGCGCCGCGGCCTCCACGTACCGGGGCCCCTCCAGCGAGATCTGGCGGGCCACCAGCGTGCGCCCCTCCCGCGCCGGATCCACCCGGCCCACCAGGCGCCCCCCGGCCAGCAGCGGCATCGCGAAGTAGCCGTGCACGCGCCTGGCCTTGGGCACGTACGCCTCCAGCCGGTGGGTGAAGCCGAAGATCCGCTCGGTGCGCGGCCGGTCCCACACCAGCGAGTCGAACGGCGAGAGCAGCGTGGTGCGGTGCCTGCCGCGCGGCGGGCCCGCCAGCGCCGCCGGGTCGGCCCAGGCCGGACGGCCCCAGCCCGCCACGCGCACCGGCACCAGCCCGGCCGCCTCCACCACCCGGTCGACCTGCGCGGCGCGCAGCCGGTGGTAGTCGGCCAGGTCGGCCCGCGTGGCCACGCCCATCGCCCGGCCCGCCCGCGCCACCAGGGCGGTCAGGCAGGCGTCGTCGTCCGGGTCGGCGGCGTGCAGGTCCGCCGGGACCGCCCGCTCGGCCAGGTCGTACACCCGCTTCCAGCCCCGGCGCTCCACGCAGACCACCTCGCCGACGTCCAGCAGCCACTCGATCGCGATCTTCGTCTCGGACCAGTCCCACCAGGTGCCGCCGGGCACGCTGCTCGCGCCCAGGTCCGACGCCGTCAGCGGGCCCTCCTCGCGCAGCCGCCGCGCCACCAGGGCGCAGGAGCGCTCCTTGTCCTCCATCCGGTGCCAGCGGTGCCCGCGCCGCGCGTACTCCCGGCGCCGGAAGGCGAACAGCGGCCACTCCTCGATCGGCAGGACGCACGCGGCGTGCGACCAGTACTCGAAGGACGTGCCGCGCCCCCAGTACGCCTCCTCCACCGCGGGCCTGCCCACCGCCCCCAGCCGGGCGTAGGGGATGAGCTCGTGCGAACGGGCCAGCACCGAGATCGTGTCGAGCTGCACCGCGCCCAGCGCGCGCAGCACCCCCCGCACCCCCGCCCGCCGGTCGGGCGCGCCGAGCAGGCCCTGGGCCCGCAGCGCGATACGCCGCGCCTCGTCCGCCGACAGCTCCAGCCGCGGCGGTGGAACGTTCTGTTTCTGCTCGTACGGGAGGGAACTCATGCCGGCAGCCTAGGAGCGGCCGCCGACAGAAGCACACGCTCACACCGGCCGGGGTTCGGGCTCCGGGGAGGGCCCCGGGCCGGGCTCCGGCGGCACCGGCTGCGGCTCGGACGGCGGAGGCGGCGCGGGCTGCGGCGCGGGCGGCACCGGGTCGGGCTCCGGCACCGGAGCGGGCATCGGGCTGGGCGGCGGTGGCGGGGCCGGCCTCTCGGGAATCGGCGGAACTGTCATGTTCCGCCCCTTCCCCGGCAGGGCAGGCGGCTAACGGCCCACCGAGACGTGCACGTGGTCGAAGTGGTTCTGGGTGATGCTGCCCCGGTTCCCCATCAGCCGCCAGCACTTGCAGACGCTCTCGTTCCAGATGTGCTGGCGCCAGATGATGTACTTGATCCCCAGCCTGCCGTAGTTGGCGATGATGTAGTTCACGGTGCGGTCGCCCACGGCCATCCACGCCTCGGTCGGCATCCGGCCGCCGGAGCTGAGCATGAAGTCCGAGGCGTTGCCGGTGCCGTGGTCCTGGGGGTCGCCGGGCCGCGCGCAGCCGATCGCCAGGAACGGGCCGAGCAGCGCGTCCACCTCGTTGCGGACCGCCTGCATGTGCGCCGAGCAGCCCGCCGTCCCGCTCAGCGGGGACTTCGCGGTGCCCGCCACCTGCACCGAGCCGGTCGACTGCCGGGGCAGGACGGTGACCTTGGTCTTGGCGGGCAGCAGCTTGGCGAGCCTGCCGCGCAGCTTCTTCAGGTCGGTCTTCGGCGCGCTCACCACGAGCGCGTTGCCGCTGGCCAGGCCGAGCCGCTGGGCCTGCTCGCGGGAGACCACGGCCTCCACCCCCGGGATGCCGATCGGGGCGACCGCGCCGATCCGCACGCTGGCGCCGCGGCCGGTGGCGCCCGCCGCGACCACGGTGCCCAGCTTCGCGCCGGAGAAGGAGATGACCGCGTCGCCGCCCGCGACGTTGCGCCACAGCCCGTCCAGCTTGGCCGTCTGCTTGGGGGCGAGGTTGCGGAACGTCGAGGGGTCCACGCCCAGCAGGCCGATCTGCCTTCCGGCGACCTGGGTGCGCGCCCCGTCCACCACCTCGACCGCCTGGACGCCCTTGAGCTTCCTGACCTCGGCCACCACGTCGGCGGGCAGGGTGGTCGTCCCGGCGGCCAGCAGGTGGGGGGTGTGGCGGCGGCGCAGCGGCGCGACCGTGATGGTGCGGGTCTCCTGGCCCGGGGTGTGCGCCACCTCGTGGGAGATCTGGAGCTCGTCCAGCTCGGCGCCGCGGTCCTGGTGCGCGGCGAGGACCGCGATGTCCACCGAGAGGGTGAGCAGCGCGGCAACGCCGATGGCACCCGGCACCCAGACCCGCATCCGGTTCCCCCTTTCCGCATCGGACAGTCAACTTACACGGCACCGTTTCGGGGGGAAGCGGACGGAACTTGATGATCTATGAGACAGTTGCAGTCCCCGGATACCCGATCCCCCGGAGTCGAAAGCCACCATGCGAGTGCCTTCCGCCCGCACGAAACGACGCTCCCTGGAGACCGCGGCCGTCGGCCTGATCGCCGCGTCCCTCACCGGAGCGGCCGGATACGCCCTCGTCGACCGCGGCGACTCCCGGCCCGTCAGCGGGGTGAGCCCGCAGCCGGTCGCCCAGAGCGGCCGGGAGCAGCGGGGGGAAGAGGTTCCCCAGGCCAGCCGCAAGGAGGGCGCGCCGCAGGAGACCGCGCGGCCGCCCGCGTCCGCGGCGCCCGGGCGGACGACCGCCGCGGACGGGTCCTCCCCGGCCGCGCAGCGGGTGCCGCAGCTGAGCGACAAGCGCGCCGCCGGCGAGAACGGCTCCGGCGACCGGGTCGCGCGCAGGAAGTCCTGCCTCAAGGGCGTGGCGACCTGGGCCTTCCCGAAGTCGAAGGCCTCCATCAAGAACTCCCGCGCGTGCTGGTTCTACAGCTGGGGACCCGACCGGTCGGGCATCGCCGCGCCCAAGGGCGCGGAGTTCGTCCCCATGATCCACCGCGCGGCCACCATCGGCGACGTGGCCAAGGTCAAGGGCCGCGGCCACCGCTACCTGCTCGGCTTCAACGAGCCCGACCTCGGCGACCAGGCGAACATGTCGGTCGAGCAGGCGCTGGACCTGTGGCCGCGGCTGATGGGGACCGGGCTGGTCCTGGGCAGCCCGTCCGTGGCGAACATGGGCGACGTCCCCGGCAGCTGGCTCGACCGGTTCATGAAGGGCGCCAAGAAGCGCAAGCTGCGCGTCGACTTCATCGCCCTGCACTGGTACGGCCAGGACTTCCAGACCGGGCCCGCCGTCCGCAACCTCCGCGACTACCTGCGCCGGGTCCACAAGCGCTACAAGAAGCCGATCTGGCTGACCGAGTTCGCGCTGACCGACTTCCGGCAGGGCGCCCCCCGCTACCCGTCGCAGGCGCAGCAGGCCAAGTTCCTCCGCCAGGCCGTGAAGATGCTGCGCAAGGAGCCCTACCTCAAGCGCTACGCCTGGTTCGCCCTGCCCACCGACCGCAGCGGCACCGGCCTGTACAACGCGAACGGCTCGCCCACCCCGGCCGGCCGCGCCTTCCGCGCCGCCCCCGTCCACAAGTGACCGCGCGAGGCTGACCCTTCACGTCCGCCCCAAGAACGCGCCTCCTCACCGCCTTCTCCGGCGCGGCGGGAGGCCGTGACGACGGCGTCCGGCTACCACTCGATGCCGTGAGCAGACCGACGATGTGGACGGCCCTCGGGACCGCCGCGGCCCTGGCCCTGCCCGGGTCGGCGGCCGCCCTGCCCGCGATCCCGCCCCGGACGGTGCCTCCCGCACCGGCGCGCGACGCGTTCGCGCCCCTCGCGCGCGAGACGCTCGACCCGTCCTTCGCCGACCTGACCGTCGCCGGGGACCTGTGGTCGCTGCGGCCGGGGCGGACCGGCACCGCGTTCGTCAACGTCGGCAACGGCGGGCCCGCCGAGGCCCTGCGGCCCGTGCTCACCATCACCCTGCCCAGGGAGCTGACGGCGGTCGACACCTCCGGCTGCCGCCAGGCGGCCTCCAGCCTCTCCCCCGAGGGCGTCACGACGATCACCTGCCGGTGGAGGCGCATCGCCCCCGCCGACCACCGCCTGGTGCCGCTGAAGCTGAAGGCGGCGAAGCTGCGCAGGTCCGACGCCGGGCTGGCCCGGCCCAAGATCCTCCTTCAGGTGGAGTCGCAGACCCCCGAACTGCTCGAGGAGGACAACAGCGCCGCCTTCAGGGTGCGGATCCAGCCGCTTCTCCCCGACCCGGAGAAGGCTCCTCCGGCGAAGGACGATCCCGCAGCGGAAGACGAACGATGAACCGGGTGTCGCCGGGCTCGGACTCGACGTTCAGGTCCCCGCCGTGGCGGCCGACCACGATCCGGTAGGAGATGTCCAGGCCGAGGCCCGTGCCCTGGCCGACCGGCTTGGTGGTGAAGAACGGCTCGAAGATGCGCCCCTTCAGCTCCGGGGGCACGCCGGGGCCGGTGTCGCACACCTCGACCCGCGCGTGGTCGGCGTCCAGGGAGGTGCGCAGGGTGAGGGTCCCGGTGCCGTCCATGGCCTGCACCGCGTTGTCGATGAGGTTCGTCCACACCTGGTGGAGCTCGCCGGCGAACACCGGCACGGGCGGCAGCGCCCGGTCGAACTCGGTGACCACCCGCACGCCCTCCAGCTTGGCGCCCAGCATGACGAGGGTGCTCTCCAGGCCCTCGTGGACGTCCACGCGCTCGTACGGGGTGCGGTCCAGGTGGGAGTACTGCCGTGCGGCGCCGACCAGGCCGGAGATCCGGGCGGCCGACTCGGTGATCTCCGCCAGCAGCAGCTCCGACTCCAGGGTGTAGGCCAGCCAGCGGACGGAGCCCTCCAGCAGCTCCGGCGGCGCCGACTCCGCCAGCCGGTCCAGGAAGTCCGTGGTGGTGCCCGCCCCGGTGAAGATCGGCGCCAGCTCCCAGGCGCCGGCGACCCCGTGGTCCTCCAGCCAGTCGGTCAGCTCGTCCTCGCGCTCGGCCTCGGCCAGCGCGCCCAGCTTCGGCGCGGCGGCGATCCGCTGGACCGCCTCCTCCTGGACGCCGACGAGCAGGGTCAGCATCCGCGGGTCGATCTGGTCGTGGGCGAGCATCGCGAGCTTGCGCCGCGTCCCGCCGACCCGCTCGCGCAGCGCCGCGGCCGCCCGGACGACGGCCGCCGCCGGGTTGTTGAGCTCATGGGTCAGGCCCGCCGACAGCGCGCCGAGCGCGAGCAGCTGCTGGCGCCGCCCGACGATCGCGTGGTTGGCGCGCATGCCCAGGAACAGGCCCTCCAGCAGGTGGATGGCCATCGGGAACCAGCGGTGCATGAACTCCGAGAAGTCGGCGCTGCCCAGGAACCAGAACCGGCAGTCGGTGACCGCCCACACCGTGGCGGTGTACTGCTGCTCGCCCTCGGGCAGGTAGGCGCGGGTGGCACCGGCGTAGACGCCGACCTGGTCGGTGCGGTTGACCTCGACCTCGTCCGCGCCGACCCGCTGGCACAGCCGGAGCGTGCCCGACAGCAGCACCGCCAGCCGCTCGGCGGGCGCCCCCTCGGCCAGCACCGCCGTCCCGGCCGCGGCCGGCTCCACCCAGCCGTGCCCGGCCAGCCAGGCGAGCTGCTCGTCGTCCAGGCGCTCGAACAGGAACAGCCCGCGCAGCTCCGCCGGGCTCAGCCGCTCGGTCATGACGCGCCCAGGTAGCGGTGCACGAGCGTCACCGCCATCGCGCCCTCGCCGACGGCCGAGGCGACCCGCTTGACCGAGTCCGCCCGCACGTCGCCCGCCACGAACACGCCCGGCAGGCTGGACTCCAGCAGCCAGGGGTCGCGGTCGGGCAGCCAGCCGGCCGGGCGGCGCCCGTCCGTCACCAGGTCGGCGCCGGTCCGGATGAACCCGTGCTCGTCGCGCTCCACCACGCCTTCGAGCCAGTCGGTGTGCGGGCGCGCCCCGATGAAGACGAAGAGGTGGCCCGCGGGCACCTCCTCACCGCCGCCCTCGGCGCCGGTCAGGCGCAGCCCCTGCAGGCCCTGGTCGCCGAACGCCTCGCCGACCTGCGTCCGCAGGCGCACGTGCACGTTGTCCAGGGCGCGCAGCTGCTCGATCAGGTAGTGGGACATGCTCGCCTCCAGGGACTCGCCCCGCACCAGCAGCGTGACCGAGGGCGCGTACCTGGCGAAGTAGACCGCGGCCTGCCCCGCGGAGTTGGCGCCGCCCACCAGGTAGACGTCCTCGTCCGTGCAGTGCGCCGCCTCGGTCATCGCCGAGCCGTAGAAGACGCCGCGCCCGGTGAGTTCGGCGACCCCGGGCGCCTCCAGCTCGCGGTAGGACACCCCCGTCGCGATGATCACGGTGTGCGCGGCGATCTCCCGCCCGTCGTCGAAGGTGAGCACGCGCGCGGGCCCCTCGGCCCGCAGCCCGACGACGTCGCAGGAGGTGAGGATCTCGGTGCCGAACTTGACGGCCTGCCGCCGCGCCCGGTCGGTGAGCTGCGCCCCCGACACCCCGTCGGGGAAGCCGAGGTAGTTCTCGATCCGCGACGACTGCCCCGCCTGGCCCCCGGTGGCCTGCCGCTCCACCAGCAGCGTCCGCAGCCCCTCGGACGCCCCGTAGACGGCCGCCCCCAGCCCCGCCGGCCCGCCTCCCACGACGATCAGGTCGTAGAAGTCGGTGGCCGGGGTGGTCGCCAGCCCCACCGCGTCCGCGAGCTCCGCCGCCGAAGGCGCGACCAGCGCGGACCCCTCGGGAGTGATCACCACGGGCAGCTCGTCGTTCCCGACCTCGGCCGCCTTGAGCAGCCGCTCCGCCTCGGGCGAGGTGTCGGACAGCCACCGGTAGGGCACCGCGTTGCGCGCGAGGAAGTCACGCACCTCGTACGACCGCCGCGACCACCGGTTCCCGACCACCTTGGTCTCCGCCACCGGTGCGTCGGGCTCCCGCCGGTAGGCCTCCAGCATCGCGTCCACCACCGGGTAGAGCTTCTCCTCCGGCGGGTCCCAGGGCTTGAGCAGGTAGTGGTCGACGTCCACCACGTTGATCGCCGCGATGGCCGCGTCCGTGTCCGCGTAGGCCGTCAGCAGCGCCCGCCGCGCCCGCGGGAACAGGTCCATCGCCGCTTCGAGGAACTCGATCCCGCTCATCTCGGGCATCCGGTAGTCCGCCAGCACCACGGCCACCCGCTGCCCCCGCAGCTTGAGCTCCCGCAGCACCTCGAGCCCCTCGGCCCCCGAGCCCGCCCGCACGACACGGAGCCCCTGCCCGTAGCGCTTCCGCAGATCCCGGGCCACCGCCCGGGACACCGAGGGATCGTCGTCGACGGTCAGCAGGACCGCCTTCTGCTCCTCCCGCACCTGCGCTTCCCGCGCGCCGACCCCGTCCTCACCCTGAATCATGCGCCCCATGCAACACGAATCTCACGAATGCGCATAATCCGGAGCCCCCTCCACCCCGAACGTCAGCTCGTCCGCGTAGCACCACCACCAGTCCTCCCCCGGTTCGAAGGACGACACCACCGGATGCCCCGCCTCCCGGTAGTGCCCCGTGGCGTGCCGCCCCGGCGAAGAATCACAGCACCCCACATGCCCGCAGGACCGACACATCCGCAGATGCACCCATCTCCCCCCCTTCCGCAAGCACTCCACGCACCCCTCCCCCGAGGGCTCCGCTCCGACATCCACCTGATCAAGATGTCCGCATTGATCTCCCATACCCCCACCCTCCCCCGCCCCGAAGATCAACACCCCGCCCCCGTCCCCCACCCACCGCAAGACAAAGCAAAAGACCCCCGTGGCAGCGAATCCCAGATTCGCGACCACGGGGGTCTTCTTTTCGTAGCGGGGACAGGATTTGAACCTGCGACCTCTGGGTTATGAGCCCAGCGAGCTACCGAGCTGCTCCACCCCGCGTCGGTATGTTCATGAGTCTACGGGGTGGAGCGGGGTTGGGCAAATCAGTTACCCGGTGTGCTCGGTGTGCTCGCGGGGGTCTGGCCCGCCTGGTCGCGGAGTTCGACCAGCTTGTTGATGGCGGCTTCCAGCTTGTCCTGGGCGTCGGCGTACTTCTGCAGGTCGCCGGATTTCAGGGCCTCCTGGGCCTCGCCGAGCGCCTTCTTGACGTCGTCGATGGCCTGCTGGACGTTCGGCGAGGTGTTCGCCGGCTGCTCGTCGCCCTCCTGGGACGGGGTGTCGCCCGCGGTCTCGGGGACGTCCGTGCCGGGCTTGAGGATCTGCTCGAGCGCTTCCTCGAAGGTGGTGGCGAACCCGATCTGGTCGCCGAAGGAGACGAGCACCCAGCCGAGGACGGGGTACTGGGCTCCGGTGGCGGCCTGCTGGTAGACGGGCTGGACGTACATGAACCCGCCGGCGAACGGCAGGGTCAGCAGGTTGCCGTAGACGACCTCCGTGGTGCTGCCCTGGGGCCGGTTGAGGATGGGCGCGGCCTTCTCATTGCCCTTGAAGTCGTTCTGCATCTGGGTGGGTCCCAGGATGGGGACTTCGCGCGGCACCTGGAGCAGTCTCAGCTCGCCGAAGCTCGCCGAGTCGGGGTCGCTGTTGGCCGACAGGTAGCCGGTGAGGTTGTTGCCGTTGCGGGCGACGTAGGTCGAGGTGAGCGCGAAGTCGGGGGATTCGGCCTCGGCCGCGTTCTCCTTGCCCGGCATCTGGATGGTCAGGAAGTACGGGGGCTCGGTGACGCCCTTCTCGGTGGGGTCGGTCGGCACCTGCCAGTAGTCCTGGCCGCTGTAGAAGCCGCTCGGGTCCGTCACGTGGTACTTCGAGAGCACGCCCCGCTGGACCTTGAAGATGTCCTCGGGGTAGCGGATGTGGGAGTAGATCTGCCCGTCCATCGCGCTCTTCAGTTCGGCCTTGCTCTTGACGGTGCCGGGGAACGCCTTCTTCCAGGTCTTGAGGACCGGGTCCTCCTCGTCCCAGGTGTAGAGCGTGACGGTGCCGTCGTAGGCGTCGACGGTGGCCTTCACCGAGTTGCGGATGTAGTTGATGTCGTCGCGGCGCTGGGCGCCGACGGACGGCCGCTCGGTGTTGCTGTCGCGGGTGAGGTCCTGCAGGTTGACCCGCTCGGCGTACGGGTAGCCGGCGGAGGTGGTGTAGGCGTCGACGACCCACATGATCCGGCCTCCGGCGGCGACCGGGTAGGCGTTGCCGTCCACGGTCAGCCACGGCGCGGCCTTCTGGACCCGCTCGCGCGGCGAGCGGTCGTAGAGGATGCGGGACTTGTCGGTGATCTCGCTGGAGAGCAGGATGTTGCGGTCCTGGAACTTCAGCGCGTAGGCGACGCGGTTGACGAAGGAGTCCATCTTCACACCGCCGATGCCGGTGTAGGTGGTCTGCTGGTTCGGCGGGTAGTCCAGTTCCTTCTGGTTGCCGACGATGGAGTACTGCGGGGAGCGCTCACCGAAGTAGACCTGCGGCTTGTCGATCTTCAGCCGGCAGGAGCCGTCCTCCAGCTTGTCCGAGCAGTCCTGCGGCATCCCGTAGGTCTGGTAGACCGGGCCCTTGCTCTCGGGGTCGACCTGGTTGCCCTTGGCCGAGACGAAGCCGTAGCCGTGGGTGTAGGTGAGGTGCTCGTTGACCCAGCCGGAGGCGTTCTCCGGCGGCCCGGTCAGCTCGCGGACCGCCACGAGGGTGTCCTGCGGCTCGCCCTTGGCGTCGGGGTAGCGGTCGATGTCCAGCGGGTTGGCGAAGTCGTAGAAGCCCTGGAGCTGCTGCTGCTGGCGGAAGGTCGGCGACAGCAGCTCGGGGTCGAGCAGCCGGACGTTGGGCAGCGTCTTGGAGTACTCCTGGAGCTCCTTGGAGCCGGGCTGCTTGTTGGGCGCGTAGTCCTGCCCCGCCACGTTCTCGACGCCGAACGCCGTCCGGGTGGCGTCGATGTTGCGCTGGATGTAGGGGCGCTCCTTGGCCAGCTCGTTCGGCTTGACCTGGAACTGCTGGATGAGCAGCGGGTAGACGCCGCCCAGCAGGATCGCCGACAGGACGAGCAGGCCGAAGCCCACGCCCGGCAGCATCATGCCGCGCCGCCAGATGTTGACGAAGAACAGGACCGCGCAGATCAGCGCGATCGCGGCGAGGATCGTCTTGGCCGGCAGCACCGCGCTGACGTCGGTGTAGCCGGGGCCGGTGACGCGGCCGCGCTCGGAGTAGGCCAGGCCCCACCGGTCGAACCAGTAGGCGACCGCCTTCAGCAGCACGAACAGGCCGACGAGCACCGACAGGTGGGCGCGGGCCGAGAGGCTGGCCTTGTCGCCGGGGCCCTGCAGCCGCAGGGCGCCGTACAGGTAGTGCACGGCCACCGCGGTCAGCAGCGACAGGACGACCATGACGAAGGCGAAGCCGAGGATGAGCCGCAGGAACGGGTAGACGAACACGAAGAACGAGATGTCCATCCCGAACTGCGCGTCCTTCTCCCCGAAGGGGGTGCGGTTCATGAACGCCAGCCAGGTGCCCACCTGGCCCGCCGCGGACAGGCCGCTGAACAGGCCGATCGCGCCGAGCAGGGTGAACAGGACGGCCTTGCGGTGCGGGTCGACGGCGGTGCGGTACCGCTCGAGGCCCTGCTGCTCCACCGAGACCGGCCGGTAGGCCGGGCGCAGCCGGTAGGCGATCACGATGTTGGCGCCGACGGCCAGCGCCATCAGCAGGCCGCCGCTGAAGAACAGCAGCGCCCTGGTCCACATCTGGGTGGTGAAGACCTTGGAGAAGTTCTCTCCCAGGGACCGGTACCACAGCAGGTCCGTCCACACGCCGGTGAAGACGAAGAACAGTGCTGCCAGCACCGCCAAGGTGATCAGTACGGGCGCCAGGAGTCTGGGGCCTCGGCCGGGGAGGCGGCGCCCCGGGCCCGGATTTCGGAAGCTCAACGCTTCTCTCCGATTCTCAAGTTCCTGTCGGCTCTACTACGCAACTTATCCACAACTTCCACAGTTCCCGACCGGACCACTTGCCGGGCGGCGAAACAATAACGGCATGACCGCACTGGAAGAGACCGTGAAGAGCATCGAGCAGCAGACCGGCTGGGACGGTCCCCCGCGGCTGTTCGCTCTGGTGGAGACCTCGGAGCTGCTGAAGGTGCAGCCCGAACTCGCTGACGAACTGGGTCTGGCGGCCGGCGACGGTCTCACCGCGGTCGACCAGGGGGAGTTGCCCGACGAGGATATCGGCGCGCTGCTGCCGGGCATCGTCTGGCCCGAGAGCGTCGCCGGCTGCGCCCTGGCGATGGTGCGCATCACGCTGCCGCCGGAGGTGGAGGACCAGATCCCCGACGAGGGCGACGCCGTCGCCTGGGCGGCGGCGCACCCCCTGCACGAGGAGCTGAAGATCGTGGTGGGGGTGGTCCGGGACGGCGCGCGGCACGCGGTGCTGCGCATCCGCCGCCACGAGGACGAGCTGCTGTCGGCCGATGACCTGGTGCCCGACCTCGCCGAGGCGCTGGCCCAGACCCTCCTGCCGGACGAGTGAGCGCCGGCGCCTCTTTCAGGAGGAGCAGCTCGGGACGGCTCCCTGACCGCTCTGCAGCGCCTGCAGCGCCTTGATGGAGCCGTCCAGGGTCTCGGCCTTGACCAGGCGGAGGCCCTCGGGCGCGGCGGGCACCGCCTCGTCGCAGTTGCCGGCCGGGACGAGGAAGACGGTGGCTCCGGCCTTGCGCGCGCCGAGCATCTTCTGCTGGATGCCGCCGATCGCGCCGACCTGGCCGTCGGCGGTGATCGTCCCGGTGCCGGCGATGAACTTCCCGCCGGTCAGGTCGCCGGTGGTGAGCAGGTCGTAGATGCCCAGCGAGAACATCAGGCCGGCGCTGGGCCCGCCGATGTCGCCCACGCTGATCTTCACGTCGATGGGGAAGACGTAGCGGTCGCGCAGGACCACGCCGATGACGGCGCGGTTCGCGTCCTGGGGCGAGGGCGCGAGGGCCAGGGTGACCTTCTGCTCCTTGCCCGCCCTGCGCACGGTCAGCTCGACGGACTGGCCCGGCTTGTACTTCTTGAGCGCGCCGGTCACCCGGGTGGTGCGGTCGGCCGCCACCCCGGCGACGGCGAGGATCTCGTCGCCCGGCTGGAGCACCCCGTCGGCGGGCAGGCCCTTCTCGACCGTCTGCACGGCGGCGACCGTGGAGGGCTTCTGGCCCAGCTGGATCAGCGCGGCCGCCACGGAGGTCTGCTGGGAGTCCTCCATGAGGAAGGTGTTCTCCTGCTCGACCTCCTCCACCGTCTCGTCCTTGGGGAAGATCGTCTCCTGCGGGACCACCGCGCGCTCGTCGTTCAGCCAGTCGCGCAGCGCGGTGAACAGGCTGATCGGGCGCTTGGGCCCGCCGGTGTAGGCGACGGTGGTGAAGTTGAGGTGGCCGCTCGCCTGATGGGTCGGGGCGCCGGTGATCTCGATCAGCGGCTTGTCGGTCTCGGGGTTGGCGCCGATGGTGTTCATGGTCGGCCCCGGGCGCAGCGACACGTACGGCACGGGCATGACCGCGCCGACGACCGCCAGCACCAGCACGAGGACGGCGACCAGCCCGAGCGTCAGCGCCCTGCGGTGGGGGCGCCGGACGTTCTCCTTCTCCAGGGTGACCATGCGCGCAAGCTTATTGCCGGTTTCAGCAGGCCCCGACCCACTCCGAGCCGCCGTCGGCGAACTCCTGGTACTTCCAGATCGGGACTTGGTGCTTGAGGTCGTCGATCAGGCGCCGGCAGGCGGCGAACGCCTCGGCCCGGTGCGGGGCGGCGGCGGCCACCACCACGGCCAGGTCGCCGATCTCCAGCTCGCCCACCCGGTGGACGGCGGCCAGGGCGGTGACCGGGAAGTCCGCGGCCACCTTCTCCATGACCTCGCGCAGCCGGTCGAGGGCGGTGGGGTGGGCGCTGTAGGTGAGCCGGACGACGTCCCGCTCGCCGGTCTCGCCCTGGGCGCGGTCGTGGTCGCGGACCGAGCCGACGAAGAACGCGGTGCCGCCCGCCCGGGGGCCCTTGACCGCGCCGACGACCTCGTCCACCGACAGCGGCTCGTCCCGGACGTCCATCAGCCTGATGACAGTCACGGAACGAACATACCGCTACAGGCGGCGCTTGCGGCGGGCGCGGCGGACCGCGGCGGCGGCGCCGATCACCGCGACGGTGGCGCCCGCGGCGGTGGCCATGGTGGCCTCCTTTCCGCCGACCCGGCGGCCGACCACCGCGAGGCGCCCGGAGGACTCCTGCAGCAGCGCCTTGAGGGTGGTCTCGTTGTCGTAGGAGGGCCGCCAGCCGGTCTCGCGCAGCTTGGCGCAGTCCACGACCCACGGGTAGACGACGTAGTAGAGGTCGGTGGCGGGCGCCGGGGTGAGGCCGAGGCGGTGCAGCCGCTGGGCGGTGCCGAAGGTGACCGAGGCGGGCAGCTCGAAGCTGCGCTTGCCGGTGATCTCCTCCACGGCCCCGCCGTCGAGCCAGCCGTCGCAGCCGACGGCCGCCGCGCCGGTGACCTCGCCGAGCGCGGCCAGCTCCAGCGCGCTCACCAGGTCGTCCACGTGGCAGAACTGCCAGTGCGGCGGCACGCCCTTGGCCGTCAGCAGGCGGGGCGCCTCGAAGTGGCGGGTGGCCACGGTGTCCACGCCGGGTCCGGCCAGCACCGCCGGGCGCAGGATGGTGATCTCCACGCCGGGGTGCGGGACGGTGGCCGCCAGCTCCTCGATCTCCAGGAAGTCGCCGACGACGCTGGTGTCGGGTTCGGCCCGCAGCGGGGAGTCCTCGGGCAGCGGGATCGGGTTGGCGGCGTCCGCGCCGTAGACGGAGGCGGAGGTGACCAGGACGAGCCGGCCGACCCCGGCGCCCGCCGAGGCGGCGATGACCGTCTGCGCGCCGCGCACGTTGTAGGTGCGGCGCTCGCGGGGGTCGGTGTCGGGCGAGCGGTCCACGTCGGTGTGCACCAGGACGTCCACGCCGTCCAGCCGGCCGGCCAGCACCGGGTCGCGCACGTCCGTGATGCGCCAGGTCACCCCGGTGGCGCCGGGCAGCTCGCCCCGCTCGGTGTCCAGCGCGACGACCCTGGCGAACCGCCCCGAGGCGGCGAGCCTGGCGGTGAGCGCCAGGCCCGCTCCAGAGGCGGCCCCGGTGACCGCGACGGTCCTCTCCGCTCCTGTGCTCATGGCGAACGTTCCTTCCCCCCGACGCGGCCCGCCCCCGAAAACGACTACCTTGAGGTTATGGCCTTTCCTCGCAGCCTAAGGCGATTCTGATGGGTGACACTCCTTTCGGCTTCAACCGGCCCTCCGACGACGAGGGCGGCGGCGGATCCGGCGGTGATCCGTTCGGCATGGGGTTCGGAAGCGGCGGCCCCGGCGATATGAACCAGTTCGCGGCGATGCTCAGGCAGTTCGCCGACATGTTGAGCGGCATGGGAACCGCTCCCGGGAGCGGCCCGGTCAACTGGGAGATGGTCAAGAACATCGCCCGCCATGTGGTCGTGGAGGGCGGCGATCCCTCGGTCGTGACGGCCGAGCGCACCCAGGTGACCGAGGCGCTGCGGCTGGCCGACCTGTGGCTGGACGAGGGCACGGTGCTGCCGGCCGGGATCCGCACGCCCCAGGCGTGGAGCAGGTCGGAGTGGCTGGAGGCCACGCTCCCGGTGTGGGAGAAGCTGGTCGACCCGATCGCCGCGCGCATGGTCGACACGATGGGCGGGGCGATGGGCGGCCCCGGCGGCGAGCTGCCGCCGGAGATGGCGGCGATGGCCGGACCGTTGATCGGCATGGTCAAGCAGATGTCGGGGGCGATGGTCGGCGGCCAGGCCGGGCAGGCGCTGGGCGCGCTGGCCAAGGAGGTGATCGGCTCCGCCGACATCGGGCTTCCGCTGGCGCCCGACGGGGTCGGCGCGCTGCTGCCCGCCGGCGTCGCGGCGTTCTCCGAGGGACTGGAGGTCCCCGCCGAGGAGATCCGGCTCTACCTCGCCCTGCGGGAGGCCGCCCACCAGCGGCTGTTCGCCCATGTGCCGTGGCTGCGCCAGGCGCTGCTGAGCGCCGTGGAGGACTACGCGCGCGGCATCAAGGTGGACCTGTCCGGCCTGGAGGAGAAGATCGCGGGCCTGGACCTGAGCAATCCGCAGGCGATGCAGGAGGCGCTGGGCGGGGAGATCCAGCTCACGCCGGAGGAGACTCCCGAGCAGAAGCTGGCGCTGTCCCGGCTGGAGACGCTGCTGGCGCTGGTCGAGGGCTGGGTCGGCACGGTCGTGGCGGCCTCCGCCCAGGGCAGGCTGCCCAGCGCGGCGCCGCTGGCCGAGGCGATGCGCCGGCGGCGCGCCACCGGCGGCCCCGCCGAGCGGACCTTCGCCACGCTGGTCGGCCTGGAGCTGCGGCCCCGGCGGCTGCGCGAGGCCGAGACGCTGTGGGGGTCGCTGACCGAGCTGCGGGGCGCCGAGGACCGCGACGCGCTGTGGGGGCACCCGGACCTGCTGCCCACCGCGGACGACCTGGAGAACCCCGACCTGTTCCTGCACGCCAAGGAGCTGGAGTTCGACCTGTCGCAGCTGGAGGACACCCCGGCGCCCAAGGAGCCGGGCGACGACGCGGACGGCACCGGCACCGACGACTCCCCCGAGGAGAAGTGACGGCACTGCACGCCGACGTCGTCGGCGTCCTGACGGACTGGAAGGCGCCCTCGCCGGAGCAAGACGCGGCGAGGGGCGTCTTCCTGGAGCATCTGGACCTGCATCCCGACGGTGTGTGGCGGGCCTGCCGCCCGGGCCACATCACCGCCAGCACGCTGGTGGTCAACGCCGACCGCACCGAGGTGCTGCTGACCCTGCACCGCAAGATCGGGGGCTGGCTGCAGCTGGGCGGCCACTGCGAGCCCGGCGACGCCTCGCTGGCGGCCGCGGCGCTGCGGGAGGCCACCGAGGAGTCCGGCATCGAGGGCCTGGTGCTCTCCGAGGGCCCGGTCCAGCTCGACCGGCACGCGGTCCGCTGCCACCCGGAGGGCTCCTGGCACCTGGACGTGGAGTATCTGGCGTTCGCCCCGCCGGGCGCCCGCCACCGCATCAGCGAGGAGTCCGCGGACCTGCGCTGGTTCCCGGTGGCGGCGCTGCCGGACTCGGCCGACCGCGTGGTGCGCTCCCTGGTCAGGCGCGCACTGGAGCACTGAGCAGGAGCCTGGTGTTCTCCCAGCCCTCCAGGCCGGGGTCGAGCAGGCGCACGTCGGCGGGGGCGCGCAGCCGGTGCCAGCCGGGCGCCCGCTGGACCTGGCCGGGGAAGTCGGCGGCGGCCCGCAGCCGCGCCGTGGCGTCGGGGTCCTCCAGGGTGAGGCCCTCCAGCGCCCCGGCCAGCCAGGAGGGCAGGGGCAGGCGGGCGGCCAGGGCGACCAGGCCCTCGGGCGCGGGGCAGACCGCGGCGGGGGCCAGGGCCAGGGCGCGGAAGAGCTTGCCGATCCGCAGGGCGGGCAGGTCGGGCGCGTCGGGCGCCAGCACGACGGCCTCGGTGGCGCCGGCGCCGGCCAGCGCCGCCAGGACCTCGCCGGGGGTGCGGGCGGGCACCAGGAGGGCGCCCGGCCAGGTCAGCGTCTCGGCCTCGGCCAGCAGCGGGGCGGGCGCGGCCATGACGGCCCTGACCTGCGTCAGGCTCTCGGCGAGTTCGTAGACGTCCTCCAGCAGGGCGCGCCGCCAGGCGTCCGGGTCGACGCCGGGGGGCGCCTGGGCCGGGGCGGAGCCGGCCAGGACCGCGACGTGCCTCAACCCGTGGGCTCCAGGCTCCGTGCCGCGGTGACCCCTTCGAGGTAGCCGCGGGCCCGCTCGGTCTTGGGGTAGCGGTTGACCAGCTTCCAGAAGGCCGCGTTGTGGCCGGGTTCCAGGAGGTGGGCCAGTTCGTGCACGAGGATGTAGTCGACCACCCACACCGGCATGCCGCGCAGCATGCTGGAGATGCGGATGGTGCGGTCCTCCGGGGTGCACGAGCCCCAGCGGCTGCGCTGGTTGGCCACCCAGCGCACGCTGTGCGGCATGGCGAGGCCGCCCAGGTAGCGGTGGGAGAGCTCCATGGCGCGTTCCATCAGCTCCGCGTCGCCGGTGGGCGGGCGGTTGCGCCGCTCCCTGCCGTCGAGGCGTTCCAGGATCCGGGCGATCTCGTACTCCTCCTCGGCCTTGGACAGGCTGGAGGGCAGCATGACTATGGTCTTCTCGCCGTCACGGTAAGCCGACACGGTTCTCCGGCGTCGGGGGCTGCGGCGGACCTCGACGTTGGGGGGCACATGCGCAACCGTAGCCCAAACTTTGCGTTTTCCACAGGGGGCAAACCACGTCTTTGCAGGTCAAAGTTCGTTAAAGCCTTGTATCCCCAGAAGTTATCCACATCCCTACAGATCTCGACATACTCTTAATGATCCCTGCGTCACGACCCCGAGCTGTAAATGATCACTTACATTTCCTTCTCGTGATTGTGGCGTGAACGACCCTTTATCACGGACAATGAGGCTGTGAGCGATCTTCCACTTCGCGCCGTCACGCGCACCGCCAAGCTGGCCGCCCTCCCCCTGGGCTTCGCCGGACGCACCGCCCTGGGCCTCGGCAAGAAGACCTTCGGCAGGTCGGCGGAGGCCGTCGCCACCCAGATCCAGGCCCGGACCGCCGAGCAGCTGTTCAAGGTGCTCGGCGAGCTCAAGGGCGGGGCGATGAAGTTCGGCCAGGTGATGTCGATCTTCGAGGCGGCGCTGCCGCCCGAGATCGCCGGCCCCTACCGGGCCACCCTGACCCGGCTGCAGGAGTCCGCCCCGCCGATGCCGGTGGCGACCGTCCACAAGGTGCTGGCCGAGAACCTGGGCGACGACTGGCGGGAGGACTTCCGGTCCTTCGACGACAAGCCCGCCGCCGCGGCGTCCATCGGCCAGGTGCACCGGGCGGTCTGGAAGGACGGCCGCGCGGTGGCGGTCAAGGTCCAGTACCCGGGCGCGGGCAAGGCGCTGGTCGGCGACTTCAACCAGCTCGCCCGGATGGGCAAGCTGGTCGGGGTGCTCTTCCCCGGCGCCGACATGAAGACCATCCTGGAGGAGCTGAAGGTCCGGGTCCAGGAGGAGCTGGACTACACCGTCGAGGCCGCCTCCCAGCAGGCCTTCGCCGACGCCTACTCCGGCGATCCCGACTTCCTGGTCCCCGAGGTGGTGGCCCAGTCCGGCACCGTCCTGGTCACCGAGTGGATCGACGGCATCCCGCTGTCGAAGATCATCGCCGACGGGGACAAGGAGCAGCGGGACCGCGCCGGGCTGCTGTTCGCCCGCTTCCTGTTCTCCGCCCCCACACGCTGCGGCCACCTGCACGCCGACCCGCACCCGGGCAACTTCCGCCTCATGGAGGACGGCCGCCTCGGCGTCATCGACTTCGGCGCGGTGGACCGGCTGGAGGGCGGCTTCCAGGAGGAGATCGGCGCCCTCATGCGGATCGGCACGCTGGGCGACCCCGACGCGATCGTCGAGGCCTGCCGGGCCGAGGGCATCATCCGCGAGGGCGTCGAGGTCGACGGCGAGCAGCTCGCCGCGTTCATCGAGCCGATGGCCGTCCCGCTGAAGTCCGAGACCTTCCAGTTCAGCCGGGAGTGGCTGCGCGACCAGGCGGCGCGGGTGACCGACCTGCGGCCCGACAACGTCGTGCGCTACCTCAACCTGCCCAAGGACTACGTCCTGGTGCACCGGACGGTGGGCCTGGGCACCGGGGTGCTGTGCCAGCTGGAGGCCGAGGGGCCCTTCCGCGGCGAGGCGCTCGCCTGGGTGAAGGGCTTCGCCGGCGAGTGAGCCGGCACGCGGACGGCCCCGGCGGTGCGCCGGGGCCGTCCGTCTTCTCCCACCGCGGGCGGGATATCGCGAGGCGGATCAGCTCCGGGCCACCAGGCCCCTGATCCGGCGCAGGGTGATCCCCGCCTCCTCGCGGGTGGCGCGGCCGGTGTCGGCGACCACCTTGCGGAGGGTCTCCCGGCGGGTGCGCCGGATCTCGGCCGCCCACTGGAGGGCGGCCACCTCCTCCTCCAGCGCGCGTATTCGCTCACGGCTGATCTCTACACTGAGCAAGCTCATCTTCTTCTCTTCCTTCGGCGGAACGGGCGACGGCCTCACGGCCGCCACCCGCAGGTCGGTGCTGATGCGGCGCACGGTGATCACGCGGCCACTTCGTCGGGAGCGGGGTTCTTGCGCGGACGGCCCCGCGGCCGCTTGCGGGCCACGATCTCGCCGCGGACGAACAGCTCGCCGCCCCACACGCCCCACGGCTCCTGCCGCTCGAGCGCGCCGGCCAGGCAGCTCTTGCGGACCGGGCAGTCGACGCACAGCGCCTTGGCGTGCTCGACGTCGGCGGGCGACTCGGCGAAGAACAGCTCCGGGTCGGTACGGCAGGGGAGGTCGTCCACAGCCGGGAAGGTCGGCTCGAGCCCCTGGATGAGGTTCACCCTCGGTCCTCTCGTTGGATCTCAACGTCTTTGTCGTTCGAGGTTTTCCGGGCCTGCTCTGGTGCTGAAGAACCAAAAGGGCCGCGGATCCTGTGCTGGATCCGCGGCCCTGGAGTCTCTCCGGTCGTTGTCAGACCGGTGGTCTCTCCGGATACGGAGCCAGCACACTACGGCGCACTGCGGGCGCCTGGGTCGGGTGGGCGAAGGGTGCGGCGATCACGCCGGCGGCTGCTGCTCCGCCATTCATGATCGTTTCGTTCAGCCCACGCCACCGCTGCGACATCACGACACCGCCGCCCATCAGAGCGGAAACGCCATAGGCGGAAGCACCTTCAAGATCCCTGCAGAGCTGGAGGTCCGTTGCACCCAGAACGGAAGCGGCGATGCCGGTGTCTTTGTTCAAAGTCGTCATGTCGCCCCTCCTTCGGGGTTCGCGGTCCCACGCTCCGGGCGCGGACCTGTCTTCTGTGCTGCGTTGAGCCTACGAGAAGCCGGGGAAATCAATCAAGCTATTTTCTACCTGCGGTTTCGTGGCCGATCACACTCCCGGCGCCACGAACTTCCGCGGGGTCTCAGACGTCGAAGGGCGACTGGAGCACACCGGGTTCACCGGGCTCACCGATGACCCGGACCAGTCCCTCCTGCACCACCGAGACCACCAGCTCGCCCGTCCGGGTGAACACCTGGCCCCGCGCCAGGCCGCGCGCGCCGCCCGCCGAGGGGGACTCCTGGGCGTACAGCAGCCACTCGTCGGCGCGGAACGGGCGGTGGAACCACATGGCGTGGTCCAGGCTCGCCCCGATCGTGCGGGCGTCGCCCCAGGCCAGCCCGTGGTTGAGCAGGACGGTGTCGAGCAGCGTCATGTCCGAGGCGTACGTCATCAGGCAGACGTGCAGCAGCGGGTCGTCGGGCAGCTTGCCGATGGTCTTCAGCCAGACCAGGGACTCCCGGGTGGCCAGTTCCGGCTTGCCCGCCGCCTCGTAGGTCATCGGGGTGACGTGCCGCAGGTCGAAGGGGCGGCGCCGCTCGTACTCGTCGGCGACCTTCTCGCCGAAGATCGCCGCGAACCTGTCACGGGTGGGCGGCACGCTCTCGGGGTCGGGCGCGGCCGGCATCTCGACCATGTGCTCGGGCCCGGTCTCGGGCACCTGGAAGCTCGCCGAGAGCGTGAAGATCGCCTTGCCGTGCTGGACCGCCGTCACCCGCCGGGTGCTGAAGGACCTGCCGTCCCGCACCCGCTCCACGGTGTAGACGATCGGCACCAGCGGGTCGCCGGGCCGGATGAAGTAGGCGTGCAGCGAGTGCACGTGCCGGCCCACCGGCACCGTCCGGCCCGCGGCGACCATGGACTGCCCCGCCACCTGGCCGCCGAAGACCCGTTGCCGGAAGTCCTCGGGGCTCCTACCGCGAAAGATGTCGTCCTCGATCTGCTCGAGATCCAGGATGTCCAACAGGTTCTTCAACGAGGTGTCCACGACACCCAGTGTGGCAAAGACCGGCGGATCCGTCGTCTTCAGGGGGCTGCGACAAACGTCTCACCGGGCTCCTCGCCCCGGCACAGCGCGAGGACCGCCGATCCGTACTTCTCCAGCTTCACCGCGCCGATGCCGCCGACCCGCGCCAGCTCCGCCCGCGAGGAGGGGCGCTGCTCGGCGATCGCCTGGAGCGTGGCGTCGGTGAGGACCACGTACACCGGCACCTTCTCCACCGCGGCCGTGGCGGCCCGCCAGTCCTGGAGCGCCTCCAGCAGCGCCTCGTCCAGCTCCGCCGGACAGCCCTCGCAGCGGCCCAGCTTGCGCTCGACCGCCCGGAGCAGCGAACGGCCGCAGACCCGGCACGGCAGCGGGCCGCGGGAGAGGCCGGGGCGTGCCGTGGACTCCGCCCGCGCGGGGGGCGGCGCCGCCGCCCGCGCGGCGCCGCCGAGCGCCTGGAGCCCGTCGAGGAACCGGCTGGCCCGGCGGTTGCGCCGCTGGCCGGGCGAACGCGCCTGCGCCCAGGACAGCGCCAGGTGCTCCCGCGCCCGGGTGATGCCGACGTACAGCAGCCGCCGCTCCTCCTCGACCTGCTCGGGGGTCACGGCGTAGACGATGGGCAGCGTGCCGTCGGCGAGCCCGGCCAGGAACACCGCGTCCCACTCCAGGCCCTTGGCCGCGTGCAGGGAGGCCAGCGTGACGCCCTCCAGCGGCGGGGCGTGCTGGGCGGCCGCGCGCTCCTCCAGCTCGGCGGTGAAGCGGGGCAGCCCGGCGTCCGGCTCGGCCGCCGCCAGGTCCTCGGCGAGCTGGGCGATCGCGGCCAGCGACTCCCATTTCTCGCGCACCGCGCCGGCGCCCTCCGGCGGCCGGTCGGTGAAGCCGCACCCGGCCAGCACCGCCCGCACCTGGTGGGCCAGGCCCATCCCGTCCAGCTCGGCGTCCCCGCCGGAACGGGCGGCGCCGCGCAGCCGCACCACCGCCTCGCGGACGGCGGGGCGTTCGAAGAAGCGCTCGGCGCCGCGCACCACGTACGGCACGTCCGCGTCGGCGAAGGCCTGCTCGAACGCCTGGGACTGGGCGTTGATCCGGAACAGCACCGCGATCTCGCGGGGCGGGACGCCCTCGGCGATGAGCTTGGCCGCCTTGCGGGCGGTGTCCTGGGCCTCGGCGAGCTCGTCGTCGTAGGAGGAGAGGGAGGGCTCGGGCCCGTCGGGGCGCTGGGCGACGAGTTCCAGGCGGCGCGGCGCGTTCTTCAGCACCTCGTTGGCCAGCCGCACCACCTGCGGGGTGGAGCGGTAGTCGCGCACCAGGCGCACCACCTCGGCCCCGGGGTACTCGGCGGTGAAGTTCAGCAGGAAGCCGGGGGTGGCGCCGGTGAAGGAGTAGATCGTCTGGCTGGGGTCGCCGACGACGCACAGCTCCCGCCTCTTGCCCAGCCAGCCCTCCAGGAGCAGCTTCTGCAGCGGGTTGACGTCCTGGTACTCGTCGACCACGAAGTACCTGTACTGGTCGTGGACGGCGCGGGCCATCTCGGGGTACTCCGCCAGCAGCGCGGCGGTGATCTCCAGCATGCCCTCGAAGTCCAGGAGGTTGCGCTCGCGGCGCAGCTCCTCGTACATGACGTACAGGCGCGCCACGTCCACCACGTCCAGCGGCGGCTTGCGGCCCTGCTTGGCCATGGCGGCGGCGTAGTCCTCCGGCCGCGTCTGGGTGACCTTGGACCACTCGATCTCGCCGGCGACGTCCCGCAGCTCGGTGCGGCCCAGGGAGAGGCGGCAGGCGCGGGCGGCGTCGGCCACCAGGGCGAACTTCGACTCGATCAGGCGGGGCGGCTCCCCGCCGACCGTGCGGGGCCAGAAGTACAGCAGCTGCTTGTAGGCGGCCGCGTGGAACGTCCTGGCCTGCACACCCGGCGCGCCCAGCCCCCGCAGCCGCCCCCGCAGCTCCCCCGCGGCCCGGTTGGTGAACGTCACAGCCAGCACGTTCTGCGGCTTGACCCGCCCCGTCAGCACCGCGTACGCGATCCGGTGGGTGATCGCCCTCGTCTTGCCCGTGCCCGCCCCCGCCAGCACGCAGACCGGCCCCGAGACGGCCTCGGCGACCGCCCGCTGCTCCGGATCGAGCCCCCTGAGCACCGCCTGTGCGTCCATTCCCCCATACTCCCAGCCCCGCCCACCACCTGCGTCACCCCTGTGGAACGTCAGTACGCGTCAGCGCACGTCCAGCCGTCGGCAGCCCGCCGCCAGGCGGGCGCCACCCCGATGGATGGTCGGTATGGGGGAATGATCCGCAGCTCAGCCGCGTTCCGGCCTCTGGCAGGATGAGAGATCCCCTAGCAGCGAGGAAGTCAGATGAGCACGACCGGCCGGCTGACCATGTACACCACTCCGTGGTGCGGTTTCTGCAAGCGCCTGAAGGCCCAGCTGGCCCGGGAGGGCATCGAGCTGTTCGAGATCGACATCGAGCAGGACCCCAAGGCCGCCGAGTTCGTCATGAGCGTCAACGACGGGAACATGACGGTGCCGACCATCGTCTACCCGGACGGCAGCGCGGCCACCAACCCCAGCGCCAAGGCGGTCAAGGCCAAGATGGAGCGGCTCGGGGCCGGCTCGGCCTGAGGCCGTCCGGCCGGGGCCGGGGGCTACAGGCCCAGGCCCCAGCTGCCCGGCAGCTCCCCGCCGTACCAGTGCTCCAGGAGCTGGCGGGCGATGGAGACCTTGCCGGGCAGGACGAGGTCGCCGGCGAGGGTGGCGGTGAGCAGGTCCTGGCGGTCGTACCAGCGGGCCTCGGCGATCTCGCTCGCCTCCAGGCGGAGGCTCTGCTCGCCGGGGGCGTGGCAGACGAAGCCGAGCATGAGGCTCTGCGGCAGCGGCCACGGCTGGCTGCCCAGGTAGCGCACGTCCTCGACGCGCAGGCCGACCTCCTCGTACACCTCGCGGACGACGCCCTGCTCCAGCGACTCGCCGGGCTCCAGGAAGCCGGCGAGCACCGAGGCGCGGCCCTCGGGCCAGGCGGTGCCGCGGGCCAGCAGCACGCGGTCGTCGTCGTCGGTCACCAGCATGATCACCGCGGGGTCCAGCCGGGGGTACTGCTCCACGCCGTCCTCGGGGCAGACCCGCACGTGCCCGGCGGCGACGGTCTTGGTGAGGGCGCCGCAGCGCGGGCAGTGCCGGTGGGCGGCGTGCCACAGGGCCATCGCCACGGCGTGGGTCATCATGCCGGACTCCACGTCGTCCAGCAGGGCGCCGATGCGGCGCAGGTCGGCGACCTCCACCCCCTCCTGCTCGGGCAGGGTCGCGATCACCGCGAAGTAGGCGTTCTTGTCCTCGTCGACGCCCAGCAGCACCCGCTCCCCGATGGGCGCCCGCCGGGCCGGCACGAAGGCCAGCCGGGGGCGGTCGTCCAGCCGGAAGGGCACCCGCCCGCGCTCGTCGACGACCAGGACCCGGCAGCCGGCCCAGGCGGCGGTCACCCAGTCCTCGTCCCGGCGGCGCTCGGCCACCCGATCGAGCGTTCCGCGCGCCAACGCCAGCCAACCCAGAGACATGCCTCTCTCCTCCTACCGGGGAAAGTACAAACTATCCAGTTCGACGCCCTCCTCCGGAGTGGTATCCCGTTGTCTACGCTGTACCGATGGCCATCTACATCGATCCGCCGATCTGGCAGGCCCGGGGACGGCTGTGGTCCCATCTCATCAGCGACCTGTCCTTCGACGAGCTGCACGTGTTCGCCGACCGGCTGGGAGCGCCGCCCCGCGCCTTCGAGCGCGACCACTACGACGTTCCCGAGGAGGCCTACGACCACGCGGTGCTGCTCGGGGCGGCTCCGGTGAGCTGCCAGGAGGTGCTGGGGCACCTGCGCAGGTCGGGGCTGCGGCGGCCGAAGTTCAGCCGGCCCGGCTCTTTCTCGCTTTGAGTTCGGCGCGGAGGTTCGCGCGCGCCTTCTCCTCGAAGCGCGCCTTGCCCGCCGGGGTGTGGAAGAGGGACGGCAGGGCCAGGAGCTGCTCCAGCACGGCGGCGCGCCCCGCGGCGAAGTACTCCTCGGGGACGAAGGCGTACTCCTCGCGCACCGCCTGCACGTAGGCGTCGTAGGCGTCGGCGTCCGCCCCGAGGACGGCCAGGTCCGCGTCGCACAGCACCCGGCCGTCGCGGTCGTGCGGCTCGTGCGTCTTCGTCATGCGCACCAGGGCCGCCGCCTTCGCCGCCCGCCCGGCCTCCAGCGAGGTGTCGGTGAGCATGCGTTCGGCCAGGACGGCGCTGCGCTCCTCGTTGTCGTCGCGCTGCGGGTCGTACACCGCGTCGTGGAACCAGGCGGCGAGGCGGACGACGTCGGGGTCGTCGGCCTCCGCCTCGAACTCGTCCACCAGGTCGAGCACCGACTCCAGGTGGCGGAGCGTGTGGTAGCGCCGGTGCGGCTCGGCGTAGCGGGCGAGGAGCTCCTCGCCGAGCCGCCGCGTGTCCGCGCCTGCCAGGGCCGTCCAACGAGCCACGAGATCCATCGCCCCAATATCCCACGTTCTCCGATCCCCGCTCGCTAGCCTTAGGCAAGGCTTGCCTAACAAAGGGGGACGGGTGCAGGTTTTCTTCATCGCGGGCAAGGCGACGGACTCGGTGACGCACGGCTTCCTGCCCGCCGCCGCACGGCTCGGCCTGGACGTCACGATCCTCACCGACCGGCCGGAGGAGCACACCGGGCACCGGGTCCTCCCCTGCGACGTCACCGACTACCGGGAGATCGTCCATGCGGGGCGGCCCGACGCCTACTTCTCCAACAGCGACCATCTGCAGGCCGCCACGGCGCTCGCCGCCGAGTTCCACGGACTCCCCGGCAAGGACTGGAAGGCCGCGCTGCGCTGCAAGAACAAGCACCTGATGCGCGCCCACCTGGGCGACGTGTGGTCCACGCCGTTCCCCGTCCCCCGGGACGCGCCGTACCCGCTGGTTGTGAAGCCGCGGGAGGGCGTGGCCAGCGAGGACGTGGTGCTCGTGCGCTCCCCGGACGAGCTGGCCCTGCTGCCCGCCCCCCGGCGGCCCATGGTCGCCGAGGAGTACCTGCGGGGTGAGCTGCACACCCTGGAGACGCTGAACGGGCGGGTGCTCGGCTCCTTCCACACCACCCTCTCCCCAGAGCCCCACTTCATCGAGGAGCGGCTGGACTGGGCGCCTCCCCCGCCCGAGACGCCGCAGGTGCTGGCGCAGCTGGCGGAACTGGGCGTCGGATTCGGCGCCTGCCACACCGAGTTCGTCGTCCGGGACGGCCGCGCCCGGATCGTCGAGGTCAACTACCGGATGATCGGCGACCACTGCGACTTCCTCCTCGCCGAGCTGCTGGGACGCGACCTGTTCGCCGACGTCCTGCTGACGCATCTGGGCGAGCCGCCCGTGTTCGAGCCCGCCACCGGCCTCGCCGCGACGGTCGACTACCTCGTCGCGGACCGCTCGGGAGTGCTGCGCGGCGCGCCGGAGCCCGGCGTGACGCGGCACGGCGAGGCGACGGTCACCTACCGTCCGCAGCGCTCCTCCGGCGACGTCATCACCCTCACTCGCACCAACCGCGACTACCTCGGGACGATCCAGGTGGTGGGGCCCGACCGCGCCGCGGTGGAGGGCGCGCTCGCGCAGTTCCGGCGGACCGGAACGTGGTCCGTTGACTGAGGAGGAGTTCGCGGCGCGGGTGCTGTCGGCGCTCGTGCGCGAGGGATACGTGCGGTGGCCGGTAGAGGGCGCGCGGGTAGAACGCGACGGTTTTCTCGCGGAAGATCGGATCAGTTCGGGGGTCGGTCTCGCCCGGCTCCGTGAACTCGTGCGCCAAGCGGCCGAGCCGGGAGACGACGTGGAGACGTTCGAGCGGGAGTGTCGCGAGGCGCTGGAGGCCGAACGCGCCGCGCTGCCGCCCGTCCGGCCCGGCGAGGGAAGACACGACGCGCTGGCCGCCCGGCTCGGGCATCCGGTCCATCCGCTGGGCCGGTGCAGGCTCGGCCTGTCCGGCCAGGAGCTGCGCCGGTACGCGCCGGAGTACCAGCCGTCGTTCACCCTGCGGTGGACGGGTGTGCGGGAGCCCGTCCTGGCCGGGGAGCCGCCGTCCTGGTGGCCCGAACCCGGTGAGCTCGGCCTCCCGCCGGACGTGACGCCGTTCCCCGTCCACCCGCTGACCGCCGCCAGGGGGATCGTGGAGGCGCCCGCCTCCCATCTCCGGGTGCGGCCGACCCTGTCGATGCGGACGCTGGCCGTGACTCCGCGAGAGCACCTGAAGGTGCCGCTTCCCACCAGCACCCTCGGCAGCCGCAACGTCCGCTCGATCAAACCCGGAACGCTGGTGGACGGCGCCCGCGTACAGGCGCTGCTGACGCGCGTCGCGGCCGAGGAGGGGCTGCCCGTCCTCCTCGCCGACGAGCAGACGTACGGGCACGCCGGCGACCCTTACCTCGGGTTCCTCGTGCGCAGGATGCCCGTCGCCGACGCCGTGCCGGTCGCGGCGCTGCTGGCGCGTACTCCGGAAGGCCCGTACGTCGTCGAGGAGCTCGCCGGGGACGCCGGTGTCGCGGAGTTCTTCAGCGGCTACCTGCGCGTGCTGTTCGCCTGGAACGTCGTGCTCTTCGAGAAGTACGGCATCGCGCTGGAGGCGCACCAGCAGAACGTGGCGGTCACCCCCCGCCTGGAGCTCCTGCTGAAGGACAACGACGGGGCGATGCTGGCCGAAGGCGACTTCGAGGACCCCCGGATGGTCGGGGACGTCGAGGCGCGGGCCCGGGTCTTCGTCACGATCACCCTGCACCTGTGCGCGGGCGCGCTCGCCTTCGGGCTCGCCGAACGCGGGCTGATGCCGCTGGAGCGGGCGCTGGGGCTCGTTCGCGACCGCCTCGACGAGGCGGTGGCCGACCCCTTCCTGCGGTCGCGGACGCTCGACGCCGACCGGCTGCCCACCAAGGCGATGCTCACCGCCGGGACGCTCGTCCCCAAGCAGCGCACGGGGGCCGCCGACATCAACAAGCACTACGGCCCACCGGGCCCCAACTACCTGAAGGAGCTTCCGTGCCGCTGACCTCGACCAGGTCCACTGGGGGAAACGGACTGGCTGAGCTGCACAGCGTGGGATCCGCGGACGAGGCGACCGCCGTCGCCCTGCTCAACTGCCTGATACGCGAGGTCAGCGGACCGGCGGGACGGGTGCGCGACGACGGCGACCGGCTGGCGGTAGAGCTGGCGCACACCACGGTCACCGCCCGGCTGGCCCGCCCGTCCCACGGTCCGTCGCCCCGGCTGGCGGGCCCGTTCACCGCGGGCGACGCCGACCTCGGGTGGCGCGAGGTGGCCGAGCTGGTCGCCGCCGAGCTGGCCCTCCGCACGGGCACGGACAACCCGGAGTTCCTCCGGCAGGTCGCCTCCAGCCACGAGGCCATGAGCGTGTTCGCGCGTTCGGGCCGTACCGACTCCGGCCTCCGGCCGCTGCTGGCCTCGGAGCAGTCGCTGCACGCCGGGCACCGCTTCCATCCGTCGCCCAAGTCCCGGCAGGGATCGCCTGCGGCATGGCTGCCGTACGCGCCGGAGGCGGGCGCCCGGTTCCGCTTGCGGCTGCTCGGGGCGGATCCGGAACTGCTGGACGGCACGGGCGACTTCTCCGCGCTGGCCGAGGAGGGTGTGCTGCCCGTGCATCCCTGGCAATGGAGGCTGCTGCAGGAGCGGCCTCTGCTGCGGGAGGCGCTGTCACACGGCTTGCTGCGCGACCTGGGCGAAGGCGAGGAAGTGGTGCCGACTTCGTCGGTGCGAACGGTCTTCGCCCCTGCCTGCGGACTCTTCGCCAAGTTCAGCCTCGACGTGCGGATCACCAACTGCGTGCGGAAGAACGCCTGGTACGAGCTGGCCGCCGCACCCGTGCTGACCGGGCTGCTGAAGCCGCTGCTGGGTGAGGGCCTGCTCGGCGAGCCCGCCTACCGCACCGTCGCGCTCGCCGACCGGACGCTGTACGAGGGCTTGGGCGTCATCCTGCGGGAAGGAGCACCCGAGAACGCCGTCATGGCGGCGGCGCTGGCCGACCCGTACGGGCGGTTCCTTCCGGCCGAGATCGACCTCCTCGCCTACTGGGAGGCCTACGTGCAGGCGGTGGCACTGCCCGTCCTGCGCCTGTTCTTCGAACATGGCGTGGTCCTGGAACCGCATCTGCAGAACGTCCTCATCGTTCCCGACGCCGACGGCATGCCGGTGCGGGCCGTCTTCCGCGATCTGGAGGGCACCAAGCTGCTGCCCGGCTGGGAGCTGGAGGAGTTGCCGCAGCGGGCGCGTGAAGCGGTGACCTACGACGAGGAACGCGGCTGGAACCGCGTCGCGTACTGCCTGTTCGTCAACCACCTCGCCGAGCTCGCCGCGGCCTTGGCCGACCGGGAGCCCGACTGCGAACCCGTCCTGTGGAAGACGGCGGCACGTCTTCTGGAGGAGTTCTCCGGCCACCGGCGCATGCGCGAGGTCCTGGAGGGCGCCCCCCTCCCGGCCAAGGCCAACCTGCTCGCCCGCTGGAGCCGTTCGGCCGACCGGGCGGCGGGCTACGTGATGGTCACCAATCCTCTTGCGGGGTGAACTGATGGAAGAACGCGTCCTGCGGGAGATCTCCCGCCTCGACTCCTTTCCCGCGTACGTCTACGACCTTCCGGGGCTGGCCGAGCACGCGGCACGGATCCGCGCGGAGTTCCCGCACGAGATCTTCTACGCGGCCAAGGCCAACCCCGATCCGGAGATCCTGCGTGCCCTGCATCCTCATGTGGACGGATTCGAGGTCGCCTCGGGAGGGGAGCTCCAGCACGTCCACCGGGCGGTGCCCGGGGCGCGGCTGGCGTTCGGCGGTCCCGGCAAGACCGACGAGGAGCTCGCCCTCGCCGTCCGCCTGGGGGTGGAGCGCATCCACGTGGAGAGCGTCCGGGAGCTCGCGCACCTGCCGGGGGCCGACGTGCTGCTGCGTGCGAATCTGCCCTTCGGGGTCGACGGGGCGGCCTTGGCGATGAGCGGACCGTTCGGAATGGACGAACTCGAACTGCGCCGATGCCTCTCCCTGCTGCCCGACGACATCCGCCTACGCGGTTTCCACGCGCATCTGGCTTCCGGTCTCGACGTCGAAGAGCTGCTGAAAGTGCAGCGGCAGGTCGTGGAATGGGCGGCGGAATTCGCTCCCGAGGAGGTGAATCTCGGGGGCGGAATGGCCGTGGACTACGGTGACCCTTTGTGGCGTTTCGATTGGAAGTCCTATGCGGCGGGCATCCCGGACGTTCCTTTCCGGTTGCGCATCGAACCGGGAAGGGCGATGACCGCCTACCACGGCTGGTACGTCACGGACGTCCTGGACGTCAAGCGGACCCGGGGCGAGACGTACGCGATCCTGCGCGGCGGCACCCACCACCTGCGCACGCCCGTCACCAAGGGGCACGACCAGCCGTTCACGGTCTTCGGGGACCGCGGCCACAGCGGGACGGCCACGCTCGTGGGCCAGTTGTGCACCCCCAAGGACGTGTTCGCCTCCCGCGTCCCCGTGAGGAATCTCGCACCCGGTTCCGTCGTCGCCTTCGACATGGCGGGCGCCTATGCGTGGAACATCTCCCATCATGACTTCCTGATGCACCCCCACCCCGCCTTCCACTACGTGACATGAGCCTCCCGCGACCGACAGGAGTGTGACCCGGTGACCGACCTCCGTGAAGCCCTGAAACTCGCCACCGGCACGGCCCGCGTGCTGCGCGACGTCGGGGTCCTCACGCCCATCACGCCCTGCCGGCTGGCCCGGATCCCGCTGCAGGTCGTGCGGTTCGGGTTCACTCCGGCGGTCGCCGGCGCCATGGCCGCGCTGCGCCATCCCGACCGCGTCGCGGTGATCGACGAGCGGGGCGAGATCACCTACGGGGAACTGGAGGCGCGGGCCGCCGCCCAGGCGACCGCGCTGCGGGAGCTGCTCGGGCCCGGCGAGAAGGTCGGCGTCCTGTGCCGCAACCACCGGGGCTTCGTCGAGGCCGTCTCCGCCGGGTCGCGGCTGGGCCACGACGTGGTGTTCCTCAACACCGACTTCTCGGCCCCGCAGCTGAGCCGCGTGCTGGAGAACGAGGACATCTCCGTGCTCGTCCACGACGAGGAGTTCTCCCCCGTCGTGGACGGCTGCTCCTTCACCGGGGCGCGCTTCCTGGCCTGGCACGACGGCGCGGAGCCGGCGCTGCCCACCCTCGACGACCTGGCGCGGACCGAGGCGGAGCCGCTGGTGGCCGGGCGCACCGGCAAGATCGTCATCCTCACCTCCGGCACCACCGGCCCGCCCAAGGGCGCCGCCCACGAGTTCGGCCCGGCGGCACTGGTCAGCCAGGGCTACGGGCACCTGCTGCGGGTGCCGCTGCGCTCGGGCGAGCCGCTGCTGATCGGGCCGCCGCTCTTCCACGGCCTCGGCCTGACCTACCTGCTGACCGGCCTGGCGCTGGGCGCGCCGCTGGTGCTGCTGCGCCGGTTCGACGCCAAGGCCGTGCTGGAGGCCGTCGCCCGGCACCGGGCGGGCGCGGTCATCGCGGTGCCCGTCATGCTGCAGCGGCTGCTGGACGTCCCGGAGGCGCCCCGGCTGCGGTCGCTGCGGGTGGTCCTCACCGGCGGCGCGGCGCTGCACCCCAACCTCGTCCGGCGGTTCCGCCGCCGCTTCGGCGAGGTGCTCTACAACGCCTACGGCGCCAGCGAGACGGGCTGGGCCGCCATCGCCACCCCCGACGACCTGCGCGTCGCGCCCGGCACGATCGGCAGGCCCACGCTGGGCGTGAAGGCGCGCGTCCTCGGTGACGGCGGCGAGGACGTCCCCCAGGGCGAGGTGGGGACCCTGTACCTCGACAGCGGCCTGGAGTTCCGCGGCTACACCGGCGGCGGCACCAAGGAGTTCGTGGACGGCCTGATCAGCACCGGCGACCTCGCCCACTTCGACGCCGAGGGGCGGCTGTTCATCGACGGCCGCGCCGACGACATGATCGTCTCCGGCGGGGAGAACGTCTTCCCCGGCGAGGTCGAGGACCTGCTGGAGCAGCATCCGGAGGTCGCGGAGGTGGCGGTGCTGGGCGTGGAGGACGCCGAGTTCGGGCAGCGCCTGGCCGCGTGGGTGGTGCGCGCCCCCGGCTCGGAGCTCACCGAGGACGAGCTCAAGGCGCACGTCAGGGGGCGGCTCGCCCGCTACAAGGTGCCCCGCGACGTCTCCTTCGTCGCCGAGCTCCCGCGTACCACCACCGGGAAAGTCAGGCGGACGGCGCTCAAAGAAGCCTGATCAGGTCGCATTTTGTCCTTGAGTGCGGTACATCAGAGGGCATGACGACGGAGGAGACCGCCCCCGAGGACACCGTGACGCAGGACGCCCCCGCCGAAGAGGAGGGGGAGTTCGGCCAGGACGTGCTGGAGGCCGGAGCCGGACTGGGCGCACCGGTCCCCGACGAGCCCGACCCCCGGCAGCGCACCCTGAAGCTGCTCATCGGCATCTGCCTGCTCGGCGTGCTCGCCGCGGGCACCGCCGCCGCCTTCGCCCCGACCCTGCACCCCGGCCTGGCCGCCGCCTGGGCGCTGCTGGTCCTGGCCCTGCTGGCCGTGGCCGGCCTGCGCTTCGCCGAGCTGCGCAAGCTCGCCGAGCCGTCGGTCGCCCTGTTCTCCGGCGGCTTCGTGCACGCCGGGGACGACGGCCTCGAAGCGGTCTCCTGGCCGGAGGTCGAACTGGCCTACCTCACCCCCGGAAAGCGCCTCATCCTCCAGCTGGAAGGCGGCCGCTCCTTCGAGCTGCGCGCCCCCGTGCGCAACCTGGAGCGCCTGGAGCGCGCCGTCCGCGCCGGCGTCCCCCGCGACCAGATCCGCCGCGGCACCCCGCCCAAGCCCCTGGCCGCCGTCTAGCCCGCACGGAGCCGCAGCAGGCGGGCGCGCAGCACGGTCGTCGCGCCCGCCAGATTGCGCCGGGTCGTCCCCTGCCCCTCGCAGAACGCGCCGGTGCCCGTGGGCAGGTGGGTGAGCCGCACGGCGCTGTTCCACTCCGGGTGGGGCACTCCGCACCCCCACGTCTGGCACAGCAGATCGATCCGCACCTCCTCGTCCGGCACCCTCAGGAAGTCATAGGACACCGCCGCGGGGAGCACCTCCACCCGCGCGCCGGACCCCCGCTCGAGCCGCCGCACGCCCCGCTCACCGGCGAGCAGCCCGAAGGCGCCGGGACCGCCGACCCGCATCGTCACCGCCCGCAGGTCGCATCCGCTCTCCCTCCTGCGGTACGTCCACACCCGCCGCTTCTCCCGCTCGGCCCGGGCGACGTACGTCCGCCACAACGCGTGCACGCAGCTCCCGTCCTCGTCCGGCTCCGCCTCGACGGTCACGATGGCCTCCCGCTCGGCGTGATCGAGAGGAGACCGCTCCCGAAGGCCGCCGAGCCCGGCGGAGAGCGCCTCCAGCGCGGCGCGGCACTCCGCCTTCAGCTCCTCGTCGTCACCGGCCAGTCCCAGCAGCTCATCCAGCGCCTCCAGCTCGGCGGTGCAGCTTTCGAGACCGTCCAGGAAACGCCTGACGTGCTCCAGACGGAGCGCGGCGAACCGGGCGGCGCTTCAATGCGCCGGATCCACCAGGATTCCCGCCATGCGCCCGGCCTCGGCACGCAGCGCCTCGACGTCGACGCCCTCGGTCGCCGCGGCCCGGGCACGCCGGCACTCCTCCAGCAGCAGCCGTCCATCGTCCAGCACGCAGAACCTCCTCCGTGAGCACCCTCGGATCCGACGCCGCGCAGGGCGTCCGGGTTCGCCTCCCGCCCGGGACTCGGCGGCGGGTCAGGCGACGGCGTCGAGGGAGGAGTCGCGGGCGGCGCGGCAGAGGCGGGCCAGGTCGAGGAGGGCCTGGGAGCGGCGCTCGGCCAGGGGGCGCTCGTCGCCGGGGCGGGGGGCGGCCAGGGTGTCCAGGACCAGGGAGAAGACCGGCCAGTCGGCGGGGGCGATGAAGCCGCGGAGGTCGTAGTCCTCCTCGGCGGCGGCCTCGAAGTCGACGTTGTGCAGCAGGGTGCTCAGCGCCGTCTCGGCGGCGACGACGCCGATGCGCATCGCCAGCGCGGCGGGGGAGTCAGCGGTAGAACCCACGTTCGAGAGACTAGCCGCTGCTCCCCCCGCACTTCAACCACACGTTCGAACCACACCCGGCATACCGGGTGGATTCAGGGCGCGAACGCCTCCACGTAGGCGTGGTCCTCGGCGGTGTCGGTGCGCCTGACCTCGGCGCCGGCACCGGTGAGCAGGTCCCGCAGCTCCGCCACGCCCAGCTTGGCGTCGGCCAGGATGATCGCCGCGCCGGGACGGCTCACCCGCACCAGCTCCCGGACGACCGCCTCGGGGTCCGGATCGGTGCCCAGCGCGTCGTGGCACAGCACCAGCGTGAACGTCCGGTTCAGGTGCGGCAGGTCGGAGGCCTCACCGCACTGGAAGATGATGTTGGTCTGCGGTTCCCGGTCGGCCAGGCGCTTACCCTCGGTGAGCGCGTCGAACGAAGAATCGACGGCCGTCACCTGGCGGACGCGGTGCGCCAGGGCGCGTGAGACCTCACCCGTGCCGGCGTGGACTTCCAGGCAGATGTCGTCCAGGTCCAGCTCAGGCTCCGCGAAACGGAAGAAGTGCCGGACCGCGGCCTGGTACGTCTCCTCATTCGTCACTGTCACGCAGCCTCCCGGTGAATGGTCGTTCACTGGAGCATGCCCTGTATGACGCCCCGTGACCATCCCTTGGTGAGCAGTATCACCTGCATACCTACCCCCGGAGCCGGTCAGCTACCGGCCAGCGGGACGGCCGCGAACAGCGCGGCGAGGCCTTCGGCGTCCAGGAGGTCCGCGGGGCGGATCGTGCGGGCCGCCCTGACGTAGTGGAAGGCGGCGCTGACGCGTTCCAGGGGAACGTCCGCAAGAGCGGCCCACGCGACCCGGTACGCGGCGAGCTGGACGGCCACCTGGCGTTCTTCGTCGGGCGAAGGCGGGTGGCCCGTCTTCCAGTCGACGACCTCGTAGCCGTCTCCGTCGCGGAAGACCGCGTCCATGCGGCCGCGTACCAGGCGGTCGCCGATGATGGTCTCGAACGGCACCTCCACCTCGATCGGCTCGCGGGAGGCCCACTCGGACGCCTCGAAGCGCTCCTGGAGCCGGGAGATGTAGCCGTCGTCCTCCAGTTCGTCGTCGGCGGCGCCCAGCAGGTCCTCGGGGTCCAGGAGCCGCTGCTGGCCCCAGCGCGACTCCAGCCAGCGGTGGAAGGACGTGCCGCGCCGCGCGAAGGGCGCGGGCGGGCGCGGCATGGGGCGGCGGATCTGCGCGGCCAGCTCCGCCGGATCGCGCGCCAGCGCCACCAGGGACGTGACGGTCAGCTTGTCCGGCAGCTCCACCGTCAGGCCGTCCCCGCCGCGCCCCTTGTCGCGTTCGGCCAGCAGCAGTTCCACGTCGCGCGCCCACGCGACGAGCCTGCCGCGTTCGTCGCCGGTGAGGTCCCCGGTGGGCGTCCAGGGCACGAGGCGGCCGACGACGGCGTCGTGGACGAGCCGGGCGCCCTCCACGAGAGGGCCCTCGCCCAGCGGGGGCAGCGGCCACGTGCCGGTCTTCGGCTCGGCGAGCAGCGGGTTCTGCTCGTGCTCCTCCGGCGGGTCCGCCCAGCACAGGACGGTGTCCGCGCTCTCGCGGATCTCCGCCAGGAAGGGCGAGGCGACGAGCGGTTTGGACGCCGCGCCCCAGCGGTATCCCGTCGCGACGAGCAGGTGGCTGGCGCGCGTGACGGCCACGTACGCCAGGCGCCTCTCCTCGCGCACGTCGCGGTCCGAGCACGCCTGCTCGAACGCGGCGAGCTCGTCCTTGGACAGGCCGGTGAGCTCCGGGAGGTCGCGGCGGTCGCCGCGCAGCGGGAACGGGATCATGCGCGGGTTGGCCGTCCAGCGGGTGCCCGAGCCCGCCGGACGCGACGGGAAGACCGACCCGGTGCCGGGCCTGCCGTCCTTCTGCGGGGTGTACGACAGGCCCGGCACCACGACGACCTGCCACTCCAGGCCCTTGGAGGCGTGGACGGTCAGCAGCTTCACGCTGTCGCTCTCGCCGACCCGGCCCGCCGTGAGGCCGAACTCCTCGGACTCGGCGGCGGCCAGATAGGCCAGGAACGCGCCCAGCGTGGGCTCGTCGTGGTCGCCGGCGAAGGCCATGGCGGCGTCGATGAACGCGTCGAGGTCGGCGCGGGCGGTCACCGGGTCGAGGCCGGTGCGGGCGGCGACCTCGATGTCCAGGCCGAGCACCCGTTCGACCTCGGCGACCAGGTCGGGCAGCGGGAGCTGGGCCTGGCGGCGCAGCTGGCGCAGCTCGTCCCGCAGCCGCGTCAGGCGGCGCAGGCCCTCCTCGGAGTAGGCGTCGGCCGCGCCGAGGTCGTCCAGGGCGTCCACGAGACTGCCCTGCTCCTCGTTCAGCTCCCGGACGAGGCGGCCCAGCGGGTCGTCGGCGGCGGCCTCGGGCTCGGGAGCGGGCTCCGCGGGCTCCTCGCGGGTGATGTCGCGGCGGGCCTCGCTCGCCAGTTCCCGGGCGCGCCTGCCGAGGGCGACGAGGTCGCGCGGGCCGAGCCGCCAGCGCGGACCGGTGAGCAGCCGCGCCAGGGACGCGCCGGCCGTCGGGTCGTGCATGACGCGCAGGGTGGCCACGACGTCCTGGACCTCCGGGACGGTCAGCAGGCCGCCCAGCCCGACGACCTCCACGGGGATGTCGTGCTCTTCGAGCCGCTGGCGGAGCAGGGGGATCTGCGAACGCTTCCGAACGAGGACCGCGATGTCGGAGTACTTGAGCGCTCCGTCCTCCCACTCGCCTCCGTCGGGGGCGCGTTCGCTTCGCATCACCGCCTTCACGCGTTCGGCGATGCGTTCGGCCTCGTCCTCGATGGTCGCGAACAGCGCGCATTCCACCCGGCCGCGGCCCTCCTTGGACTCGGCGGGGCGCAGCGGAGAGACCTTGCGCATCTCGGCGCGCAGTTCCGTCTGGACGCGGGCGGCGGAATCCAGGATGCGTTCGCCGTTGCGGAAGCTGCGGGTCAGCTCGCGCATCGGCGAAGGACCGTCCGCGAGCGGGAAGTCCTCCGGGAAACCCAGAAGGTTGCCCGCCGACGCTCCACGCCACCCGTAGATGGACTGGCACGGGTCGCCCACCGCCGTCACGGGGTGACCGTCGCCGAACAGCGACTTCAGCAGGACGAGCTGCGCGTGGCTGGTGTCCTGGTATTCGTCCAGCAGCACGACCGCGTAACGCGACCGTTCGATCGCGGCGACCTCGGGATGGCGGGAGGCGATGCGGGCCGCCAGCGACATCTGGTCGCCGTGGTCGACGACCTCGCGACGCGCCTTCGCCCGCGCGTACGCCTCGATGAGGGGCAGCATCTGCTCGCGTACGGCCTGCTTGGCCAGGATGTCGCGCTGCTTGGCGATCGGCTTGTCCAGCAGCGCGAACTGCCCGTCCAGCCACCTTCCGACGCGCCGCACATCGTCCGGGGTGCGCAGATGCTCGGCCAGGTCGCCGGAAAGGTCGATGACGGCCCGCGTGACGGTGTCCGGGGACCAGTCGATCTCATCCATCGGGCCGTCGTAGGAGTCCACGGCGCGCGTGGCCATCTGCCAGGCGACCGCCGGGGAGATGAGCCGCATCGTCGGCTCCAGCCCCTCGCGCAGGGCGTGGTCGCCGAACAGGCGCGCGGCGTAGGAGTGGTAGGTGGAGACGGTCGGCTCGCCGTCGAGCAGCTCCGGCTCGATGAGGTCGGGGTGCTCGCGCAGCCCGTCCAGGCGCCTGCGCACACGGGAGGCCAGCTCGGCGGCGGCCTTGCGGGTGAACGTCAGGCCGAGCACCCGTTCGGGACGCACGAGGCGGTTGGCGACCAGCCACACCACGCGCGCGGCCATCGTCTCGGACTTGCCCGAGCCCGCGCCCGCCACCACCGCCATGGGCCCCGGCGGCGCCTGGATGACCACCGCCTGCTCCGGCGTCGGCTCGGGCAGGTCAAGGCGCCGGGCCAGCTCTGCCGGAGAGATCACCGGCCCACCTCACCGCCGTTCTCATGCACCGGGCAGCTGGACTGTACCGGGCACGTACGACAGTCGTCCCCCGCCTTGGCCTCGAACACCGGAGAGGCCATGCCCTCGGCCACGATCTCCACGAGCTTCTTGGGCCACATCGGATCGGTGTCCTCCGAAGGCGGGCCCTGCGCCTGCTCGCGGGCGCGGCGCGCGAAGGCCGCCTTGCCGACCTGCACGAGCTTGGCGCCGCCGGGCTCCAGCAGCCCGTGGCGGGCGAAGGCGCCGAGCATCACCGCGTACTGGTAGACGCCGAGCTGGGGATTGCGCGCCAGCTCGTCGGGCGGGACGGGCGTGCCGCCGGTCTTGATGTCGATGATGACGCCGCGCCCGTGCGCGTCGCGCTCCGCCCGGTCGATCCGCCCGCGGATGACGACCCGGCCCAGGTCCACCTTGAACGACTCCTCCAACGCGACGATCTCGTTGGGGTTCTCCCGGTGCCAGTCGAGGAACTTCTCGACCATCCTCCCGGCCTGCGTGCGCTGCTTCTCGCTGTACCAGGCGCTGCGGAAGTCCAGCTCCGACCAGATCTCGTCGAGGCGGCCGGCCAGATGCCTCTCGGTGACCTCCGGTACGGAGCCCGCGAGCTCGGCGACGGCGTGGATCACCTTGCCCATGACGCTGTACTCGCCGGGACCCCCCTCCCGCGCGCCGACGGCGGAGGTGAGCAGCCAGCGCAGCCCGCAGGTGGTGAACGTCTCGACCTGCGACGGGGAGATGACGACCTGCTCGTCCTCTCCGAAGGGCGCGTTCTCGGTGGACAGCGCGGTGATGGCGTACCAGTTCTCCGGGCGCGCGCCGCGCACCCCGGCGCGCGCCAGGCGGGCCAGGTGCGCGGCGGCCGCGCGGCGCAGCGCCTCGGGACGGCCCGGGTCCGTGATGGAGGAGCGCAGGTCGGCCACGAGCGCGGGCATGGACAGCCAGCGCTTCTTCTCGTCCAGCTGCGCCTCCTCGAGCGCGCCGGGCAGCAGCTCGTTGAGGAAGCGGGACGGGCGGTCCTCGGTGTCCTCTCCCCCGACGGCCGTGACGACCAGCCTTCGGCGGGCGCGCGTCACGGCGACGTAGAAGAGGCGGCGCTCCTCGGCCATCATCCGGGCCGCGATGGTCGCGCCCGAGACGGGGTCGAGGATGTCGGAGCCCTCCAGGAGCTCGTCGACGCCCAGCAGGGTGCCGCGCAGCCGCAGGTCGGGCCACAGGCCCTCCTGGACGCCCGTCACGACCACCACGTCCCACTCCAGGCCCTTGGCGCGGTGGGCGGTCAGCAGCCGGACCGTCTCGCCCTCGGGGGCGTGCTCGGCCAGGGAGTCCCCGGCGATCTCCTGGGCGGCGAGGTCCTCGGCGAACAGGACGGGACCGGCCTTGGGAAGCCGGTCCACGAACCGGGCGGCGCGGTCGAACAGCGAGACGACGGCGTCCAGGTCGCGGTCGGCGGCGGCCCCGCGCGCACCGCCTCGGCGGCTGTCGGCGAGCCAGCGGTCGGCGAGGCCGGACTGCTCCCACACCGCCCACAGGACGTCCTCGGCCGTCCCCTCGGTCTCCTTGGCCGTGCGGATGAGCGCGGCGACCCGTTCGGCGGGCGCCTTCACCTTCTCGTGGACGAACAGCAGCTCACGGGAGTCGTTGAGCGCCGCCACGAGTACCTCGTTGCCGGTGCGCGTGCCCTGCGCCATCTCCTCCAGGTCGCGCAGCGCGCGGCGGAGGCGGCGCATGCCGAGCGCGTCCGCGCCGCCGAGCGGGCCGGTCAGCAGCTCTTCCGCGACGACCTCATCGAGGTAACCGGGCTTGAGCGCGGCGAGGAGAATCATCATCAGCGGCCGCACGGCGGGCTCCGCGTACAGCGGCACGTCCTCGCCGAAGACCGTGACGGGCACACCGGCGTGCATGAGCGCGCGCCGCAGGGCCGGAACCTGGTTGATGGAGCGGATCAGCACCGCGCAGCGCGACCACGGCACGCCTTCCAGCAGGTGCGCGCGGCGGAGCTCGTCGGCGACGAGCGCCGCTTCCTGGCTCGCGGTGTCCGCGACGACGACGCGCACCTCGGGCGAGGACTTGTCGGTCTCCTCTTCCATGGTCTCGCGCGGGCCTTCGTCCGGCGTGACGAGCGCGCGATGCTCCGCGGGACCCGGAAGACGTCGCGCGACGCGCCGGGAGGCCTCCAGCAGCACCGGGCTCATCCGGCGGCACACCTGGAGGGAGACGGTCGGCGCGGGTGCTCCGTCCAGGCGCGGGAAGCGGGTGGGGAACTCCATGATCGCCCGTACGTCCGCGCCGCGGAAGCCGTAGATGGACTGGTCGGGGTCGCCCACCGCGACGAGGTCGCTCCCGCCTCCGGCGAGCTGTTGCAGCAGGCTCTCCTGCGCGGGGTCGGTGTCCTGGTACTCGTCGACGAACACCACGTCGTAGGCGCCGCGCTCCCGCTGGCGCACGTCCTCGTCCTGTGCGAGGAGCCCCGTGGCCTCGCGGATGATTTCCGCGTAGTCGTAGGAGGCCACCGGATCGAGGGCGAAGCGCTGCTCGTAGCGGTGCATGAAGTGCGCGACGGCCACCCAGTCGTCACGTCCGTTGAGACGCCCCAGCTCGTAAAGCCGCTGCGCGTCGATCCCGCGTTCGGCCGCGCGCAGAGTGAAGTCGCGAAGCTCCTCGGCGAAGCCCTTGGTGTTCAACGCCGGACGCAACCGCTCCGGCCAGTGCGCGATTCCGTCGTCGAGTTCACCCGCGAGCATGCGCCGCACTTCCAGCAACTGCTCGGGACCCGTCAGCAGCCGGGGCGGCTCCAGCTCCTCCAACACGGCCTGGCGCCGCAGCAACGCCCACGCATACGAGTGGAACGTCATCGCCAACGGCGACTTCGTCGTCACCCCCAGCCGTCCGGTGATGCGGTGCCGCAGCTCCTCGGACGCCTTGCGGCTGAACGTCAGCACGAGAATCCGCTCGGCGTCCGTCCCCCTGCGGGCGATCCTGTCGACGACCGCCTCGACGATCGTCGTCGTCTTCCCCGTCCCCGGCCCCGCGAGCACGAGCAGCGGACCGCTCGCGTGCTCCACCACCCGCCGCTGATGCTCGTCCAGAGCCGGAGGCTCCACGACGCCCACCGCACCGCTGCGGCGCACGAGACGATAGGGAGCACTGACCATTCTTGAGATTCAAGCGGAAGATCAGCGCTCCTCCGGCCATTGAGACGAGAAAGCGCGTGTGCTTCTACGCGGTGGCATCACGAACTTCGCTGTGTCACCACCGCGGTGACGGTCGTGTTCCGTCAGGTCACCGGTAGTACGGGACGGGCGGAGGTGCCGGTTGGGCGGGCCAGGACGGTGCCGCCATCGGGTGGGGCATCGCCATGGGATGCGGCACGTGCGGGGCGGGGGCGGGGGCGTTGAGCGCCTGGCACAGCGTCTCCGCGCGGGTCGTCAGGGGGTGTCCGGCGCCGAGCACCTTGGTGCAGTCGAGTTTCAGTGCCGTGGCGATGGCGTGGGCGCGGGGGAACTGGCCGACGGCCTGGTTGGTGAGGCCGAGAAGGAGGCGCGTCTCCAGCGTGTCGGGGTGCTCGTTGCCGAGGAGTCTTCCGCGGGCCGTCGCCGTCTCGTACGCGACGTTGAGCGCCTCGGGGTGGCGGCCGAGCGCGTGCAGCGCCCAGCCTTCGGTGTTGCGCGCCTCCTGCGTCTCGGTGTTCTCGGGACCGAGGATGCGGCTGCGGTCGCGGGCGACGCCCTGCGCGACGGGCAGCGCCTCGGAGGCGCGGCCGAGCGTGTAGAGGATTTTGGCGAGCAGCAGCCAGCTGCGCAGCGTCTTGGGGTTCTCCTGGCCGAACACGCGGGCCCTGCCCTGCGCGACCGTGCGCGCGACGCCCTCGGCCTCCTGCGCGCGGCCCGCCAGGTACAGCGCGGAGGCCAGGATGTTGCGGCTGCTGAGCGTGTCGGGGTGCTCGGGGCCCAGCAGCACGGCGCGGCCCTGCGACGCCTGCTCGGCGGCGGTCACCGCGTCGGCGAAACGCCCCTCGTGGCAGTAGCGGGCGGCGCGCTTGTTGAGCTGCTCGTACTCCTCGGCGGGCGAGGCCGCCGAGGGCGCGGGCGCGGGCGGGAGCGAGCCGCCCAGAGCCGCCTGCGCGCCCTCCACCGAGACGGCGGGGGCGCGGCGCTCGGCCTGGGCGGGCGCGCCGGAGACGTCGACGGCCTTCAGCCGGCGGATCACCTCGGCGGCGGTCGCGGGGCGCTGCGCGGGGTCCTTGGCGAGCATGTCGAGGACGAGCCGGTCGAGCTCCGGGGGGAGCGCCCCGTTGTGCGCCCTCGGTCCCTTCGGCGGGTACTTGAGGTGGCCCTGGACGAGCGCCTCCAGCCCCTCGTCGATCGGGAACGGCGGCTGGCCGGAGAACATCTCGTGGAACATGCCGCCGAGCAGGTAGATGTCGGTGCGCGCGTCGATGCCCTTGCCGAGGAACTGCTCGGGCGCCATGTAGACGGGGGTGCCCAGCACGCCGCTGCCCGTCAGGCCGGTCGCCGACGACAGGTGCTTGGCGATGCCGAAGTCGCACAGCTTGGCGCGGCCGCCCTCCACGACCATGACGTTCGCGGGCTTGAGGTCGCGGTGCACGATGCCCTGGTCGTGGGCGGCGCCCAGCGCGTCGGTGATCTGGACCGCCAGGTCCACGGCCTGGCCGAGCGGCAGCCCCCCGGGCCGCTCCTCCAGGAGCTTGTGCAGGTCGCGCCCGTTGAGCAGCTCCATCACCAGGTACAGGACGTTGTTGTCCACGTCGATGTCGTGGACGACCGTGATGCCCGGGTGCTGCAGGGTGGCCGCCAGCCGCGCCTCGCGCAGGAAGCGGGTGACCCCCTCGGGATCCTGCTCGGGTGCCTGCGGCAGCACCTTCACCGCGACCTTGCGCTCCAGCCGGGTGTCGACGGCCAGGTAGACCTGGCCCATGCCCCCCTTGCCGATCTGCCCCTCGAGCTGGTAACGCCCGCCGAGCACGACAGCTTCGCTCACTCCCGTTCTCCTCCCGTGTTGCCCGCATAATCCCACTTTCGAGGTCTTTCGTGGTCTCGATTACCGTCCGTCTGACCGGACAAGGCATCATTCGCAGGACAGGCGCCTTCTCTCCCACCCCCGCAAGGAGGAACCCCCATGGCCGGGTCCTGTGTGGTCGCTCTCGACGTGGGCGGTACCCGGATGAAGGCCGGGCTGGTCGGCGAGGGCGCCCGGGTGATCACCGAGCGGCTCTACGACACCGGCCGCGAGGACGGTCCCGCCGCGGTGACCGAGCGGCTCGTCGGCGTGGTCCGCCAGCTCGTCGACGGCGCCCGCGAGCGCGGCCTGCGGCCGTCCGGGGCGGGCGTCGTCATCCCCGGGATCATCGACGAGGGCACCGGCGTGGTGCGCTCCTCGGCCAACATCGGCTGGCGCGACTTCCCGCTGCGCCGCCACCTGGCCCAGCACACCGAGCTGCCCGTGGCGATCGGCCACGACGTGCGGGCCGGCGGCCTGGCCGAGTCGGTGCTGGGCGCCGGACGCGGCGAGCGCGACCTGCTCTTCCTGGCGCTGGGCACCGGGATCGCCGGCGCCATGATCATGGACGGGCGGCCGTTCAGCGGCGGCGGCTACGGCGGCGAGATCGGCCACATGCCCCTGGAGTCCGACGGCCACCCCTGCGGCTGCGGTTCCCGCGGCTGCCTGGAGACCGTCGCCTCCGCCTCCGCCGTCGGCCGCCGCTACTCCGAACGGTCCGGCGGGCCGGCCACCGCCCGCGACGTCGCCGAGCGCGTCGAGGCCGGCGAGCCCCTGGCCCGCCAGGTCTGGCAGGAGGCCGTCGACGCCCTGACCACCGCGCTGCTGACCTACATGACGATCTGCGCCCCCACCCAGATCGTCATCGGCGGCGGCCTCGCCCAGAGCGGCGAGACCCTCCTGGCGCCCCTGCGCGCCGCCGTGACGGAACGTGCCACCTACCACCGCCCCGTCCGCATCGTCCGCGCCGAGCTCGGCGACCGCGCCGGCCTCCTGGGCGCCGCCCTCCTCGGCCGCGACGCCTGAGAGCGCCGGCCCGGGGGCGACCCCCGGACCCCCGGAACGCGACAGCCGATCCTCGCTTCGCCGCGGTCGAGCGGCCGCCGGTACATTGGGGGAATGTCCGGGCCTCCGTCGTGGTTGTGCCCAGACGTAAAGCGCCCCATTGACCAGGAGTGAACCGTGTCACTGCCACCGCTGGTAGAGCCCGCGGCCGAGCTGACCCGTGACGAGGTCAACCGCTACTCGCGGCACCTCATCATCCCCGACGTCGGGATGACCGGGCAGAAGCGACTGAAGAACGCCAAGGTGCTCTGCGTCGGCGCGGGCGGCCTCGGCTCCCCCGCCCTGCTCTACCTGGCCGCGGCCGGGGTCGGCACGCTGGGCATCATCGACTTCGACATCGTCGACGAGTCCAACCTGCAGCGCCAGATCATCCACCGCCAGTCCTCCCTGGGCGTGGCCAAGGCCGAGTCGGCGGCGGCGACGGTCCGCGAGGTCAACCCGCTGATCGACGTCAAGGTGCACAACACCGCGCTCGACCGGGACAACGTGCTGGAGATCTTCTCCCAGTACGACCTGATCCTCGACGGCACCGACAACTTCGCCACCCGCTACATGGTCAACGACGCGGCCGTGCTGCTGGGCAAGCCGTACGTGTGGGGCTCGATCTACCGCTTCGACGGCCAGGCCAGCGTGTTCTGGGCCGAGCACGGCCCCTGCTACCGCTGCCTCTACCCCGAGCCCCCGCCCCCCGGCATGGTCCCCTCCTGCGCCGAGGGCGGCGTCCTGGGCGTGCTGTGCGCGTCCATCGGCTCCATCCAGACCACCGAGGCCATCAAGCTCCTCGCGGGCATCGGCGACCCGCTGGTCGGCCGCCTGATGATCTACGACGCACTGGAGATGACCTACCGCCAGGTCAAGGTCCGCAAGGACCCCGAGTGCCCGCTGTGCGGCAAGAACCCGACGATCACCGAGCTGATGGAGGACTACGAGGCCTTCTGCGGCGCGGTGTCCGAGGAGGCCTCCGAGGCCGCCCAGGACTCCACCATCACGGTCACCGAGCTCAAGGCGATGCAGGACGGCGGCGAGGACATCTTCCTCATCGACGTCCGCGAGCCCAACGAGTACGAGATCGTCTCCATCCCGGGCGCCACGCTCATCCCCAAGGGCGAGTTCCTCAACGGCAACGCCCTCGCCGGGCTCCCCCAGGACAAGAAGATCGTCCTGCACTGCAAGTCCGGCGTCCGCTCCGCCGAGGCCCTGGCCGTCGTGAAGAACGCCGGCTTCGCCGACGCCGTCCACGTCGGCGGCGGCATCCTCGCCTGGATCCGCCAGATCGACCCCAGCCAGCCCACCTACTGACGGCCGGCCCGGTTCGACGCGAAGGCCCCGGAACCCATGGGTTCCGGGGCCTTCGCGCGTTCCCGCGCGATTCCACTCCGCCCTCCGGATCAGGTGAGGGGCTGGCGGACGATCTGCTGGAGGGTCTCGACGTAGGACTTGAAGGCCTTGCGGCCGGGGTCGGTGAGCTTCAGCCAGGTGCGGGGGCGTTTGCCCACGTGGCCCTTGCGGATCTCGACGTAGCCGGCGGCCTCCAGGGCGGAGGCGTGCTTGGACAGGACCGAGTCGCTGATCTCCAGGCTGTCGCGGACGAAGGCGAACTCCGCTTCGACCGTGGCGGCCAGGAGGGACATGATCTGCAGGCGGACGGGCGCGTGGATCACGGGGTCGAGGTTCACTTCGCGAGCCTGCCCTTGCTGTAGCGCAGGACGAGGTGCTCCATGGGGCGGGTGGTGGCGCCCAGGAGGAGCATGGCGGCGCCGCCTGCGAGCGCCTTGCGCCAGGGCTCGTCCAGGCCGTCCGCGAGGGTGTGGACGCCGTAGGCCGCCGCCGCTCCGAGCAGCGCCCAGGCCGCGAAGACGAGCAGGGCGGGAGGGCTCCAGGTCCGCAGCGTCCACCGCACCCGGCTCCGCTGGAGCATCAGGGCCACCAGCGCGCCGAAACCGGCGGCGACCGCCAGTGCGCACAGCGCGCTCAGCAGGGAGTTCTCGAAGTCCATGCTGATCCTGAGGAAGGTCACCAGAGCCACGCAGCCCGGCACGTACCACAGCGGCAGGTACTGCTCGCCGTACGCCTTCTGCTGCGTCCGCTCGATCTCCGCGAGCGCCTCGGCCGGGTCGTACTCGGTCATCCTCATCCCTTCGCAGACACTTTCCGCTAAGGAAAGTACTTTCCACTTTCCGGAACGTCAAGTACTTTCCAGAACGTGGGAAGGAGAGCGCCTGCGGCGGAGAGGGACGAGGGCGCCGCGGCTACTCCGGCTCGGCCTTCGCGCCGAGCGGGGCGTTCACGGGGGCCGGGCCGCGGGGGCGGGCCCGCCAGGGCCAGTGGCCTTCCAGCTCGAGGGTGAGGGAGAAGCTGAGGAAGGTGCGGACGAGGACGATGGCGGCGAGGACGCCGACGCTGGTGAAGGTCGGGGAGACCGCGACGGTGCGGATGATGTCGCCGGCGACCAGGAACTCCAGGCCCAGCAGGATCGCGCGGCCCAGGCCCTGGCGGTAGGAGCGGTAGGAGGCGGAGAGGTCCGCGCGGCGCAGCGAGCGGCGGAGGAACAGCGTCGTCGTCAGCACGCCGCCGACCACGATGACCAGCACGCCGGCCAAGTCGACCGCCTTGCCCGCGTTCTCGACCAGTTCCTCGAACTGCACGGCGTCCCCCTGAGCACGGTTTCAAGCGGTCACCTGTCCGCTTTTCCGGCCCGGAGCCGTTTCATGCGCCCCAGGACGAGGAGCCTTTCCCGCCTTCCGGCCAGGCGGCCTTCCGGCCAGGCGGCGTCTCACGCTCCGCGACTCACGGCCTACGCCTCACGGCCTGCGTCTCACGCCCCACGTCTCATCGGCGTCTCAGCTCGGCGTCTCACGCCCCGCGTCTCATCGGCGTCTCACGTTCGATGTCTCACGCTCCGCCCTTCGAGCGGCGGCGGGCCACGAGGTGGTTGACGAGCCAGAGGAGGACGCCGATGGCCACGAGGACGGCGGCGCGGAGGTAGACCTCGGCCTCGCGGCCGGTCAGGGGGGAGGCCAGGACCAGGCAGACGACGGCGCCCACGGCGGGCATCCAGGCGGGGGCGTGGAAGTGGTCGTGCTCGACGCGGTCGCGGCGCAGGACGAGCACGCAGACGTTCACCAGGGCGAAGACCAGCAGGAGGAGCAGGACCGTGGTGTCGGCGAGGCCGCCGATGTCGCCGGTGCTCACCAGCACCACCGCGATGGCGACGGTGAACAGGATGGCCGGCCAGGGGGTGGCGCGGCGGGCGTGCACCATGCCGAAGACGGCGGGGACGATGCCCTCCTGGGCCATGCCGTACACCAGCCGGGAGGCCATGATCATGTTGATGAGGGCGGTGTTGCCGACGGCCAGCAGCGCGATCAGCGCGAACAGCTTCGGCGGGAAGGACAGCCCCGCGACCTTCACCACCTCCAGCAGCGGCCCGGTGGAGGTCTCCAGGGTGCGGGTGTCGACCAGCATCGTGGCGGTGAAGGCCACCGCCATGTAGATGAGCACGGCGACGGCGAGCCCGCCGAACAGCGCGCGCGGGAAGTCGCGCTGCGGGTCCTTGGCCTCCTCGGCGAGGTTCACTGAGTCCTCGAAGCCGATCAGCGCGTAGAAGGCGAGCGCCGTCCCGCCCAGCACGCCCAGGACCGCCCCGTCGGCGCCGTCGAACTCCAGTGCCCGCCCGGGGTCGCCGTCGCCCTGCAGCAGCGCCCAGATCCCGATCGCGACGATCACCAGCAGCCCGAAGGCCTCGATCACGGTGAGCACCACGTTCACCCGCACCGACTCGGAGATGCCCGCGAAGTTCACCAGCGTCACGATCGCCAGGAAGCCCAGCGCGCCCACGATCGTCGGCAGCGTGACGAACTCCGCCAGGTAGCGCCCGCCGAACGCCCGCGCGGCCGCGCTCGCCGAGGTGACGCCGCTCATCATCACCGTGAACGCCACCATGAACGTCAGGAACGGGATGCCGAACGCCTGGTTGGTGTAGAGCGCGGCGCCCGCGGCCCTGGGGTACTTGCCGACCAGTTCGGCGTACGCCGTCGCGGTCAGCGAGGCGAGCACGAACGCCACGAGGAACGGCAGCCAGATCGCCCCGCCGACCTTCCCCGCGACCTGCCCGACCAGCGCGTAGATGCCCGCGCCGAGGATGTCGCCGATCACGAAGAGCAGCAGCACCCTGCGCCCGATGACCCGTTTGAGCCCGCCGACCGGGATCCGCCCTTCGATGATCGCTTCTTCCATCCCGCCCCCACTCACCGCTCGTCCGCCGGCGGGGACCGTGCCGCACGGTCCCCGCCGCCACCCGGAGGATCAACCCTAAGCGACACCTCTGTCACGGCGGGTCGCAAACGCGCATCCTGTGGAGACCGGATGGCCCGGCGGGCGGCGGGAGGCGAGAATGGGCCGCGTGAAGGACGGCGAGGAGTACGTGGAGCTGGTGCTGGGGCTGGTGGAGCGCATCCCCGCGGGGCGCGTCATGACGTACGGGGACGTCGCCGAGTACCTCGGCGCCGGCGGGCCCCGGCAGGTGGGCCGGGTGATGTCGCTGCAGGGGGGCGGCGTGCCGTGGTGGCGGGTGATCCGCGCGGACGGGCGGATGCTGCCCGGTCACGAGGCGCGGGCGCGGGCCGCCTACGCGCGGGAGGGGACGCCGCTGCGCGGGGAGGACCGCGTCGACCTGCGCAGGGCCCGGTGGGAGGGCCTGCTGCCGGGCGACGAGCGGTGAGGCGCGCAGCGGCGTGACCTTCAGACGGCGGCCGGTTCGCGGGTCGCGGCGGGTTCGTCCTCCTCGCGGATGCCGTAGCGGGCGTACAGGCGCCTGAGGGGGCCGGGCGCCCACCAGTTGGCGGCGCCCAGCAGCCGCATGGTGGCGGGCACGAGCAGCACCCGGATGATCGTGGCGTCCACCACGACGGCGATGAACATGCCGACGCCGGTGAGCTTCATGAACGTGATGCCGGAGGTGGCGAACGCCCCCACCACGACGACGAACAGCAGCGCGGCGCTGGTGATGATCGAGCCGGTGCGCTGCAGGCCGGTCGCGACCGCGGTGGTGTTGTCGCCGGTCAGGTCGTACTGCTCGCGGACGCGGGAGAGCAGGAAGACCTCGTAGTCCATGGAGATGCCGAACAACATGGCGAGCATGAGGATCGGCATGGCGGGCGCGATGTCCCCGGTGACGGTGAAGTCCAGCAGGCCGGCGAAGTGGCCGTCCTGGAAGATCCAGACGATCGCCCCGAACGTCGCGGCCAGCGACAGCACGTTCATCAGGATCGCCTTGATCGGCAGCACGACCGAGCCGAACGCCAGGAAGAGCAGGACGAACGTGGCGATGCCGACGAACAGCACGAGCGGCAGCAGGTTGTCGGCGAGGCTGTCGAGCTGGTCCTCCAGGACCGCGGTGGCGCCGCCGACGTGCGTCTCGCCGGGCGCGGGCACCGCCCGCACCTCGCGCACCAGCTCCCGCGTCGCGGAGGAGTAGGGGTCGCCGTCGTAGGTGAGCCGGATGCGGGTGAGGTCGCCGGACCTCCCGACGATCGCCCCGCCGGTCACGCCCTCGATCCGCAGGAGCGAGGCGAGGTACTGCTCGGCGGGCGCGCCCTCCACGGAGATCTCGATGGGATCGACGTTGCCGCGCGGGAAGTCGGCGGCGAGCGCCTCGGCGACGACGCGGCTCTCGGTGCCCTCGGGCAGCACCCGGGTGTCGACGCCGCCCCAGTTGATGCGCAGGAACGGCGAGCCGAGCACCAGCAGCAGCGCCACGATCGCCAGGCTCACCACGACCGGCCGCCGCATGACGGCCTGGGCGACGCGCCGCCAGCGGTCGCCGCCGCCGTCCCGCCCGGTTTTCCTGGCCCGGCGCGAGCGCACCTTCGGCCCCAGGACGGCCAGCAGCGCGGGGAGCACCACCACGGCCGCGAGCATCGCCACCAGCACGGTCGCGACGCCGCCCATGCCCATGGACCGCAGGAAGATCTGGTCGAACAGGAGCAGCCCGGCCAGTGAGACCGCGACGGTCACACCGGACACCATGACGGTGCGCCCGGCGGTGCCCATCATGCGCACGACCGCCGTCTCGACGTCGCCGTCCGCGCGCTCCAGCTCCTCCCGGAACCGCCACACCATGAACAGCCCGTAGTCGATGGCCAGGCCCATGCCGAGGAAGGTGGTGATGCTGATGGAGAAGGTGGAGATCTCGGTGAAGTACGACAGGACGTGCAGGGCGGTGAAGGAGCCGAGGATGGCCACGCCGCCGATGACCAGCGGCAGGGAGGCCGCGACCAGCCCGCCGAAGACGATCAGCAGCAGGACCAGCAGGACCGGCAGGGAGATCGTCTCGGCGAAGGCGATGTCGGAGGAGACCTGGGAGTTGATGGCGTCCTCGGTGACGATGTTCCCGCCGAGCCGCGCCTCGAGGCCCTCGACGCCGCGCAGCAGCGGTTCGAGTTCGGCGAAGGCGTCGGTGCGGTCCTGCGGGGTCTCCCCCGCCAGGTTGAGGACCGCGTAGGTGGCCGTCCGGTCTCGGCTCACGAACTGCGGAGAGCCGGTGGACCAGTAGGTGGCGGAGCTGACGACCACGTCCTCGGGCAGCGCGGCCAGGGACGAGGTCACCGCCTCTTTGACGGCGGGGTCGTCGGCGTTCCCGGAGTACAGGACGACGACGTCGGGCTCGGAGCGGCCGAAGCCGTCCTCGATCCGCTGGGCCGCCTGATGGCTGTCGCTGCCGGGGGTGTCGAAGCCGCCCGCCGTGGTGAGCGCGCCGAACACCCCCGTCCCCCAGGCGCCGAAGAACACGACGGCGGCCAGGGAGAGCCAGAGGATGAGCTTGCGTCGTCGGTGGACGAGCCGCCCCCAGGTCTCGAACATCCTCGATCCCTTCGTGACTGTGGATAACTTTGGTTAATGCCGTTTACTTAACGTACGGTGTTAACGTTCCCGCGACGGGGCGGTACCGTCAATGCGAGACAGGTCACATCAGGAGGAGCACGAGTGAGCGGGGCAAGGCGGGAACGGCAGCGGGCCGCGACCATCGCGGAGATCAGCCGGACCGCCCGGAGGCTGCTGGTCGAGGACGGCATCGAGGCCGTCACCCTGCGGGCGATCGCCCGGGAGATGGGCATGACGGCGCCCGCGCTCTACCGCTACTTCGCCAACCGCGACGAACTGCTGCGGCACCTGGCCGGCGACCTGTACGGCGACCTCACCGACTTCCTCGCCGCCCGGCTGGAGGAGGTCGCCGGGGACGGCATCGAGGCGCGGTTCCGCGCCGCGGGACACGGCTTCCGCCGCTGGTCCCTGAACCACCCCCGCGAGTACGGCATGATCTTCGGGACGCCCCTCCCCCCGCCCGGCGCCCCCGGCGCCCCCGGCGAGGACGGCGCGCACGTCCACGACCACGCCGACGAGTGCGGCGCCCGGTTCGGCATGTTCTTCATGGCGCTCTTCACCGAGCTGTGGGCCCAGAGGCCCTTCCCCGTGCCGGCCGACGAGGAGATCGCCCCCGGCCTGCGCGCCCAGCTCGCCGAGTACCGCGACCACATGGGCATCGCCCTGCCCCTGGGCTGCATCCTGGTCTACCTGCAGTGCTGGGTCCTGCTGCAGGGCGCGGTCAGCCTGGAGGTCTTCGGCCACGTGCAGTTCGCCCTGGCCGACCCCGAGCCGCTCTTCGCCCTCTCCCTCGACGACATCGCCCGCCGCCTGGGCTTCTAGGCGGACCGGCGGGGGGACCTGCCCTTGCCGCCCTTCTTCTCCTTCTCCGCGGGGCGCGCCGCCTCCGCGCGGCTCTTCTTGGCGGCCTCGACGCTGGCGCGCAGCGCGGCCAGCAGGTCGGTGGCGGCGGGCTGCTCGGCCGCGGCGGGCTGGACGACCTCGCGGCCCTCGGCCTTGGCCTCGATGACGTCCAGGAGCGCCTCGCGGTAGACGTCCTTGTACTCGTCGGGGTGGAAGTCGGCCTGCATGCTCTCGATCAGCGAGGTCGCCATGGCCAGCTCCTGCGGCCGGACGTCGATCTTCTCGGTGAGGAAGGGGAAGTCGGCGGTGCGGATCTCGTCCGGCCAGAGCATGGTCTCCAGGACGAAGACGCCCTCCCGGACCCGCAGGGTGGCCAGCGCCTCCCGCGAGCGCAGCGCGACCTTCACCACCGCCACCTGGCCGGACCCGGCCAGCGCGTCCCGTAGCAGCACGTAGGGCTTGGTGCCCATCCTGTCGGGTTCCAGGTAGTAGGTCTTGTTGAAGTAGATCGGATCGACCTGCTCCATCGGGGTGAACTGCAGCACCTCGATCCGGTGGGACGTGGTCAGCGGCAGGTCGGCCAGGTCCTCGTCCGTCAGCACGACCATCTCGCCGGTGGGCAGCTCATACCCCTTGGCGAGGTCGGCGAACGGCACCTCCTGCCCGCAGACCTGGCAGACGCGCCGGTACCTGATCCGCCCGCCGTCCTCCCGGTGCACCTGGTGGAAGGCGACGTCGCGCTGCTCGGTCGCCGCGTACAGCTTCACCGGGATGGTGACCAGACCGAAGGAGACGGCGCCTTTCCAGATGCTGCGCATATCCGGCCCGTACCCCGCGGGGGTGGGTTCGATTCAGACAACGGGGTACGAACAGCACCGTGGACATGATCGAACCCATGCTGGCCGTCTCCGGCGGGCTGCCCGAGGATCCGGAGAACTGGGCGCTGGAGCTCAAGTGGGACGGCGTGCGCGCGCTGGCCGAGGTGGGCCCCGAGGGCGTGCGCGTGTTCGCGCGCCGCGGCGTGCCGATCACCTCCACCTACCCCGAGCTCGGGGCGCTGGCCGACCTCCTGGCCGGGCATGTCGATCCGGGGGACGACCCCCGGGCCCCCGAAGGCCGGCCCGGCCGGCCCTCGCTTCGCTCCGGCCCGCCGGGCCGGACCCTCCTGGACGGGGAGATCGTCGCGTTCGAGGAGGGCAGGCCGTCCTTCGAGCGGCTGCAGCGGCGCATGCACGTGCCGCATCCGGACCGGCGGCTGCTGCGGTCCGTGCCGGTCAGGTACGTGGTGTTCGACCTGCTGGAGCTGGACGGCATGTCGCTGCTCGACCTGCCCTACGTCCAGCGCCGCGCCCTGCTGCAGGACCTGGATCTGGCCGCGGGCCCGGTCGAGGTGCCGCCCTACCTGCCGGCCTCCGACCGCGAGCAGGTGCGGGAGCTGCTGGACTACACCGCGCGGGAGCGGCTGGAGGGCCTGATCGCCAAGCGGCTGGACTCGCGCTACCAGCCCGGCAGGCGCGCGGACGCCTGGCAGAAGATCAAGAACTTCCGCTCCCAGGAGGTCGTGGTCGTCGGCTGGCGGCCCGGCCAGGGCCGCCGGGAGGGCACCCTGGGCTCGCTGCTGCTGGGCGTGCACGACCGGGGGCGCCTGCGGTACGCCGGACACGTCGGCACGGGCTTCGACGACGCCGCCCTGGACGACCTCATGGCCCGCCTCAGGCCGCTGGAGCGCCGCACCTGGCCGTGCGAGGGCACCCCGCCCTGGGAGGTCTCCAGGGACGCCCACTGGGTCGAGCCGGTGCTCGTCGGCGAGGTCGCCTTCACCGAGTGGACCGCCGACGGCCGTGTGCGCCACCCCTCCTGGCGCGGCCTCCGCTCGGACAAGGCGCCCGAAGAGACGTCCCCGCACGAAGGAGTCGCATGACCCGGAGCGACCGCGTCGACGTCCGCGTGGACGGCCGCACGCTGACGCTGTCCAACCTCGACAAGCCGATGTTCCCGGAGTTCACCAAGGGCGAGGTGATCGACTACTACACCCGGATCGCCCCTGTCCTGCTGCCGCACCTCCGGGACCGCCCCCTGACCCGCATCCGCTTCCCCGAGGGGGTGGGGGCGCTGCGCTTCTACGAGAAGAACGCGCCCAAGGGCACTCCCGAGTGGGTGCGCACGGAGCGGATCGAGACGCCCGGGGGCCAGCAGGAGGCGCTGGACTTCGTCGTGGTGGACGACCTCCCCACGCTCGTGTGGTGCGCGAACCTCGCGGCGCTGGAGCTGCACGTCCCGCAGTGGCGGATCAGCGAGGGCAGGCCCGACCTCATGGTCTTCGACCTCGACCCGGGCGCGCCCGCGACGTTCACCGAGGCGTGCGTGGTGGGCCTGCTGCTGCGGGAGCTGCTGGCCGGCGACGGGCTCACCGCCTACCCCAAGAGCAGCGGCAAGAAGGGCCTGCACCTGTACGTGCCGGTCGAGGACCTGGACACCTCCGCGTACGCCAAGAAGGCGGCCAACCGGCTGGCGGACGAGTACGGGCGGCTGGTCACCGCCAAGATGGAGCGCAGGCTGCGCACCGGCAAGGTCTTCGTCGACTGGTCGCAGAACTCCCCCTCCAAGACGACCGTCGCCCCTTATTCGCTGCGCGCCCTGGAAGAACCGTCCGTCTCCACTCCGTTGACCTGGGAGGAGGTGGAGGAAGGACGGGCGGTGCGGTTCGGCCCGCGGCAGGTGCTGGAGCGGGTGGACGAGCACGGCGATCTGCTGGCGCCCCTGCTGGGCCGGGAGAGGCCGGAGTGAGCGAAGGGGCGCGGCGGGGGTAGGAGAGCAACCGATCCCCGCGATATCGAGATCACATGGGAGGCTGTCATGGGCGATCTGAAAAAATTCGAAGAGGCCCCGTTCCAGGAGGCTCCGCGAGAGGATGTCCTGGAACAGCAGGAGGAGCAGACCCCCGAGGCCGAGGAGGCTCCGGACAGGGACGCTCCCGTGCCGCTGGAGGCCGACGAGGCCGACACGGCAGAGCAGCGCCTTGAGGTTCGGCTCGACGAGGACGAGTACCGCTGAACCTCAGGTAGGTGACCAGCGAGGTTACTGGCGCGTAGGATGATGGGATTGGGCAGCGGCACAGCAAAAGCCGCTCAAGTTTGTTCCAGTAGCCAAGAGGAGCATGGTCGTGACCGCTACTCCGGACGCCCGGCCCCGAGGCACCCGGTTGCCGCGGATGGCCCGCCGGCGCCAGTTGCTCGGCGCCGCGCAGGAGGTCTTCGTCGCACAGGGTTACCACGCCGCCGCGATGGACGAGATCGCCGAGCGCGCCGGAGTCAGCAAGCCCGTGCTCTACCAGCACTTCCCGGGCAAGCTCGAGCTCTACCTGGCCCTGCTGGACGAGCACGCCGAAGGGTTGGTCACCACGGTCCGCGACGCGCTGGCCTCCACCAACGACAACAAGCTCCGGGTGCAGGCCAGCATGCAGGCCTTCTACGACTTCGTGTCCGGCGACGGCGAGGCCTACCGGCTGGTCTTCGAGTCCGACCTGCGCAACGTCGCGCAGGTGCGGGCCCGGGTGGAGCGCGCCAACCACAAGTGCGCCGAGATGATCGCCAAGGTGATCCAGGAGGACACCAAGGCGACCGTCGACGAGGCCTACCTGCTGGGCATGGGCCTGGTCGGCATGGCCGAGGTCAGCGCCCGCTACTGGCTCTCCCAGCAGAAGTCCATCCCCAAGGACACCGCGGAGAACGTCATCGCCCGGCTCGCCTGGCGGGGCATCTCGGGGTTCCCGCGCACCGGCGCCTGAGCGGCGGGCGCCGCCGCCGGGCCGCTCAGCGGCCCAGCTTGGCGCGGAAGTCCGGGGCCATCAGGTCCAGCAGCATGCGGTAGGGCACGAGCTCCTCGGTGCGGCGGCAGCCCGGGGAGTACCGGTCCCCGGCGCCGCTCTCCGCCAGCCGGAGAGCGGCCCGCATGCCCTTGCGCACGAACGCCGGCTCCAGGACGCGCTCCAGGTTGGCGGCGGTCAGCTCCAGCGGCCCCTCGGCGAAGCAGTCGCGGGGGTCCTCGGCCACCTTCATGATCCGCCGGTTCAGCTCGGGCAGCGAGTCCTCGGGGAAGATCCGGGACGGGGTGACCTCCGTGCCGGTCGCGAGGTCGACGGTGACGGCGAACCGGCTGGTGAACTCCTCGGTGCTCTCCGCCTCCGGCCCGGGCCGCGCCGAGAAGGCGTAGGTCACCGACATCAGGCCCGCGGACCGGAAGCCGAGCGAGGACCGCACCCTGATCCGGCCCCCCGCCAGGCCCGGCCTGGTCTGGCGCAGCAGCGTGTCCACCCGGGCGCGCAGCGCGGCGTCGATCCTGCCGTCCAGCGCGGCGGGCAGGCCGGTCACGGTGGCGATCCTGACCCGCTCCCCGGGCGCCTCCTCCTCCACGAACACCACCTCGGCCATGGCGGCCTGCCGCGTCTTCGGCGGCGCCGCGGCCGGGGAGCGGTCCTCCCGGGCGTTCTCGGAGGCCGACTGGAGGAACACCCCGCCCGCCACGATCGCCGCCAGCCCCGCGGCGCCGCACACCAGCGCGGTCCTGCCCGTGAAGAACCGCCGCCCGGCGCCTCCGACGACCGGGTACGCCCCCGTTCCCGCCATGGCGGCGGCCAGCCCCGAGAGGGAGGCCAGGCCGCGGCTCTCCCAGGCGCGGCCGTAGGCGCGGCGGGCGGTCTTCTCCACGTCGGACACGAACGCCAGGGCGTCCAGGGGGCGCTGGGCGGGGAACTTGGCGAGGCCGCGCAGGGCCAGGGGGCGCAGTGCCTTGGGCAGCCGCTCGGTGGGGGGCGCGGCGCTCTGGTGCAGCTGCTGGAGCTCGGTCTCGGTGGCCGCCTGGTAGGGCGGGGCGCCCGTCAGGCACTCGAAGAGGACGCAGGTCGCCGCGTAGAGGTCCGTGGCGGGGTTGGCGGGCGCGCCCGTCCACTGCTCGGGGGCGCGGTAGGCGGGGGTCCCGTCCCGTCCGGCGTCCTCCTCCCCGGCCGGGAGCGCCTTTCCGCCGAAGCCGACCAGCACGGCTGTCCCGTCCGGCCGGAGGATGACGTTCGCGGGCTTGCAGTCGCGGTGCGGCACCCCTGCGGCGTGCGCGGCGGCCAGGCCCAGCAGCAGCTGCCGGAACAGCACCAGGGCCGCCCTGGGCTCCAGCGCCACCCGGGCGGCGAGCACCGCGTCCAGGGCGTACCCCTCGACCACCTCCATGATCAGCGCGCCGCCGGCCCCGCCGAGCTCCGGCTCGTACCCGTGGATCCGCGCCAGGTGGGGGTCGGCCACCCGCGCCAGCGCCGCCGCGTCGCGCTCCAGCGTGTCCGCCGCCCGGGCCAGGTACTTGACGGCGCGCAGGCCGCCCCCTCGCCGCTCCGACGCCAGCACCACCCGTCCCTGGGCGCCCCCGCCCAGATCGCGGAGCTCGTCGTAGCCGGGAACCTGCCAGTCCATGCACGCCCTCAAGATGTCGGGAAGATCGGTTGAGGCGACCATTGTCCTGAAAAACCAGGCCCGTTGTGCCAGGGATCGCAGGTCCGGTACCCGACGGAAAAAGACGGAGAAACCCCTGCCGAGCCGAGCTTCCCTGACGAAGGCGGATCCCCTGCGAGGGCTCGGAACTTTCTGCTATGGCGAGGAACGACCGACAGCCGGTAGACTGTGTTGCAGAGTGTGACCGCGCACTCGTGACGCGCACCGACGCCCACCCAGGCGCCCACCCCGCGCGCCGCCGCGGTCCGCCCCAGAACAAAGTAACGACGGCTGGTCCCTCCCGCGCGAGCGCGCGGCCGCAACGAACGGGCCTTGCTGCGCCGCGCTCCTTCACGGCGCCTCTCGGGCAGACCTCGCCGCCCAGAACTACGGAGGCTGAACGTCCTGACTACCTTCACCGAACTCGGGGTCATCCCCGAAATAGCCGACGCCCTCGCGACCGAGGGCATCACCTCGCCCTTCCCCATCCAGGCCCTGGCGCTGCCGATCGCGCTCGGCGGCCAGGACATCATCGGCCAGGCCCGCACGGGCACCGGCAAGACCCTCGCCTTCGGCATCCCGCTGCTGCAGCGGATCACCCACGGCGGCAAGGCCCCCCGCGGCCTGGTCGTCGTCCCGACCCGCGAGCTGGCGATCCAGGTCCACGACGACCTGGTGCTGGCCGGCGGCAAGCTCGGCACCCGCGTCCTGGCGGTGTACGGCGGGCGCGCCTACGAGCCCCAGATCGAGGCGCTGCGCGACGGCGTCGACATCGTCGTGGGCACCCCGGGCCGCATGCTCGACCTGGTCAAGCAGCGCCACCTCGACCTCTCGCAGGTCTCGGCCCTGGTGCTGGACGAGGCCGACCGCATGCTCGACCTGGGCTTCCTGCCCGACATCGAGCGCATCGTCGCCAAGGTGCCCGAGAAGCGGCAGACCATGCTCTTCTCGGCGACCATGCCGGGCGAGATCATGGGCCTGTCCCGGCGCTACCTCACCCGGCCCACCAACGTGCGGGCCGAGGCGCACGCCGAGTCCGAGGCCCAGCCCAAGGTGGTCCAGCACGTCTGGCAGGCCCACCAGATGGACAAGCCGGAGATGGTGGCGCGCATCCTGCAGGCCGAGGGCCGCGGGCTGACCATGGTCTTCTGCCAGACCAAGCGCACCTGCGACCGGCTGGCCACCGACCTGGCCGGACGCGGCTTCGCCGTCGCGGCCGTCCACGGCGACCTCGGCCAGGGCCAGCGCGAGCGGGCGCTGCGCGCGTTCCGCCACGGCAAGATCGACGTGCTGATCGCCACCGACGTCGCGGCCCGCGGGCTGGACATCGACGACGTCACGCACGTGATCAACTACGAGTGCCCCGAGGACGACAAGGCGCACGTGCACCGGATCGGCCGCACCGGCCGGGCCGGCCACGAGGGCATCGCGGTCACCCTGGTCGACTGGTCGGACCTCCAGCGCTGGAAGCTGATCAACAAGGCGCTCGGCCTGGACTTCGCCGACCCGCAGGAGACCTACTCCACCTCCGACCACCTCTACGAGGCGCTGGACATCCCCAAGGGCGTCAAGGGCACCCTGCCCAAGGAGCAGCGCGAGCGCGAGGGGCTGGCCGCCGAGGAGCTCGAGGACATCGGCGAGACCGGCCGCATCCGCACGCCCAAGTCCCGCCCCCGGGAGACCGAGCGCGCCGAGCGCCCGGCGCGCCGCCGCGAGCGCTCCCGGACCCGCACCCGCCGCGGCGTCCCCGTCGACAAGGACGGCACGTCCGAGGCCGCCGAGGCCCCGGCCGCCGCCGGAGCCGGGGAGGGCCGCACCGCCTCGGCCGCGCCCGCCCAGACCGCGTCCGCCGAGGGCGCTCCCCGCAGGCGCACCCGTACCCGCACGCGCACCCGTCGCCCCGCCGAGGGCGCCGAGGCGGCGGCCCCGGAGGGCGCGACCCCCGAGACCGCCTGAGCCGCACGACCGTCGATCCGCTTGGTCCCCGCGATCAGGCGGATCTTCCGTTGGTCCCCGCGATCAGACGGATCCGCCGCTGATGCCCGTGATCAGCCGGATCCGCCGCTGATCTCCATGATCAGGCGGATCCGCCGTTGCCGCGCAGTTCCAGGGCGGTGCGCGGGTGGTCGGTGACCACCATCGCGACGCGGGGATCGGCCAGGTAGCGGCGCAGGGCGCGCGGCGCGTTGACCGTCCACAGCATCGCCGGGACGCCCGCGCGGGCGCAGCGCTCCAGGACGCCCAGGCCGACCAGCCGGTGGTCCAGCGCCACCCAGTCGGCGCCGCAGGCGCGGATGCGCGCCACCGGCCCGAGGTCGGCCGCGAAGCCCGGATGCCACGGCGGGCGCCCCACCGACAGGGCGCAGCGCACGCCGGGCGCCAGCTCCTTGGCCCGCGCGACGGAGCGGTCGTACCGGGTGGTGAAGAGGTAGGAGTCCTCCCCGCCCGCGCCGAAGACCTCCGCTGCCAGGGCGAGGACGTCGGCCTCGTAGCCGGGCTCCTTCAGGTCCAGATGCGCGCGGGCGCGCCCCCGCACCGCCCGCAGCGCGTCCACGAGCCGGTAGTGGTCCTCCCCCCGCGGGGGATCATGCCGCACGACCAGCTCGCCGCCCGCCGACCGCCGAATGTCCAGTTCCACATAGTGAGCGCCGCTCTCCAGGGCACGAGCCAGCGCGGCCACCTCGTCGCCGCCGTCACGACGATGCGCCGAGACCAGGGTTTCAGCGGGTTTCATAGAAATTTCCCTACGATACGGCAAGAAATCCCGACCATTCACGGCCTTCGCTCCCTTTGTCCATACCGAGAAACACTCTCAGTGGCGAAAAGAGAACGCTAAGTTAGGGACGTGAAGCTCGTGGTGCAGGTGAAGCTCCTCCCGGACGAGGCCACCGCGGTGGCCCTGCGGGAGACTCTGCACGCCTGCAACCGGGCCGCCGACCAAGCCTCCCGGCGCGCGTTCGAGGCCGGTGTCCAGGCCAAGCAAGCGCTTCAGCGGCTGATGTACGGGGAAGTGAAGGCGATGGGTCTGTCCGCCCAGTCGGCCCTCCATGTGATCCGCAAAGTCGCCGGGGCCTACGCCGCCTTGAAAGCGAACCTGAAAGCCGGTGACTACAGCCCGGTGGGCTCCAGGCGTCGCCGGGCGGTGGAGTCCAAACCGGTCCGCTTCCGCAAGGACGCCGCCCAGCCGTTCGACGACCGCTGCCTGTCCTGGCAGCCAGATGCCCGTACCGTCTCGATCTGGACCGTCTGCGGCCGCGTGAAGAACATCGCGTTCGAGTGCTCGCCGGCCCGGTGGAAGATGCTCACCGAGTACCGGCGCGGGGAGTC
>NZ_BAAAHH010000008.1:0-220879 GCF_039525175.1 Actinocorallia libanotica
CTCTGTGTCCGGGGGCGAATCCTCAACTCGCGATCATGCCGTGATCAAAGCCCTTCGCCGAGGATGAAAGAGGCTCACTCTGCCCGAGTGGGACTGGGTCGCGCTCTTCATCGCATCGCTGCGCCGGCACCTGAAAGACACCTTCCTGGACCCCGACCAGATCGGCACCGTTGAGGAGTGGTCAGAGAGATACAAGGCTGCCAAACGCGAAGTGAGAAGCGGCCGCCACGGTGTCGCGGTCGACGCAACCCCCCAGCAGGAGTCTCTCGGGCAGGCCGGAGCGGGCACAGGTGACGGCCTTCCCCAGACCTGCGAAGAACAGGTGCGGTCTTCAGATGACACTGTGCCGCTCGACCTGGCCGCCATGTTCGGTGACGATGATCAAAGCACGGGAGATCCGCCCGCAGCAGAGTCATTGGCGGGGATATCGACGGCAGAGTGGGCAAGCCGGACCTACGGGATTCAAGGTTTCCAACCCGACCGCGATGCTTCCCTGGGAGAGCACGGGCGAGAGCTGCGTGCAGCCGCCCAGCAAGGAGACCACGAGGCAGCGTGTCACCTGGGAATCTTGCTGCTGTGTTGGGACGCCGAAGACAGGCAAGCGATGGCATGGCTTGCCGATGCCGCCGATGCACGCGACGCCATGGCCATGGCTCTGCACGCCGCCGCCCCTTACAAGCGTCGTGAACTTGCTGCCGCCTTCGCCCTCGACCTCGCTCTGCCAACAGGAGCCCCCAATAGCGAGGACCTTCTCGCTCCCGCCGGAACCACCAGCCGTTCCCCTGCCGTCTATTACGAGGCCGCCGCCCACGCCGGCAATCCCGAAGCCGCTTACCGCCTGGGAAGGCTGAAAGAAGCCCAAGGCGAGTACTGGGACGCTGCACGGTGGTTCAACCTTGCCGCAGAAGCCCACCACCCTGAGGCCATCCAACGCATCGAAAAGATGAAACCCTAGCAGCGTGCTGAAGTGCCCCAGGCTCGGTGGAGCCGATGGTCTGCCTCGAGATGCAGAGAAGAAGGAGACCGGACTGCTTCTTGATCATGCCGCCTTCCGTAGCTGTGTCGACGTCACTGACGACCGGTTACGCGGACCTTTCTTAAGCAAGCCTGTCGTTGTTTGCCATGGTCCAAACCCGATGAAAAGCTTCGACTACGACTTCGACAGCTTCCTCGGCATCATCCCGATCGAGGTCGTGGCTCGGTGCGATCACAATGTCGAACTCTTCCCGAGGGTCGAGGTCGCTCCCACGTGTGACCGCAGTGCTTCTAGCGTAGCTCCCGGATCGGAAGCAGATGAGTGCGGCGGGGGCGAATACATCACCGGGAGGGGAGGGGATGTGAGCGACAGCGTTCTCAAGAGCGGCGGTAAAAGCTGCGACTGCTGACGGTGTGATATGCAGGAATGCGGCAGGCGAGGCAGCGCGCATGGCGCCTAGATTTTTAGCTGCGACGGCCTTGACGACGCTTCGTGTGAACGAACGCTCGATGGCGGTGCCGCCTTGTTCCGCTTTTCTGGCTCGAACGGTGCAGGCGGCGCCTTGGTCGTCGGCAATGGAGGAGCCGGCGACAGGCTCGGGAGGATCATCGCTGCCAGTTGCGTCTTCGTCATGGTCGCGGATGATCAGGTCAAGGTCGGCTCCAAGCGCACTCAGCAGCCGCACCATGATGGAGATGGTGGGAATGCCCGCGCTGTTTTCGATGCGAGACACCACGGTTTGGGTGGTGCGGGCGCGGCGAGCAAGTTCGGTCTGGGACCAGCCGCGGGCGGTGCGCCGGTCGTAGACGGCTTGGGCGACCTTCATCGCAATAAGCGCTTCCGCCCTGGCCTCATCGAACTCCTCAGCGTCACGGCCGGTGAAACCGTGGGCATCTGCCGGAAGGCCCGGCGTGTAGACCTCGTGCTGTGTCGTCATCGCTCATCCCTTCCGTGAGAAGTCGTGTGCCGCAGGCTGGTGGCTCTGTTCGCAGATCCTCTTGACCTCGATGGCGCGGTTGACCTGGTCGCGCTCGTTCTGCCGAGTCTTACAGAAGGTCGTGAGTAGAACGATTCGAGTATCCCCTGCGAAGTAGTACGTGATGCGTACCTGGCGGGGAGGGAGGGTGAACCGGAGTTCTTGGACGCCTTCGCGAAGGGGGCGGGCCAGAGGCATCCGCAGCAGATGGCTCTGCTCCGCGAGGTTGCCGACATGGACGTCGACCACACCGAACTCCCTGGGAGGGAGGGTGCGGAGCCAGTCACGTACTTCCGGCTCGACCTCGATCGTGAACAGCGCCATGTCTTCGATGATATATGACTCCAAAGACATAATGCAGGGTGGGTATGACGCGCTGCTTCAGCTTTCGTTCCTCTTGGCAGGCCGTCGCAGCACTGCGAGGGAAAATCGCACCTCCTCGCCGGCCGGACGCGCTGCGGAGACATCGGGGACGTCTGGCTGAGCGCCTCCGAAGAGGCTAGGGAAGCAAGGGTCTCCGAGTTTGATCATGGTGTGAGGCTAGGTTTCGGGTGCAAATGGGGCTGTTGGGGCGCTACCGTCTCTGGCGTGGTGGTTACGGGCGTTCGCTGGAGTTGGGCTTCCAGTGCATGATCTCGTTGGGTGTGTCGGCATCTTCGGTGCCGCAGGTTGCGGTTGAGCAGCCGAGCGCGGGAGCGCCTGATGAGGGGCAGGGCACATGATTGAGCGAACGATCTACCTCGACCCTGATCGACACGATTCTCGGAAGATCCATGTTCAGGCCTACCGCTGGTACGCCAGGGTCGAACTCAACCGCGATGACTACGTGGATGCTCTGGCCGGAACCTACACAAAGATGCAGTTCAGAGCACATGGTGTCTCAAACCCGAACAATCAGAAAAAAGTTTTTTTTTGAAACGACTTGTGCCGGGTAGCGCCGAGGCTCCCGCAGTGAGCGCGGCAGCGGCTAGGAAGCCGAGCTGCATGGGTGTGGGCACTTCGGTGAACCCCGCCGCCCCCGCTGCAATGGCGGCCAGGGCAGCGGCGAGTGTTGCGATCCAGCGACTCCGGTCCTGCAATGTGCGGCCCAACGAGATTCTCCTTGGTGATCTGCTGACAGGAGAGACGGACGCCGATCAGCACCGGTTCCTTCCCATGCGATTCCGGCATGGGGCCGGTAAGGGGAGCTGCGTAGTTCAGTTGCGTTGGTTCGGCGCGCCAGCCACGCAAGATCCCTCAGGCATGACCTAGCAGACTGCGGACTTCGTTGCGTCAACCAGGCTCGGCGACATGGAGCACAGTCCCGTGGGCTGACATCGTGGGTTAGTTTTCTTCTTCCTGCCGGCTTCAAGCGACTTTGTCCCGCTCCTGGCAGCCGCCGCCTTCTGCGCTGGAATCGGCTACGAGATCTTCATCGCAACTGGAACACCACCCTCCAGCACCACATCACCGCCCGCCCGCGACCTGTTTCACCTGTACGCCCTCGGCTCCAACCTCGCCCCCCGCCGCCCTCGCTGTCCCTGCCTACATCCTCCTCGGCCTCCGGCCACCCTCCACACCTGCGCCGCCTTCACTGCCCTGTCCACCACAGGCGCCCTCTTCTGGGCCAAAGAACCAGAACACAATCGCTGAGCCGAAAGCCGTTCCAGGTGGCCGATCCACTGGTCTTCAACCGGCTATGACAGTGTCGGGGTCGGATCTCATCCGACACCCTTGCGAGATCACTGCAACGCGATCACGACCTACCTGTCGACTGGAGACACGTTCGCGAGCGGAGGGCCTGCAAAGGTCTCGGCCACAACAAGTGCCTGAACTGCGCAGGCAGCGGAACCACCGTTGAACCAAGGAGCGGTCCGGGAAGCTCGTCGAGGACGGCATACGCCAACTGTTGGCTGCCTGTGCTGGAGATGGGCGCTAGCGGGTGTCATCTCTGCCATGTTGAGGAGTGTGGCAGTGCCTGGCGATGACGCTGTGATGCCTGGTGAAGGCTAGGAAACCGGGCTGTCGGGGCTTTGGGCAGCACAGATGCGCCGGACGGATGTAAATTTTTTTTAGCGTATGACTTTACGTTTGTGAGCTAAATCGGTGTACGGTTCGGGTGTCCGCAGCGTTTGGTACGTGTACAACGTGGGCGGATCACAACGAGCTGTAAGCGAAAATAAGGGTGCCCTTCCGCAGAACTTCCCGGGACCACGGAAGGGCAGAGTGCTGGGCCTCAGCAAGTCACCTTGCTGAGGCATCAGCCATGCAACCACCGCCATAGCGCTTCGACGGAGAGGCGGGCGGTGAGGGCAGCTGCCGCTTGCGCGACGATCTTCAGGGCCGCCTTCGACACTCGCTTCCCGTCCCAGCGCGAACGATGGGGTGGGGGTGACACCTCTTCGGGGGGCATCCAGGCCTCCTTGGAACTCGGGCGGCTTGCCAAGGCCACAAATTTCTGAATGGCGTGTCAACCCAGAAGCGCCGAGTCCATAAGGTCCTAGAGGGAGTCTAGTGATGACTTCCACCACACGTGGAACACTCTGACAGGAAAAGCTGGGTTTTCAGGGCACTGTCGCAGCCTTTTCCCAGGTAGCAGTAGGCGCTGAACTTGTCGGCGCTGCGCATGCCCTGTCACAAAGACTCCAAGCGCATCATTGAGGTGAGTGACGCCCAAATCGGGGGGATGGCTCGCTCGTAAAGCTCTGAGCAGCGGCAACGCGTTTGGGTGAGAAATTTTTCCATGGGCGCAAGGAGCCCACTGCTACACGGCGGCCCTGGCCTATGACACGAGTAAGGGCTTCGCGGGGGGACGGGGACAGGCGTGATGGCGCCGAGTGGGGCGTTCATGGCGGTCTCCCTAGGGATCGCGAACAGACGTTGCCGACCAGACTTCCCGGCACACCGGACACAATCGTACAAAGCGCCACAAGAGTGATGCTCTCCGAGGTGCCCTGCCCTAACTGATCGATTTACAACAACCCGGTTTCGGCATCAGGGTTTCTCTGTCGGCGGGCCAGGCTGGGTGTTTTCATTCGCCCGTGCCACTGTCTGTATCCCCTCCACTGGCAGACCAGCCCCCCTTAAGTCCTCGCTGTTCAGGTTCATGCCGTCCAGCGCGCGCCGTTCAGGTTCGCACCGTCCATGTCCACGCCGTCCAGGTCTGCACCGCTCAGATCCGCGAGGCTCAGGTCCGCGCCGACCAGATCCGCGCCGTTCAGGTTCGCGACGCTCAGGTTCGCGCTGTTCAGGTTCGCGCCGACCAGGTTCGCGCCGCTCAGGTTCGCGCTGACCAAGTTCGCGCCGCTCAGATCCGCGCCGCTCAGGTTCGCGCCGCTCAGGTCTGCGCTGTTCAGGTTCGCGGCACGCAGGTCTGCGGCGCCTAGGTCTGCGGCGCGCAAGTCCGTGCTGAACAGGCCGGTGTTGGCCAGGGTGATGCGGGACAGATCGAGTTGGTGGAGGTCCAGGCCTGACAGGTCTGGACGGATGTCGTTGTCGTGGGTGCGGCGGCCCAGGACGGCTAGGGCGGCGCGCAGCCGGTAGCACTCGAGGTTGGCCTTGTGCCGGAGGCGGGGGGCGTTGTCCCTGGGTGGGCGGCGGGCGTCGTCGTCTTCGAGGTGTTCGCGGACGAAGGCGGCCAGCACCTCAATGATGACGGGGTCGTCGCGCTGCGAGTCGGTGGCGATGCGTTCCAGGGCGTAGATGCCGCCGAGGCGGATGTCAATACTGTCCTTGTCCCCGAGTTGGGTGATGGCGGCGGTGTAGCGGCCGGTCACCAGGCCCTGCTCGGTGGCGGCCGCGGTGCGCATCGCGGCTTCGGCGCTGTGGATGGAGGCGCGGGTGGTCTGTTCGGAGGATGCGGCGGCCTTGATGGCGGCGTCGGCGGTGCGGCGGGCGGACTTGGCGTTGGCGGCGGTGTAGGCGATCGCGATGGCGGCCAGGATGCCGGTGGCCAGGGCGGTGAACCGGCCGCGGGCGTTGTCCAGGAGGTCTTGGCGGTCCTTGCCGGCCTCCAGGTCCTTTCCGTCCAGGTCGACGCCGTCGACGTGCTCGACCCACCACGTGGTGCCCGGCCACAGCAGCACGAACAGCAAGGCGAGCACCGCGGTCGTCCCGAGCACGATCAGGACGGGCCGAACCCACCGGTGCCGGACAGGTTCGTCTTCTTCGCTGGCAGGGGGAGTGGCGGGCGGCGGGGTGCGGGGGGATTCGCTCACATTTGATCAGACGCTGCACCAGGCGTGGAAGGATCCCGCGAATTGCTGACAGCTTCTGGCGAAGTTCGCTCTTCGCCGGAGACGGCCGCCGATCTCTGCGTGTGTTGTAAATCATTTTTTTCAACACCTAGGCAAGCCTCCGACACCAGCGTGAGCCTGTGGAGTGCACTCGTGACAGGGCACTCCTCCTGACCTGCGTGGGCAAGGAACTCGACTGTCAATGTCCGAAGTCCTCTGCACAGCCGACCTGGGCTTATGGGTCGGTGTGCAGAGAACTTCGGATACTCCGGCTGTCTGTACTCCTGTGCACAACCACCGGTTCTTGTCCGTACTCGTGTGCACGAGGGGTCATCTCGTGGCCGTGGCAGGGCTGAGGTCAGCTCTGCGCTGTCGCGTCGGCCTCGGCCTCCTGGGCCAAGGCGCGGTAGAGGGTGGAGCGTCCGATGCTCAGGTGGCGGGCGATGGCGGTGACGGATTCGCCGCAGGCCTGGCGGGCGCGGGCGATGGCCAGGGTGTCGTGGTCGACTTTGGCGGGCCAGCCGCCGTAGCGGCCTTGGGCGGCGGCTGCGGCCAGGCCGTCCATGGTGCGCTCGTGGATGAGTTCGCGTTCCATCTCGGCGGCCATGGCGGCGACCATGAAGAGCATCTTGTCGGCGATGCTCTGCCCGTTGGGTCGGTGGGTGCCGGCGCAGATGCCGGTGAGGACCTCCAGGTTGACCTGCCGGGCGTGCAGTTCGTCCTCCAGGAGGACGAGGAGTTCTTTCATGGAGCGGGCGATGCGGTCGGGCTTGTAGATCACCAGGGTGTCGCCCGGCTTGAGCGTCTCCAAGACGGCGCCGGCGAGGGCGTCGAGTTGCATCTGGTGGTCTTGGGTGCGGCCGGAGACGCGGGCGTAGCCGATACGGACGGTGTTGGTGTAGGCGGCGGGCGCGTGCGGGGCGGGTTGCATCCAACAATCGTCCTGTAAACCGTCCCGGAACTCTGGGTTCGGGACGGTGTGACCTGGGCGTTCCGGACGGGGCAGGGGGCGTCCCGTATACGACTGTTTTCGGAACGCCTGTTCGCACGGCAAACGAGCCCCCGTTTCTGACAGCCGGATTCAGAATTTTTCGACGCGGCGATCGTCGTGGCACGGGAAGGAGCAGCCGGAACGCGCGGTATCTTCGGCGGAGCGTTGTCCAGCCGCAGCTCCTCGCTGTCCTGTCAGGACCTGCGCGCTGTCAGTAGCGCTTACCACGCTTTCCCTATGAGCGAGACAGCGCAGGATTATGTGGGCGGCGAGTGGGACAGTCCCGATACCAGCGAAGAGTATGCCTATCGGGAGCCGGAGGAGTTCTCTACGGAATTCCCCCAGTCCCGAGAATTGTCCAAAGCCGAGTTCGAGCGCGAGTGGCCAGGACTGGATGCCCTATCCCTGAAGATCTACGGGACTTCGTAACCCAGGGTAGCGATCGGGAGTCGACCATCGTTGCGGGAGTACTCGTGAATCCGTCATATCGGGACATCATTCCTGGGCATTAGTGTGCGCCCTTAACTGGGGACTCACATCGTTTCCGTGACATCTTGCGAACAGGTCCGTTACCTCTCGCTTTGGGTCTCCCTTTATGGATTTGACAGGTTTAACCTGCTGATGCCAGCACGCGCCCGCGTGTGCACGGCGGGCGCGTCCGTCCCTCAAACGGAGGAAGCCCCCGATGGAAAAGCAGAGATACCCGGGCGGACGCAAGAGCCGCTGTGTGGAGACGCCGGTCCTGTTCCACCAATTCGAGGAGGAATCTGACGGAGGACTCGTCTTCACGACTGCGGCACAGAGGTCCTGGATCAAGTCCAAGTATCAGAAAGAGGAGCGCATGTACGAGGCACTCAGCAAACTCTCCGAGGCCGCAGCTTCATGGAAGCAAATGGAATGCCGCATAGAGGAGAGGCTCTACGATTGGCTCCGGCCGTTCGGACTCCGTTACTCGCACATAGACAACGGACTGGAGCGGAAAAACCTACACAAGTTCTCATTCGAGAGCCGACAGTACAGCAGAGTCCACCACATCAAACTGGACGACCACGTCCACCAGACCGCGGTGGGGCGGATCTACTTCGGCATCGACACCGATGACCGTCGCTGGATAGTGGATCACGTGGGGCTGAAGCTCTACAAGACCAAGAAATAGCCCATCGAGGTACAGACTGTCGCCCCCGGCACCCACATGGTGCCGGGGGTTCCGTCGTTCTACGGGGATCAGTAGGGGGCGGCGATGGTGCCGGTGGTGCCCCAGGACTTGTAGGTCATGGTGAGAGGGGAGCGAACGGGTTCTCCCGGGGCCAGCTCGACGATCATGTTGACCTCGAAGGATTTCGGTAGGTATTCCGAAGTCAGGAGAAGGACGAACTTGATGTCCGCGGTGGTGCCTCCGCTGTAAATCTCATAGAGAGGGCGGAGCCCGGCATCCGCCAGGGGCGCTTTCGCCTTGAGTTGCCCGCGAAGAGTGATCGTCTTTCGGTCCGAGTCCTGGGAGACGCTGCGGGAGTGCTTCAGCAGGAACTGCAGGTGCCGGGGAGAAGCGGCCATCCCTGCGGTCATCGCGAGCCAGATGTGTCCGCCTGCCTCGTCGAAGTTCGAAGGCGCCGCGGGCGCCGGTGCCCGCTGGCGGAGGGCCGAGTCATAGGCGAGATCATCGACGAGAACGACGCGCCTGGGCGTCGCCATGTCATCCAGAGAGCCGATTTCTCCAGAAGGATCGTTGGGATTGGAGACCATAAGGTCGTAGTTGGTCGTCTTCCCTGGAACGTGGTGCAGTTTCCCTTTGGCGTCCACTCCGTCCTGCCCTTGGCCGGCGGTCCCCTCCACGGTGACCGAGGCGGTCTGGGCGTTGGCGATGGCTTTCTCGACGGCCGCCGCGAATTCCGGACCCGTCTTCGGAACACCGGGCACGTCCACTGCCACGAGCGGGGACTGGGTGGACGGTGTGGGGACCGCGCCGGGTTCCGTCGTGGGGAGGAAACGGAGGAGGCCGACAGCGAGGACGGCCGTAGCGGCTACGCCTGCGACCGCGCCGAGCACGACCGGACCGCTGACGCGACGGGGCCGGGCCAGCGGGGAGAGGCGCAGAGTGGTCCAGCGGAGGGTGCGCGCGTCGGCGAGGGCGGCTTCCGGGGTGAGTGCGACGGTGCGGCCTTCGGAAAGGACATCCGATAGTGGCATGGTCGTGTGGCCGAGGAGGCGGGTGAGGACCTGCTGCATGTCGGGGCGGCGGGCGGGGTCCTTGGCCAAGCACGCGGTGAGGAGCTCGTGCAGAGGCCGGTCGACCAAGCCAAGGTCGGGGGCGGCGTTCAGGATGCGGTGCATGATGGCGGGCACGGTGTCCTGCCCGAAGGGCGGCTGCCCGGTGGCGGCGAACGTGAGGGTCGACGCCCAGGCGAAGACGTCCGCGGCAGGCATCACCCGCTGCCCTGAAACCTGTTCGGGCGCCATGTAACTGGGTGTGCCGAGGACCGCGCTGGTTGCGGACAAGGTGGCGTCCAGCTGCCGTGCGATCCCAAAGTCGATGACGCGGGGCCCGTCGGGGCCGAGTAGGACGTTGCCGGGCTTGAAGTCACGGTGGACGACGCCAGCCTGGTGGATGGCCGCCAGCGCGGTCGCGGTACCTACGGCCAGCCGGTAGAGCGATGGCCCGGTCAGCGGCCCTGACCGCTCGATGACCTCCCGCAGCGACGGACCATCGATGTACTCGGTGACGATGAAATCCGGGCCGACCTCGACGATTTGGGCGGTGCAGAACGGTGCGACCTTCCGCGCCGCCGCGACTTCCCGCTGGAAAGAGCCGTCGATCGCTCCTCGCATGAGTTTGACGGCGTACCTGCGTCCGTCACCTACCTCCCCCAGGTAGACGACGCCTTGACCGCCTTCCCCGATACGGCCGAGCAACCGGTAGCGGCCGAGGGCCTCAGGATCGCGTGGATGAAGGGGCTGCACTCGGCCAAGGCTAGGACATGCCTCAAGGTCATGGTTTGTGTGGTTTGGATCTGTTGTAGCTACCTGTAACACAGGAGACCTCCGACCGGGCGGAATCGGTGTAAGAGGGTCTTTTGAGAGGAAATGCCGGTGATACGGCTTGTCATGCTGGTGAGGGTTGTGTAGCAGTGTATTGACGCTCGGTATGGGTCGGGTTGCTGTGGGTGTGTGGAGGTTGAGGAGGGCGGCCGCAAGTCGTATCGCAGTGATGTGTCCGATGAGCGGTGGGCGTTGATCGAGCCGTTCATTTCGGCGTGGAAGACGCGGCACCGGTCGGTGTCCGGGCATTCGGGCCGGTATCCGATGCGGGAGATCGTGAACGCGATCCTGTATCAGGAGCGGACCGGGGTGCAGTGGGAATATCTGCCGCATGATTTGCCGCCGCACTCGGCGGTGTACTACTACTTTGCGGCCTGGCGGGATGACGGGCTGACCCAGACGATCCACGACCTGCTGCGCTGCCGGGTACGGGAGAAGACGGGCAGGGCCGAGGATCCGTCCGCGGTGGCGATGGACTCCCAGACCGTGCACTCCGCGGCCGGCATCCCTGCCGCCACGACCGGCCTGGATGTGGGAAAGAAGTCCCGCGGCCGCAAGCGCGGGATCGCCACCGACACGCTCGGCCTGCTCATCGCGGTCGTCGTCACGGCGGCGTCGGTGCATGACAACGCCATCGGGATCGAGCTGCTGGATCGGGTCGTGATCGACAACCCGGCCGTGAGGACGGCGTGGGTGGACGCCGGGTTCAAGAAGCAGGTGGCCGACCACGGCAGGGCTCTCGGCGTCGCCGTCCAGACGGTGCAGCGCGAACCCGGGGCCAAGGGGTTCACCCCGATCCCGCGGCGATGGGTGGTCGAGCAGACCTTCGGCACGCTGATGCGGCACCGCCGCCTGGTCCGCGACTACGAGAAGACGACCGCCAGCAGCCAGGCCCACGTCTACTGGGCCGAGATCGACCGGCTGACCCGCCGCCTCACCGCCACCACCACCCGGTGGCGCGACCAGAGCACCGCCGAGCCCGCCCTCCCCACCCTGGCCGCGTGAACGACGAGGCGCCCGAGCTGCCCGAGCCACTGCTGCGGCACCTGGCGGGCCTGTGCGAAGCCGCCCAGACCGAGGTCGACCGGCTCACCGCCGAACTCGACGCCGCCCAGCAGCAGCTCACACGCTTGGAGTCACCCGGCAGACCCTGCTCGATCTGCTCCCCCCAGCCCCGCCCGAGCCCGACCGGCCGCGGCTTCCGCCCGCCTACCAGGACCTCCTGGCCGTCCTGGCCCAGCACCCCGATGGCCTGCACGCCCGCGAGGCCTGCCTCGCCCTCGGCCTGCCCCACACCCACAAGAACACTGTCGAAGGCATCCGCGCCAAACTCAAACGACTCGTCAGCCGAGACCTCGCCACCGAACCCAAACCAGGACTCTTCACCATCAAGGAGGACGGGGGCTAACAAAAGACCCTCTAAGAGGTCCTAACAAAGTGCGGGCGAGGCACCTCCAGCAGATCAGGGCTGCGCCCAGGAGAAGGAAGGCCTCGCGGATGCGCAGGCGGCGGAACCAGTGCAGCAGTCCGATGGTGCGCTCAACGACGTAGCGCTGGGCGCCCAGGCCGGAGCTGTGCGGGGTGCCGCGGCGGGCGATGGCGGGCTTGATGCCGCGCTGCCACAGCATGCGCCGGTACTTGTCGTGGTCGTAGCCGCGGTCGGCCAGCAGCTTCTTCGGCCTGCGGCGGGGACGTCCTACCCTGCCGCGCACCGGTTGCACCTGGTCCAGCAGCGGGACGAGCTGGGTGACGTCGTTGCGGTTGCCGCCGGTCAGCGACACGGCCAGCGGGATGCCGCTCCCATCGGTCAGGACGTGGTGCTTGGAGCCCGCTCGGCCGCGGTCGACCGGGCTCCGGCCGGTTTTGGGCCGCCCTTCAAAGCCCTGACGTGCGAGCTGTCGATCACCGCCCGCGACCAGTCCAGCTGTCTTGCGGTGTGCAACTCCACCAGCAGCGCCTGGTGCAGGGCTTCCCACACGCCGGCCTCGTGCCAGTCCCGCAACCGGCGCCAGCACGTCATGCCCGAACCGAAGCCCAGCTCACGGGGCAGGAACTCCCACCGGATCCGGTATGCAGCACGAACAGGATCCCGCACAGCGCCTTGCGGTCGTCCAACCGACGCCGACCGGGGTGGTGTCTGCGCCGCTCGACCTTCGGCAGCAGCGGCTCGATCCGCTCCCACAATCCATCGGAGACGATCCACGGGGGTTGCTCGCCCTTCTTCACGAGCCCACCACACAGCAGGCTGTCACCTGTTGTCGCGAGATAGATGCATTTTGTTATGAGCTCTAAGCGTGCTGCAGCGAGCACCTGCCGTAAGCACCTAGTGATTCTGACGAGCATGATGGCCTACGCCGTGGAGTTGGAGCTGCTGGAGAAAGACCCGATCAAGACTCTGAACTGGGAGCCGCCGGACCGGGTCACCTACCAGGTCGACCGGCGCTCGGTCATCAACCCTTACCAGGGCAAGAAGCTGCTGGAGGCCATCGGAAACCGTAAGCCCAGCGGCCCACTGCTCAAACCCTTCTTCGCGCTGCTCTACTACTCGGGCCTTCGCCCCGAAGAGGCGGTCAACGTCTTCGAGGAAGACCTGACACTGCCCGATAACGACGAGGAATGGGGTGAGATCTACATCCACGAGGCCACCCCTGACGCCGGACGTGCCTGGACCGACTCAGGAGAGATCCGCGACAAACGCGGCCTGAAACACCGCCCCCGCGGAGACGGCCGCTGGGTCCCCGTGCCGCCCCCGCTCGTGACGATCCTGCGCCGGCACAAGAAGGAGAACGGCTTCGGTCCAGGCGGACGGATCTGCTACGGCCTGCAGGGCGGCGTCCTGGCCACCAGCACGATCCTGCGGATCTTCAACCAGGTGCGAGAAGACGCCTTCACCGAGGCCGAGCAGAAATCCCCGCTCGCCACCCGCCCCTACGACCTACGGCACGCCTGCCTGTCCACCTGGCTGAACGCCGGCGTCTCCATCACCCAGGTCGCCGAGTGGGCAGGCAACAGCCCAGACGTCCTGTCACATGTCTACGCCAAGTGCCTCACCGGGCAGGGAGCAATCGACCGAGCAAAGATCAGCACCGTCCTGGACGACCGCTCCTGGGAGATGGTGCCTGGCCCTGGGTCTTCCTCACAGATTCCTGCAGGCGGGTCTTCGATGTGACCTTAATCGTGTCCCGGTTGTCATCCCCGGCATCCCGCATATGCGGGATGCCGGGGATGTTTGTTGTGTGGGTTATCGGTGGAAGCCCCGTTGGGGGTCTCGGGGGCTGGCGTTTTTGAAGGCGTTGAACCAGGCTTCTGGGCGCATGTCGCCGATTCCGTAGTACTGGTTGATTTCTGTGTCGGGATCTTCGATGCCATCAAGTGCAAGGTCGAAGAGCTGAAGGACGTCATGGTCCTGGAACAGGCATTCCGAGCAGCCTTCCCAGTCATAGTCGTCGCGCCCGGTGGGCAGGGCGGCGTGGTCCTCGTCGAACTGGATGGTGTCTTCGTCGGCGTCGGAGTCCTCCAGTGCGAGGTGAAGTGCCATTTCTTCAGCGAAGCAGCGCGGGAGTGGCCAGTGCCCCTGCCTGAGGTCGTTGGCTAGGTCGTAGCAGGCACGGGCGAATTGGCGACGCCAATCATGGTTCTGGTTCCAAGTGATGCGGGGAAGTCTGGTGAAGGTGCCCCAGTCGGGGTGGTCTTTCTGCGCAGGTTCATCACCGAGCTCGTCGGCGTCGTCGAATGCCTGGTCAGACAGGACGCAGAGCGCTGTGTGCAGGACATCGGCTGTTCGCGGTGTCAGATGCCAAGAGGAGCAGTCCTCGCAGTCCTCTTGGTCGCAGGAGCAGTCAGGGATAGGGAAGAGCGCGGCGAAATCCGGAGGTTGGTGTTTCTGCTCATCTCCCTTGTGGGGGGCGAGGAACTCCCCGCTCATCTCGTTGCCGAGACCTTCTGCTCCTGGGATCTGGGGGTAGTCGGCCAGCGTCATGACAGCGCCGACGAGGTCGTCAGGGTCGTGATCAGAGTGGGGCATGGGCTCCCAGCCGGCTGCGCGGGCGGCTGTGAAGAGGCGATTCGGTTCGTAGACATGGAGTTCGAGCATGCTGGTGATGCGGACAACGCGACCAGGGAGGTCTGCGAGACGGTCCCTTGAGGAATGTTCGGGGTCCTCATCGGAGGAAACCTCTTCGTCCTCGTCTTCGAGTATGTCGAACGGACTCCTACTCGACGCCGCTCTTCGGTCGGGGTGGAGTGGCCAGGTTCCAGCCAGCGCGTGGTCCGCGTAGTGCTTCAGGGCTGAGGCCTGTTCGTCGGGAAGAGAAGCCAGAAGACGTCCGACAGCAGCTTGCAGGTGGGAACTGGGCCCCTGGAACCAGGCCGAGTGAAGCAGGCAGGAGACCTCCTCAGCGGTCTCGGCGTCTGCGCAAACGAAGATCGATTGAAGGGACGCTGGTCCTTCGTTGATGGAGACCAGCGCGAGCACCCGACTCGCCTTTGCGGTGTGCTCGCAGTGGAATGCCAACGGCACGTCCGTCATCTGCGCCTCCACGGCTCTGTGATCCACATGCGGTGAGTCTCGCACTTCGATGCGTTGGGTAGCGGGGAAACCGTGGGGACGCATTGGGGACAGGTAGCCGATCATGCTCGCTACGGGCCGGTGCGAGCCGGACAAAACCGGGTGATCGTCCAACGCAAAAGCTCTGGCCATCTGCGTGATGACCAGAGCTCACCTGCTGCGCACCCGAAGGGATTCGAACCCCTAACCTTCTGATCCGTAGTCAGATGCTCTATCCATTGAGCTACGGGTGCCCGTTGCGTCTGCCGCTTGCGGCTGGTGCAACGAGAGATGAGCATACCGGGTGTTGGGCGGGTAGGCGAATCGGTTTCGTGGGCGGGGCTCGGTGGGAGTGGGGTGGGGGGTTGTGCCGCTATGTGAAGGGCGGGGAGTGGACGTTTTTGGGGGAACCCTGGACGTGGTGGGGGGGTGGGTGTATTCAGGAAGCCGTTTGTGAGGTGGAGCACGCATGCCCAGATGGTCTGCGTTCGTTCCCGAGATCGACCGGGGGTTGGTTCGGGGGCTGAACGACGGCGAGGAGAACGCGCTCGCGAGGCTCTATGACCTCTATGTCGAACAGATGTTTGATTATGCGGTCTCGCTGGTGGGGGAGGGGCGGGCCGCGGAGGTGCTGGTGCACGACGTCTTCATCGACGCGGCGCGGCGGGGGCCTCGGTTGCGGGACCGGGGGCGGTTCCGGGCCTGGTTGTACGCGGCGGTGCGGCGGCGGGGGATGGAGCGGAGCCGGACCAGGGGGCCGGCCTGGGAATGGGATCTGCCGGGGGTGGGGGATTTCGGGGGGCTCTCGGTCGACGAGGGGCGGAGGGTGCTCGAAGGGGCGCTCGACAGGATGTCGCTCAGCGATCAGGACCTGCTGCTGCTGACGTTCCGGCACGGGGTGGTCGCGGCGGATCTGGCGGCGGTGCTGGGGGTGTCGCCGTTCAAGGCGGCGGCGCTGGTGGGGAGGGCCAGGAGCCGGGGCGAGGCGGCGCTGGAGGCGCAGCTGCGGGCCCGGGAGAAGCGGTGCCAGCGGGAGCGGGGGGAGAAGCCCCAGGAGGGGCATCGGCGGGGGTGCGCGGAGTGTCGGCGGCGGGCCGGGGTGTCGTTGCCGCTGCTGCTGGAGGCGCCGCCCGCGCCGGTTCCGCCGCCGGGACTGCGGCACCGGGTGCTGCACACGGGGACCGACCCCGAGCTCGCGGGGTACCGCGCCGACATCGCGGGGAAGGGCGGGAACCTCACGCCGGAGGGGATGCCGCGCCAGCCGGACGTGCCTTCGCCGCTGGGGAGGCGCTGGCTGCTGGCGGGCAGCGGGATGACGGGGACGTTCGTGGTGGCGCTCGTCACGACGTTCCTCATCGGGCCGAACCTGGGGTGGCCGGGGCTCACCTGGCCGCCGCTGCCGGGCGGGGAGACGGAGCAGCCGGTGGTGACCAAGCCCACGGTCCCGTACGAGGCGCCGGTGCGGCCGCGCCACGAGGGGCCGCCGGGAGTTCCGGACGTGACACACATGTCCACTTCGTCGCCGCCCTCGCAGGTGGAGAACGACTTCCCGGCGCCGGAGATCACCCAGTACGGCACGCCGACCCCCATGGGCTCTCCGGAGCCGTCCTCGTCGGTGACGCCGCCGCAGCAGCCGCAGCCGGTCCCGAACCCCTCCGAGGAGGGCCACGCGGAGCCGCCGCCCTCGCCGTCGCCGTCGGAGCAGAAGCCGCAGGCGCCGATCATCATGGTGGCGCCGACGGAGATCCGGGTGGACACCCCGCTGGTGGAGATCGGCGCGAACCGGTCGGCGGAGATCCGGTTCCAGGCGTTCAACGGCCCCGTCACCTGGCAGGCGGCCACCGACAGCGGCAAGATCACCCTGGACGCGGAGAACGGCGTCCTGCCCGAGGGGCAGACCGAGGCCCTGCGCGTCCGCCTCCCCCTCAGCATCGTCCGCCTGGCCGGCTCGGCCGTCGTCTCGATCACCAACGTGGACAACGGCGCCCAGTCCCAGGTGACCGTCCGCTGGGGCCTGGGCCTCCTCTAGCCGACGACGGACCGAAGCTCAGCCGCCCGCTGCCCGCCGCCCGATCGACCGGTCACCAACCAGCCGCTGATTGACCGGCCGACCGACCGTCCACTGACCAGTCGCTGGTCGACCGGCCACCGACCGGTCGACGGTCGACCGGCCGCTATCCGCCCGCCGGACCCCGCCCGCCGACCGCCGCTCGATCGACCGGCCGACCGGTCACCAACCAGCCGCCCGCTAGACCGGCCACCGACCAGCCGCTGGTCGACCGGCCGACCGACCGTCCACCGGCCAGCCGCCGGTCCGACCGGCCGCTACTCGTCCTCCGGACCCCGCCCGCCGCCGGAAGGGCGCCGCAACGAGCGGGGACGCACCTTCCCCAGCCCCTGGAGCGACCGCGACTTGAGCCGCTTCAGCACATATCCGGCGCCCTCCAGCGCCTCGGCCATCTCCGGGCTGACGAGCACCGTCCCCGGGTGCGCGACGGCCGTCAGCCGCGCCGCCATGTTCACCGGCGTCCCGAAGACGTCCCCCAGCCGCAGGATGACCTCCCCGTGGGCCGCGCCCACCCGCACCTGCGGGAAGTCCTCTCCGGAGGCCAGCTCCGAGATCCGCAGCGCGATCTCCGCCCCCGCCTCGGCGTCCGGCGCGGTGAACAGCACCTCGTCCCCCAGCGTCTTGATCACCCGTCCGCCGTGCGCGGCGATGACGGCGGCCGTCTCGGTCTCGAACCGGTCGATGAGCTCGGCGAGCCCGTCCGCGTCGAGCCGGCGGCTGAGCCGGGTGAACGAGACGATGTCGGCGAACCCGACGGCGAGCGTCGCGGTGCCCGCGCCGGGGTCGGCGGTGGCGGAGGCGGCGCCGGTGAGCGCGCCGACGCCGACGGCGGCGAGCTGCCGCCGCCAGCCGCGCAGCAGGAGGTTCTCGAACTTGGGCCGCAGCTCCGCGCTGGCCGCCAGCGCGCCGGCGACGGTCTCGTCGGTGACGGGGTCGCCGGGCTTCACGAGGTGTTCGGCGAGGCGCTCCAGCCACACCTCGCCGAGCCAGTGCGCGAGCCGGCTCATCGTCTGGCCCACGCCGCGGGACAGCTGCAGCACCATGTCCTCGTCGACGTACTCGTGTTCGAGCAGCTCGCGGATGGTGCGCATGGCGACGACGTCCTCCTCGGTGAAGGCGGGCGTGTCGTCGGGCGGGGTGGGGAAGCCGAGCGCGGACCAGATCCGCAGCCCGAGCTCCAGGTCGATGCCGGACTTCTCCACCACGTCGTGGAGGCCGAACAGCAGGGGTTCGCCGAGCAGGAGTTCCTCGACCGCGCGCGTCTCCGCCATGACAGGCCACCACCGTTACATCAGACAATGTCTCATTCCCGTCAGGCGTAAGATTCTTACGCCGGGGACACCAGGTCAAGCGGGGGAGCGGGAGATGCGCGAGTACCGGATAGACGAGCTGGCGCAGACCGCCGGGACGACGGTGCGCAACATCCGCTCCTACCAGGACAGGGGCCTCCTCCCGTCGCCGCGCCTGCAGGGCAGGGTCGGCATCTATGACGATGCTCACCTCGCCCGCCTCCGCCTCATCGGCCAGATGCTGGAGCGCGGCTACACCCTGGCCAACATCGCCGACCTCGTCGCCGCCTGGGAGGCGGGCCGGGACGTGGGCGACGTCCTGGGCCTGGAGCAGGTCCTCACCGACCCGTGGTCCGACGAGATCCCCGCGTGGCTGTCCTTCACCGAGCTGGTCGAGGTCTTCGGCCCCGACCGCGGCTCCGCGGAGATCGACGCCCTGCTGGCGCGCGCCGTGGAGCTCGGCCTGGTCGAGCCGGAGGGCGACCGCTTCCGCGCCCCCAGCCCCCGGCTCCTGCACGTCGGCGCGGAGCTCGTGGCCAACGGCGTCCCCCTGGAGGCGGTGCTGGACATCGCCGACGAGATCCGCCGCGACTGCGAGGTCATCGCCGGCCGCTTCGTGGACCTGGTGAACGAGCACGTCATAGCCGACTCCGACCTGCTCGGAAAGGACGCCGTGCGCGTCGCGGAGGTCGTCCGGCGCATGCGTCCGCTCGTCCAGATGGTGGTGAACCCGTTCGTCGCCCGCGCGATGGAGAAACGGGTGCGCGCCGAATTGGGCGACAAACTGGAGTTCCTTCTCGAAACCGAGGAGAAAGACACAGTGCTATAGGTCGTGAGGAACTGCGGTATCCGCATGATTCCGAGTACCGTCGCACACGACGGTCCGTCGGAGAAGGGGATGTCGTGAAACTCGTGACCCGCCGGCAGTGGGGCGCCCGCTCGGCGCGCTCCCAGGCCGGATACCTGGCCTCGACCCGCGGCGTGAAGGTCCACTACACCGGCAGCTACGTGGACCCGCGCCTGGCCGATGACCACGGCCGCTGCGCGGCGATGATGCGCCAGATCCAGAACGGCCACATGGACGGCAACGGCTGGAACGACATCGGATACAGCTTCGCCGTGTGCCCGCACCGCTACGTCTACGAGGGCCGCGGCCTGCACGCCCTCCCGGCCGCCAACGGCCCCGGCCTCAACACGGGCCACTACGCGGTCCTCGGCATGGTCGGCAACAAGGGCCTCGTCACCCCCACGGACGACATGCTGCACGGCATCCGCGACGCCATCGAGCACGTCCGCGCCAAGGGCGGCGCCGGCGGGGAGGTCAAGGGGCACCGAGACGGCTACTCCACCGACTGCCCCGGCGCGAAGCTCTACGCCTGGGTGAAGCGGGGGGCTCCCCGACCCAAGGGCGGCGGCACCCCGCCGAAGCCCCCCGCACCGCCCGAGGACGTGCTGGAGATCCTGTTCAACGCGGGGATCAGGAAGCCCCTGACGGTCCCGCCGGGCGGCCGGGTGTCCGTTCCGTGGGAGGCCGAGTACGCCGACCCGTCGAACGTGCACGGCGGCGGCCCCTCCTGGACGCCCAAGGCCAAGGAGTGGGCGCTGGTCACCCTCGGCACGGTCGTGGACGGCCAGGCCGCGGGCGAGAAGCTGAAGCACGTCCTCGCCGAGTACGAGAAGGGCGGGTCGGCGCGGGTCAAGGACCACTTCGGCGAGGACAAGATCGGCGACGGCACGAGGGTGGAGTACACCCTCTCGGGGCTGATGTGGCTCAGGGACGACCGCGGCTACCGCGTCGACCTGGTCAACGAGGGCGCCCGTCCGGTGACGGTGACCAAGGCCCACCTGCGCGTCGCCCGCTGAGCCGTCGGGGCGCCTACTCCCGGTCGAGCACCAGGCTGAGCGCCCAGCCGACGACCGCGACGACGATCGCGCCCCACAGCGCGGGCCAGAACCCGTCGACGGCGAAGGGCAGGTCGACCTGCTCGGCGATCCAGCCGGTGAGCATCAGGAGCAGGGCGTTGACGACCAGCCCGAACAGGCCGAGCGTCAGCACGTAGAAGGCGCAGCCGAGCGTCTTGATGATCGGCTTGAGCAGGGCGTTGACGATGCCGAAGATGGCGGCGACGGCGACGAGCGTGACGCCGCGTTCGATGTTGTCGCCGCCTTCGACGCTGATCCCGTCCAGGAAGTAGGCGGCCGCGGCCAACGAGGCCGCGGTGATGATGATTTTGATCAGAATATTCACATCTGAGAGCGTGGCATGACCCGTCCGGGCAGGTCATCACTCCCCATGATGAACTTTCACACCACCGGAAGCAGGAGGGCCGAGGGGCGGCCGGGGTCGTGGAAGACCTCCTGCTCGGCGGCGACCGCCTTGCGGGCCGAGCCGATCGGCTCGCCGGTGCCCGGGTTGCTGGCGATCTTCGGGTAGGCGCCGCTGCTGACGTGGACGCGCAGCCGGTGGCCCTTCTTGAACCGGTGGCCGATGGGCCACAGCTCCAGGTCGATGCGGCGCACGCCCTCGCCGTCGGGGGGCGCGTTCTCCTCGTTCAGCCGCAGGCCGCCCTCGCAGACGTTCTTGGACGTGCCGTCGGGGGAGACGTCGCACAGCCGGACGATGAAGTCGGTGTGCGGGCGGGACGAGCGGATGAACAGCTCCGCCCCGACCGGCCCGATCAGCTCCAGGTCGGACTTCAGCTCCTCGGAGGTGAAGACCAGCACGTCCGGACGGCGTTCGGCGGGCCGCTGGTCGACCGGGCGGCTGAGGCCCAGCAGGGTCGGTCCGCCGTAGGCGGGCGTGGGGTCGACCGGGTCGTAACGGTAGGTGTCGGGCGGGCAGGAGCGCGGCGTGTCGGGCCGGAAGCCGCGCCCGGCGTGCAGGTGCCAGCGGTGGATCTTCATGCCGGGCACCGGCCAGTCGTCGAACTCGCGCCACGCGCCGGCCCCGGTGATGAAGAGCCGGACGGGCCGTTCGCGCAGCCCGCCCTGGTCGCCCTTGAGGTGGGCTCGGAACCAGCCGAGGGACTCGCGGACGGCGACCAGCCCGTGCCGCGGGTCGGCGTGCCACCAGGGCCCGATGGTGAGCTGGGGCCGCTGGCCGCACTCCCGCATGGCCAGGTAGTCCTTGATCATCCAGGGCAGGAAGACGTCGTACCAGCCGCCGACCATCGCCGCGGCGGGCAGCTCCTCGCAGATCGCCGAGGTGTGCACCCGCCCGTCCCAGAACGGGTTCTCGGCCAGTCCGTGCCCGGTGAGCAGCTCCTGGAAGAACGGCACGTTGCCGCCGGTGGTGAAGGCGTCCAGCTCCTCCAGCGGCAGCCCGGCCCGGATGGCGCGGGTGGCGCGCCGCCGCATCCGGATCAGCTCCAGCGGGTTCTCGATCTTGGAGGTGACCGAGACCCAGCCCAGCGTGGACTCCAGGGCGAACGAGCCGCCGATGTAGATCGCGTCACGGAACTGGGAGGCGGTCACCGACAGCGCCATCGCCTTGTGCTCGGGCCCGGAGCGGGCGGCCACCGCCCACTGGGTGTGCCCCAGGTAGCTGGGCCCGTAGGTGGCGAAGGAGCCGTGGAACCACGGCTGGCGCTTGAGCCACTCCACGGTGGCCAGTCCGTCGACCTGCTCGTTGAGGGGGTCGAACTGCCCGCCGGAGCCGAAGGTCCCGCGCACGCTCTGCACGACGATCTGGTAGCCGAAGTAGGCGAACGGGTAGCCGTTGATCGCCCCGGTGACGCCGCGCCGCCCGTACGGGGTGCGCACGAGGATCGTCGGGGGGTTCTTCACCCCCACCGGGACGTACCGGTCGGTCAGGAGCTTCACCCCGTCGGGCATGACGACGGGGATGTCCTTGACGTGGGACACGCGGTAGTGCGGCCGGGGCAGGGCGGGGAGGTTAGGCAGGCCGGGGATCCCGGGCAGGTGAGGAAGGCGCAGCAGGTCGGGGACGCTGAGGCGATCGGTCAGTGCCATGGGGACCTCCCCTGGTGAGACGGCTGTCTCTGATGCGTTGCTCCTCGTTACATAGAAGTAACAATAGCCGTTTTTCGATCAGTCTGTCTGCCAGGTCACATCGCATGCTTAACCGAACGTGACAAGTTCCTGGCCCATCCCATGGAGTCAGGTGATAAGTATTACTGACTGGTAGCTACCCGGTCACTGAGCGGTAACGGCCGGAGGCTAGGGTGTGGGGCAAAAATCGCGTCGTCGGGAGCCAGGGGAGAGCCGTTGTTCTATCGCTTCATGAGGCTGGTGGTGCCGCCTCTTTTCCGGCTGTTGTTCCGACTTCGGGTGGAGGGCAAGGAGAACATTCCCGCCCGCGGGCCGCTCATCGTCGCCAGCAACCACCTTTCCTTCATCGACAGCTACGTGATCCCGATCGCCCTGCTCCCGCTGAAGGTCGTGTTCCTGGCCAAGGCCGAGTACTTCGAGACCAAGGGCTTCAAGGGCCGGATCAGCCGCTGGTTCTTCACCTCCCTGGGCATGATCCCGGTGGCCCGCGGCGACGGCGCCTCGGCGCTGAGCTCGCTGGAGCAGTCCGCGGAGATCGTCAACGGCGGCGCCGTCCTCGGGATCTACCCCGAGGGCACCCGCTCCATCGACGGGCGGCTGCACCGGGGCCGCACGGGCGCCGGCTGGGTCGTCCTGGCCACCGGCGCGCCGGTCCTGCCGGTAGGCCTGATCGGCACCCAGGAGCTCCAGCCCTACGGCAGCAGGTTCCCCAAGATCGGCAGGGGCGTGACCGTGCGGATCGGCCCCGTGCTGGAGTTCGGCGACCACACCGGTGAGCCCAAGGCGCGCGCCCGCCGCGCGATCACCGACGAGATCGTCCAGGCGATCCAGAAGCTCTCCGAGCAGGAGTACGTGCCGGAGTACAACGACCACCAGAGCAAATAGCGCGGAGCGGCTGACCGCAGCGGAGCGAGGACGGGCTGCTCCGCGGGGTCCGGGGGCCCGCCCCCGGCCGGGTGGAGATCCGGGGCCGTCCGCCCGGATGGACGGGGCGCGGCGGGGGACCGGCAGTATCGTCGGTCCCATGCGGATCAAGCACCTCCTTCCCGCCGGTCTGGCGGTCCTCGTCGGGCTGGGCGGATGCGCCGGGGAGACCCGCGAACGCCCCGCCTCGGCGGGGGAGGACACCGCCTCCGCCCCCGCGGGGGCGCGGACGTACACCTCCGACCAGCTGCGCCAGGCGCTGCTCCCGGAGGTCCAGCAGTACGTCAGGGCGGGCGAGCCGGACTCGGGCGCCTACGGGATGCTCAAGCCCGTCCGCAACTTCGCCCAGCTCCAGGGCCAGGTCACCCTCGACAAGCCCAAGTGCGCCACGGCCTCCCAGGCGGTCGGCTCGGGGGGCTCGCTCGGCTCGGCGCCCGCGGCCCTGGCCACCTTCGCCCGCGCCGACGGGCAGACGATCACCCAGACGCTGCTGGCGGTCTCGGAGCTGACGGCCACCGAGGAGATCGGCCGCCGCGTCCCGGCCCTGTGCCGCACCTTCCGCACCAAGGTCGGCGGGCGGTGGTCGACCCACCAGGTGGTGGAGGCCACGCCCGACCGCAGGTTCGTCGGCGACGGCTCGCGGACCGTGGGATTGCTCACGATGAGCGGGTCCACGAAGGTGACGATGTGGTTCGTGGTGTTCAGGGGCAGGGGTTATCTGGGCACCATCAGTGTGTACGGGGCCAAGGCCTCCCGCCGGGAGGCCGAGCGGATCGGTACGCTCGCCCACGAGCAGGCCGCCCGGGTGCTCCCCTGAAAACCCGTGAACTTCGGGGGGCGCAGGGCAGTCCTATCGGACGGCGAGCGGCACGGCCGGAGATTCCGGACGGTCGGTGCATTCAGGGCCCGGTGCGATACTGGGCGGGCGCGTGCGTCTAAGGGGAAGGGACCACCCGGCAATGAGCGTTACCTACCGCGTCAAGGGCGGCAAGCAGCTGCAGGGCACCGTGTTCATCCAGGGGGCCAAGAACTCGGCGCTGCCCATGATCGGCGCGGCGCTGATGGCCTCCAAGGGACGCACGGTCCTGCGCAACATCCCGATCATCGAGGACGTGCGGCGGGCCGTCGAGCTGGCCCAGGCCGTCGGCGCCAAGGCCGACCTGCACGAGGCCGAGCGCACCCTGGTCATCGACGCCTCGGAGCTGAGCAGCCCCGTGCTGCCCGCCGAGATCGCCGCGCGCTTCCGCGGCTCCTTCCTGTTCGTCCCGGCGCTGCTGCACCGGCTCGGCGAGGCGGTGATCGAGGGCGTCGGCGGCTGCAACCTGGGGTCCCGCAACCTCGACTTCCACTACAACGGCTTCAAGCGCATGGGCGCCACGGTCACCGAGCACGACACCGACAGCGCCGACGGCGGCTACATCCACGTCAAGGTCGGCCAGCTCCAGGCCGGCACGCTGTACTGCGACACGCCCTCGCACACCGGCACCGAGAACCTCGTCATGGCCGGCGCCCTGGCGAACGGCACCACGCTGATCAAGAACTGCGCGCTGGAGCCCGAGGTCCTGGACAACATCGACTTCCTGCAGCGCATGGGCGCCCAGATCGAGGGCGGCGGCACCGGCTTCATCCGGGTCACCGGCGTGGAGGAGCTCACCGCGGTCGAGCACACCGTGATGCCCGACCGCATCGACGCGGGCGTGCTGGTCATGGCCTGCGCGGTGACCGGCGGCGAGGTCAGCCTGGTCGGCGCGGAGCTGGAGCACCTGGGCGTGGCGGTCGACAAGCTCGAGCAGATGGGCGTGGAGTTCAGCCAGCAGGGCGCGGTGCTGCAGGTGCGCCGCGAGCGCCCGCTGCGCCCGATCAACGTCATCACCGACGAGTACCCGGGCTTCGCCACCGACCTCCAGTCGCCGATCATGGCGCTGGCCACCCAGGCCGTCGGCGAGTCCTACATCTACGAGCGCATCTTCGACAGCCGCTTCCAGCTGGCCGAGGAGCTGATCCGGATGGGCGCCTCCATCGAGGTCGCCGGCAACCAGCGGGCCAAGGTCTACGGGCAGACGCCGCTGCGCGGCGCCCAGACCGTCGCCCACGACCTGCGCTCGGGCGCGGCGCTGGTGCTGGCGGGCCTGGTCGCCGAGGGCGAGACCGAGATCAGCCAGGCGTACTACATCGACCGCGGCCACTCGAACTTCGCCGAGCGGCTCACCGCGCTCGGCGCCGACGTGCAGCGCGAGACCGCCTGACACCGTCCGGATTCGGTCACCTTCCGGCCCGGCTATAAACCCCTTAAGCCCCTTCACAGCCCATGATCCGCACTTTAGGGTGCGTGTTCATGGGCTGTGTGTGCTGACCGGAACCTGACCCTTCGGTAAGGAATTTCTGTCCGCACCCTTCCTTAGGTTACTTTTTCGCCGCACTCTTGATTCGGTTTCGCGTCAGAGAGCCACATCCAGGGGCGGATGCGTGATCCGCCTGAAGAGGATGGAGAACCCGCGAAGTCGCGGGCGAATTACACAGGGCAACGTGGGCGGCCGAGAGGCAGGGGCGCATGAGTGGACCGCGGACGGGTGCTGCGATGACCCCGGACCTGACCATCGGTGTCGTGGGACCCCATGATCTCGTCGAACGCGTCATGCTGATGGGCCACGGGCCCACTCCCGTGCCCAGCCGCCTGGTGGCCGCGGCCTACCGGGACGAGCAGGAGGCCGCCGACAAGGTCGTGAAGCTGGGCGCGGGCGTCGACGTCTGCCTCTTCGCCAGCCCCGTCCCCTACGACTTCGCGCGCAAGGCCGGCGTGCTGAGCATGCCGGCGACGTACGTGCCGCTGAACGGCGCCGCGCTGCAGGGCGCCCTGCTGCGGGCCGCGCTGGACGAGCGCTTCGACCCCGCCCGGGTGAGCGTCGACGTGCTGGGCCGCGGCGAGGTCGAGGAGGCCTTCGCCGAGGTCGGCCTGCCCACCGACCAGGTGCACCTGCGCGAGGAGGTCGCCGGGCCCGGCACGCTGGCCGCCTTCCACGAGCGGCTGTGGCGCCGCGGCCTCACCAGCGTCGCGCTCACCTGCGTGCACGCCACCGCCGAGCGCATGGAGCTGGCGGGCGTGCCCACCCTGCGCATCCGCCCGACCGGCGCGGCCATCCGCAGCTCGCTGCAGACCGCCGCGCTGCTGGGCGCCCACCACCGGCTGGAGGAGTCCCAGCTCGTCGTGGTGCTGGTGGACGTGCCCACGCTGCGCGAGTCGCCGCGCCGGGTCACCCCCCGCTACTGGCGGGAGGAGCTCAAGCTGGCGCTGCACCGGGTGCTGCTGCAGGAGGCGCACCGGATGAACGCCGCGGTGTGGCCGCTGGACGACCACAGCTACCTGGTCACCGCCACCCGGGGCTCGGTCGTCTCGGGCACCGAGGGCTTCCGCACACCGCCGTTCGTGGAGCGGGTGCGCGAGGAGCTCGGCCTGGTGATCGAGGTGGGCATCGGCATGGGCCGCACCGCCCAGGAGGCCGAGACCCACGCCCGCGCCGCGCTGGCCCGCTCCCAGACCTCCCAGCGGGCGCAGGGCTTCGCGCTCGACCGCGACGGGCGCGCCCTGGTGCCCGCGCCGCGCCAGCCCGCGCGCGGCGGGCAACCCGCCAAGGCCAAGGGGCTGGAGACTCTGTCCCGGCTGGCCGATAAGCTCGGTGACCGGGGCGACACGGGGGCCCCGCTGATCGTCGACGCGGAGAACGCCGGCCGTATGCTGGGCGTCACACCCCGTACCGCCCGCCGGCTGCTGAGGACGCTGGTGGAAGAGGGCCTGGCCTGGCCGCTTCCCCCCAACCGCACTCCCCAGCCGGGCAGGCCCCGCCAGCTCTACCGGCTCATCGTGGAGAAGCTGGGGCCCGGGAAGAATCCCGTGTAACACTTGTTAAACATAAAAAGACTAAAATCCCCGCAACCACTGCGCAACGAGGTGCGTCTCAAGCTGTGATTGCGCGTGGGCTGGAGGATTCGTGGACAGCGTATGGACGGTACCCGGTTACCGGCATATCCGTGAGCTCGGCACGGGGGCGACCGGGCGGGTCGTCATGGCCGAGCACATGGAATCCGGCATCCGTGTCGCCATCAAATACCTGACCCCCGAACTCGCCCTCGACCCCGTCTTCGTGGCGCGGTTCCGCGACGAGGCGCAGCTGCTCTCCGAGCTCGAGGACCCGCACCTGGTGCAGTTCTTCGAGTACGTCGAGACCTCCACGCGGGCGGCGGTCGTGATGGAGCTGGTCGACGGGGTGAGCCTGTCCCAGATCCTCGCCGACGGCGGTCCGCTGCCGCCCGAGGCCGCGCTGGTGGTGCTCAAGGGCTCGCTGCTCGGCCTGGCCGCCGCGCACGCCTCCGGCGTCGTGCACCGCGACTACAAGCCCGGCAACGTGCTCATCGACGGCGAGGGCAACAGCCTCCTGTCGGACTTCTGCGTCGCCGTGCGGGCGGCCGAGGAGCTGCTGGCCGCCGGGACGCCCGCGTACATGCCGCCCGAGCAGTGGGCGGGCAGCCCCGTCACGGCGGCCGCCGACGTCTACGCGGCGACGGCCGTGTGCTACGAGAGCCTGACGGGCCGCCGCCCGTACGAGACGCGGACGCTGCCCGAGCTGGCGATGGCGCACGAGAGCCGCCCGGTCCCGGTGGAGAACGTGCCGCCCGGCCTGCGCGACCTCATCGCCGCGGGCATGGCCAAGGACGTGCGGAGCCGTCCGCAGAGCGCCTTCGCCTACCTGCTGGAACTGGAGATGACGGCCGGCGCCGCCTACGGCGCCGACTGGGAGGACAGGGGCCGCGCCCAGCTCAAGGCCCGCGCGCACTCGCTGGTGCTGCTGTTCCCCGTCACCCGGCCGCAGTACGAGCCGACCACCGAGGCCCTCACCACGGTCCTGGACGGCGGCACGGCGACCGCGCCGCTCCTGCTCCCCGAGGAGCCCGTGAAGTACCGGCCGAGCACCCGCATGGGCCTGGTGGCCACCGCGGCGGGCGCGGTCATGGCGCTGGTCGTCACCAGCGCGCTGCTGGCGGTCAACGCCGCCGACCGCGACCCCGTGGTCCAGCAGGCGGGGCCGGCGAGCCAGACCACGCCGACCGCGCAGACCGGCGGTGAGGTGCCCACCGGCGACCCCGACGCGGCACGCCCGGCCGGGGACCGGCCGTCCATCACCGTGACGGTCACCGCCTCGCCCTCGGGTTCGCCCTCCGCCGCCGACCCGACGACGACCGGCCCGGCCAAGCCCGGCTCCCCCTCGCCCGGTCCCAAGCCGTCCGAGACCGACTCCCCCGACCCGGACCCGACCGACGAGGAGCCGCCGGTCGAGGAGCCCGAAGAGCCGGTCGACCCGGGTCCGACCGACTCCGAGAAGCCCACCGACCCGGTGGACCCGCCCACCGATCCGACCGACCCCACGGACCCCACCGATCCGACGGACCCCACGGACCCGACGGACCCGGGTGGGACGCCGACGGACCCGGGCACGCCGACCGAGCCCGAGGTGCCGGGCACGCCGACGAACCCGGGTGACGGTCCGACGAGCTCCAAGACGCCCGCGGCGCTGTCGGACGGCGGCGTCCTGGCCCAGTGAGGCACGAGGAGCCGGAGGCCACCCGCGGCGACGTCCCCGTGGACGCGACGCGCCAGGACCCGGGCGGCCCGCGTCGCCCCCTGGACGCCTACGGCCACCCGCCCGCTCCGCCGGAGGCCGGTCGGCCGGAGGCGGGGCGGCTCCCGACGGACCGTCCCCCGGCGGACCGGCCCTCGGCGGACCGGTCCCCGGCGGACCGGACCTCGTCCGTCGGGTCTCCGACAGGCCGACCCCTGTTCGCCCGGCCCCTGTTCGCCCGATTCTCGACCGCCCGATTCTCGACCGCCCGGTCCTCGACCGCCCGGTCCTCGACCGTGCGGTCTCCGTCCGACCGGGATCCCGCGCAGGACGTGCCCAGGATGTGGGATCCGGCCACCGCCACCCGGCGCCGGCGCCGTTCGCGTCTCGCCTCCTGGGCGAGCATCGCGGTGTCCCTGGCCGTCATCGGCGGCGTCCTGCTGTGGGCGCAGGCCCGGGGGCAGACCCCCGTCGAGGTGCTGAAGGCGCGGGTCGAGGCACCCGAAGGGCTGCTCGCGTGCGACAGGGCCAGCCGGTCGCGCACGGTGCGGCTGACGGCGACGCTCACCCTGAACGGCGGCACGGGTGACGTCCGCTACCGCTGGCGGCAGAGCGACCGCGCGCCGGGCGCGTTCACCACCGTCACGGTCCCCGCCGGACAGGAGACCCTCGTGGTGCCGCTCGACTGGCAGGTGAGCGGCCCCGGCCGCACGAGGCTCACCGGGACCTTCGAGGTGGAAACGCCGTCCGCACAGGAGGCCTCAGCCTCGTTCGAGTACACCTGCCGCTGACGCCGCGACGGCCAGGAACGCGTCGTTCTCCTCGGGTGAGCCGATGGAGACGCGCGCGCCCTCGCCGGCGAACGGCCGGACGCTCACCCCGGCGGCCTCGCAGAGCGCGGCGAACTCCAGGGTGCGCTCGCCGAGCCGCAGCCACACGAAGTTGCCCTGGGACGGCACGATCGTCCAGCCCTGCCCGCGCAGCGCCGTGATGACGCGGTCGCGCTCGCCCACCGTGCCCGCGACCCGCTCCAGCAGCTCGCCTTCGGCCGCCAGGGAGGCGATCGCGGCGGTCTGCGCGAGGCTGTTCACGCTGAACGGCAGGTACACCTTGCGGATGGCCTCGGCGATGACCGGGTGCGCCACCAGGAAGCCCACGCGCAGCCCCGCCAGCCCGTACGCCTTGGAGAACGTGCGCACCACCGCCACGTTCGGGCGGGTGGGGTAGATCTGCAGGCCGTCGGGGACGTCGGAGTCCGTCAGGTACTCGCGGTACGCCTCGTCCAGCACGACCAGCACGTCCTGGGGGACGCGGTCGAGGAAGGACTCCAGCTCGGCGCGGCGCACGACCTCGCCGGTCGGGTTGTTGGGGTTGCAGACGAGGATCATCCGGGTCGCCGGGGTGATCGCGGCGAGCATCCCCTCCAGGTCGTGCCGCTCGTCGGCCAGCAGCGGGACCCGCACCGAGGTGGCGCCCGACAGGTCGGCCAGCACCGGGTAGGCCTCGAACGAGCGCCAGGCGTAGACCACCTCGTAGCCGGGCTCGGCGACCGCCTCGAAGAGGTGCTGCGCCACGCCGACCGAGCCGCAGCCGACCGCGACGTGCTCCTCGGGCACCCCGTGGTGCCGGGCGATCGCGGAGATCAGCTCGGCGCAGGCGTTGTCGGGGTAGCGGTTGACCTGCAGGGCCGCCTCGCCGATGGCCGTCAGCACGGACGGGAGCGGCGGGTGGGGCGACTCGTTGGAGGAGAGCTTGAACGAGCGTCCGTCAGGGGCGGTGACCCTCCGGCCCGGCTTGTAGGCCTGGACGCGGTCGAGAACGGAACGGAAACGCGGGCTCATCTCGGCTCTCTCCTCTGCACGGTTGTGCACACTTTATGCCTCGCACCCAGGTCCCGCGCCGTGCCTCGGGCTCAGGCGCTGGGCCGCAGCATCGGCGGGTGGAGCTGCACCGCGCCGCCCCGCCGGAAGAGCCGGGCGGGGCGGCCGCCGTCCCGGGTGGTGGTCGTGCCGGTCGGGACCAGGAACCTGTCGGCGCCCGTCACCTTGCGGTGGAAGTTCCGCGGGTCCAGCGGGGTGCCCCAGACGATCTCGTACACCCGGCGGAGCTCGGCGACGGTGAACTCCGGCGGGCAGAACGCGGCGGCCAGCGGGGTGTACTCCAGCTTGGACCTGGCGCGTTCGACGCCGTCGCGCAGTATCCGCCGGTGGTCGAAGGCGTTCTCCTCCCGGGCGAGCAGCACGTCCACGGGCTTCCACGTCACCTGGGCGCGGGAGGACGCCGGCAGGTTCGGGGCCAGGCCGAGGTAGGTCACGCTGACCACGCGCTGGCGCGGGTCGCGGTCGGGGTAGCCGAAGGTCGCCAGCTGCTCCAGGTGGATGCGGACGTCGGCGAGCCCGGCCTTCTCGTCCATGACGCGGGCCGCGGCCACCGGGAGGTCCTCGTCGAGCTGGATGAAGCCGCCGGGCAGCGACCAGCAGCCGCGGTAGGGCTCACTGTCGCGCATCCAGGTCAAGGCGCACAGCCGCTGCTCCCGTACGGTGAGGATGACGAGATCGACCGTGAGCGCGACCCTGGGCACTGACATGCCACAGAACCTATCCGGTGGGACGGACTCGCGTGCCCCATCCGGATGATCAAGCCGCTCAGGCCCAGGAGCGGCCGGTGAGCCTCTCATATGCCTCGATGTACTTGGCGCGGGTCTGCGCGACGATGTGCTCGGGCAGCGCGGGCGGCTCGGCGCCGGAGGCCGGGTCCCAGCCGGACTCGGGGGAGACCAGCCAGTCCCGGACGAACTGCTTGTCGAAGGACTTCTGGGAACGGCCCGGCTCCCAGTCGTCGGCAGGCCAGAACCGGGAGGAGTCGGGCGTGAGCACCTCGTCGCCCAGCACCAGCCCACCGTCCCGCAGCCCCAGCTCGATCTTGGTGTCGGCGACGATCACCCCGCGCTCCCGGGCGAGCTCGGCGCCGCGCCGGTAGACCTCCAGCGTGATCTCCCGCAGCTGCTTCGCGAGCTCCGCGCCGACCGCGCCCTCGACCTCCGCGAACGTCATCGGCTCGTCGTGCCCGCCGACCGCGGCCTTCGTCGTCGGGGTGAAGATCGGCTCGGGCAGCCGAGAGCCGTCCACCAGCCCCTCCGGCAGCGCCACCCCGCACACCTCGCCGCTCCGGCGGTACTCCTTGAGCCCGCCGCCGGTCAGATAACCGCGCGCCACGCACTCCACGGGGACCATGTCGAGCCGCTTGACGACGACGGCCCGCCCCGCCCACTCCGCGGGCGCGCCCTCGGGCAGCCCGGTGGAGACCACGTGGTTCGGCACGACATCGGCCAGCTGCTCGAACCACCACAACGACAGCTGCGTGAGGACCTTCCCCTTGTCGGGGATCGGCGTCTCCAGCACGTAGTCGTAGGCCGAGATCGAGTCGCGGGCCACGATGAGCAGCTCACCGCCCGGCAGCTCGTAAAGATCGCGGACCTTGCCGCTGTGCAGGTGCTTCACGCCTTGTTCTCCAGAACTTCCACCGGATCGCCGACCCTGAGGGTACCGGTCACGCGGGGTATCGCGTTCTGCCCGAACATCGCCTGGCGCTGACCCTCGAACTCGCGGGCGCGGTAGCGGGCGAGGGTGGCCAGGGGCTGGCGGCCCTTCACGCCGGTCTCCTGGTCGACCGTGGTGATCACGCACCGTCCGCAGGGCTTGATGAGCTCGATCTCGGCCTCGCCGACCCGCAGCCGCCGTACCTCGTCCTCGCCGAACGCGCCCAGGCCCGAGAAGACCAGGTTGGGGCGGAACCTGTTCATCGGCACCGGCTCGTCCAGATGCTCGTTCAGGTCGTCCAGGGACTCCTGGGAGAGCACCAGCAGCGGGTAGCCGTCCGCGAAGGCCAGCTCGCCCCCGCCCCGGCTCGTCTCGCGGCGCCCGGTGAAGCGCACCAGGCGGCACTCCAGCCCGAGGAAGTCCGAGAAGTAGGCGGCCGCCTCGTTCCCCTGGTCCGCTCCGAGGCAGGGCCTGCCGTGGACGCTGACCGTCCGTACGTCCCCGTCGTCCACGGCCTTGTGGACGAACTCGTTGACGCCCAGCACCTCACCGTCGTACGCCGTCCGCAGCAGCGCCATCCGCGGATGTCTGCGCTGCGACAGGAACGCGCCCTCGGAGTCGACCAGCATGAACTCCCGGTCGTGCAGCAGCCCCCGCGGCGTCAGCAACGCCTCCGTCAGCGGGATCCCCGCCCCGCTCTTCAACGGATGAACGTTCAACGCGACCAGCGTGCCCATGCGCGGCCCTTCTCCTTCGGCGCAGGTCGGCCACCCGGCCGACCTTTCCCAAGGTAGTCCACTTCCCCACCGGCCACTCGGGCCGCTGTGGACGACGGGTCAGAGCCAGCCGTTGCGGCGGAAGCCGCGGTAGAGGAGGAGGCAGCCGACGGCGATGACGGCGATGACGGCGGGGTAGCTGTAGACCCAGCCGAGCTCGGGCATGTGGTCGAAGTTCATGCCGTAGATGCCGGCGATGGCGGTGGGGAGCATGAGGATGGCGCCCCAGGCGGAGATCTTGCGCATGTCCTGGTTGTCGCCGACGGTCACCTGGGTCATGTGGGCCTGGAGGATCGGGTTCAGCAGCTCGTCGCAGGCGTCGACCTGCTCGCGGACGCGGGTGAGGTGGTCCTCGACGTCGCGGAGGTACTCGCGGATCTCGTGCGGGATCGTGCGGCGGTTGCACAGGGTGCGCAGCGGGCCGGCGAGGGGGCCCACGGCGCGCTTGAGCTGGATGGTCTCGCGCTTGAGGTGGTAGATGCGGTTGGTGTCGTTGGTGCGCTCGGGGGAGAAGACGGACTCCTCGACCTCGTCGACGTCCTGCTGGACGGCCTCGGAGACCGACAGGTAGCCGTCGACGACCCGGTCGGCGACCGCGTGCAGGACGCTGGTGGGGCCCAGGGCCAGGCGCTCGGGGTCGGCCTCCAGGCGGCGGCGGACGGACGCGAGCTCGGCGTGGTCGCCGTGGCGGACGGTCACCACGAAGTCCGGGCCGCAGAAGACCATGATCTCGCCGGTCTCGACCGAGTCGACGCCGTCCCTGTCGATGTACCCGGCGGTCTTGAGGACGAAGAACTGCATGTCGTCGTACCGCTCCAGCTTGGGGCGCTGGTGGGCGTTGATGGCGTCCTCGACGGCCAGTTCCGGCAGCCCGAACAGCTCGGCGAGCCGCTCCAGCTCGCTGGACTCGGGGTCGTGCAGGCCCACCCACACGAACCCGGGCGACTCGGTGTCGGCGGGGACGAACAGCTCACCGTCCCGCACGAGGCGGATCGCGTCGGCGACGCTCTCGGTCACCACGCGCTGGCCGTCGATGTAGACGGCCCAGTCGATCACCGCGCTGCCGCGGCGGACCACCGGGTCGCAGGCGACGGGCTTGGGGTTGCGGCCGAACAGCGACAAGCCGGGGCGTACCTTGGTCATGGCCATGACGGGTTCCTTCACGCAGGACAGGGAGCCCGGACGGTCAAGGCTGAAACGCCGAAAGCGGCGCTCGACCCCCGATCAACGGAAGGAGCGCGACACGGTCGTGACCGGACCCCTGCAAGAGGTGGACTGCGGATGATGAGGCATTTCGCTGGTACTGCATGGATCACCAGTACTCATTCCGGCCACCTCCTCTCGGCTGGGGGACAGGGCGCACGAACTTCTGCCAGGTTAGCAGCTGACACTTAAGACGTACCGGTCAACGTCGAGGTTCACACCTCCGGCGAGATAGGCTCAACTAACGTGCGCGTCCTTGTTCTCGGATCCGGCGGCCGCGAGCACGCCCTGGTCCGATCCCTTGCCCAAGACTCCTCCGTGACCGCGCTGTTCTGCGCCCCCGGCAACCCCGGAACGGCGGCGTTCGCCGAGAACCACGTCCTGGACCCCACCGACCCGATAGCCGTGGTCGAGCTGGCCGTCCGGCTGAAGATCAACCTCGTGGTGATCGGGCCCGAGGCCCCCCTGGTGGCCGGCGTCGCCGACGCGGTGCGCCGCGAGGGCATCCCCTGCTTCGGCCCCGACGCCGGGCCCGCCCGCATCGAGGGCTCCAAGGCGTTCGCCAAGGAGATCATGCAGGTCGCCGGGGTGCCGACGGCCCGCGCCTTCGTGTGCGACGACGCCGACCAGATCGAGCGCGCCCTGGACGCCTTCGGCCCCCCGTACGTGGTCAAGGACGACGGTCTGGCCGCGGGCAAGGGCGTCGTGGTCACCGCGGACCGGGCCGAGGCGCTCGCGCACGCGGTGAGCTGCGATCGGGTGGTGATCGAGGAGTACCTGGACGGTCCCGAGGTCTCCCTGTTCGCCCTCTCCGACGGCGAGCACGCGGTGCCGCTGCTGCCTGCCCAGGACTTCAAGCGCGCCCTGGACGGCGACGAGGGTCCCAACACCGGGGGCATGGGCGCCTACACGCCGCTGACCTGGGTGCCCGAGGGCCTGGTGGGAGAGGTGATGCGCAAGGTCGTCCAGCCGACGATCGACGAGCTGCGCCGCCGCAACAGCCCGTACGTGGGCGTGCTGTACGCGGGCCTGGCGCTCACGTCGCGCGGTGTGCGGGTCATCGAGTTCAACGCCCGGTTCGGCGACCCCGAGACGCAGGTCGTCCTGGACCGGCTGGCCTCCCCGCTGGGCCTGCTCCTGCAGTCCTGCGCGATCGGCAACCTCGCCCCCGACACCAAGCTGGAGTGGCGGTCCGGCTCGGCCGTGACGGTCGTGGTGGCGGCCGAGGGGTATCCGGCGAACCCGGTGAAGGGCGACGCCATCGAGGGCCTGGCGGAGGCCGAGGCCGTGGAGGGCGCGTACGTCCTGCACGCGGGCACCGCGCTCGACGAGAACGACGTGCTCGTCAGCAACGGAGGGCGCGTGCTGTCGGTGGTGGGCACCGGCGCCGACCTCGCCGAGGCGCGCAGCCGCGCCTACGAGGCGGTTTCGCGGATCTCGCTGCGCGGGTCGCACCACCGCACGGACATCGCCCTCAAGGCCGCCGAAGGCCGTATTTGAATTCCCGGAGAACCCCGGCCGTGCGCACACGGCCGGGGTTCTCCCTTATTCGTGCTCAGAAGAAGACGGCTTCCCGCGTCCGGTAACGCCGCGGGAGATACAGCCCCTGATTTTTGGCGACGATGCGCAACTGATCCGGGTAATCCGAGACGATGGCCGAAACACCCATCCGGATGAACCGCTCCATCTCCTGGGAATCGTTCACCGTCCAGACGGTCACCGGCATTCCCAGTTCGGCCGACTCCTTGACGACCTCCGCGTCGAGGATCGTGTACTGCGGGGAGTAGACGGTCGCCCCGGCCGCGAACGCCGAGACCACGGGGTGGTCGGGGTCGCTTCCCGCGAGCCACTCCGGGTCGAGCGTCGGCGGCTCCGCCAGCGCCACCCGGCCCGCCTTCGGCGCGAGCCGCCGCGCGTGCTTGAGGAAGCGCCAGTCGAAACCCAGCAGCCGCGACCGGCTGAGCAGCCCGTGCTCGTTCAGCACCCGCACCACGGCGGCGGTGAACTCCCCGACCTCGGCGTCGGGCCACGACGGGTCGGTCTTCAGCTCCACGCAGAGCCGCACCGTGGGCGCGCACCGGATGAGCCGGCACACCTCGTGGAGCGTCGCCACGGGAGTCCCCGGCAGCGGGAGCTGCGTCAACGTGAACGGGTCCAGCGGGTCGTCGGGGCGGCGCACCCCCGAGTCGACGGTCTTGACCTGCGCCAGCGTCAGCTCGCGGATGCGCCGTCCCACGTACGGCCACATCGGGTCGCCGGGCACGGCCGGAGTCCCGTCCACGGACGTCAGCGCCGAGAGGGTCTGGTCGTGGTGCACGACGACCACGCCGTCGGCGGTCAGCCCCACGTCGAACTCGACCGCGTCGACACCGAGGGCGAGCGCGTGCGCGATGCCCGGCAAGGTGTTCTCGGGCCGCAGCCCGCGCGCGCCCCGGTGGCCCTGCAGCTCGATGCGGCGCAGGGAGGAGGGAATACGGAGAGTAATGGACCAGACCCCCGCTCAAACCGGTGGTTGTTCCATGAACAACCCTTATCGCCCCACAGGCTAGGGGCCCTACCCAGACCCTCATGCCCGGGTTCACCGGATTGACCGAGTGTTGTGAGGCATAACACCCTCAACGGCCGCCCAAAGTTGGCAGACCTCACGACCCGTCCTTTCCGCATACGCTCCGTCACCGATTCCCGGAGTCCGGCCGCGCCGTTCCGTCCGGCTCGGGCAGCGCCCGCGCCTCGACCAGCCAGCAGGCCGCGGTGAAGCGCACCTCCGCGCCGTGCACGTAGGGCTCGAACGCGGCGCGGACCGTCTCGACGACCCGTGCGCGGGTCTGCTCGTCGGCCTTGGGCAGGACCTGGCCGAGCGGGCCGAACCGGGTGAAGTAGCCGTTCAGTTCGCTCTCGGGTATCCGGCAGGCCACGTCGACCGGGCGGATGCCGATGCCGGACCAGCCGCTCTCCGCCAGAAGGCGGTGGACCTTGTCCCGGTTCGCGAAGCCGAACTGCCCCGGCGCGTCCGGCACGCGGGGCGGAAGGTCGGGCAGGAGCGGGGCGGCGGCGCGCTCGGCCGTCGTCATGAACGGGTTGTCCTCGGCGCCGCGCCAGACGATGAGACGCAGCCGGGCGCCGCTCTTCGCGGCCCGGCGCAGATTCGCGAACGCCCGGACGGAGTCACCGAAGAACATGACACCGAAACGCGACACGACCGCGTCGAAGGAGGCCGGCTCGAACGCGTGCTCCTCGGCGTCGGCGCGAACGAACTCGGCCCGCACGCCTTCCCGTTCGGCACGCGCCCGCGCCGCCTCGACCATCGGCTCGGAGACGTCGACGCCCACGCAGAGCCCGTCCCCGCCGAGCCGCCGCGCGATGGCCACCGTCGTGCCGCCCGTGCCGCACCCGACGTCGAGCACCCGCTCTCCGGGCCCGACGGCGTCGACGAGAAGCTCCTCCAGGCCCCGGAACATCTCGTCCATCATCGCCTGCGCCTCGGTCCAGACCTGCCCGGACGGCCCGTTCCAGCGCGCGGCCTGCTCCTCGCTCCTGCCTGCGGTGCTCATGCTCGTCTCCCGTGCTCGTCCACCCGGTTGCCTTGCCGAACCGGAGATGAAACCGTGCCACTTCAAGCCGACTTGAGGTCAAGCATGGACATCTCCGAAGTGGCACGCCGTGCCGGCGTCCCCGTCTCCACCCTGCGCTACTACGAGGAGAAGGGCCTCATCGCCTCCACCGGACGGCACGGCCTCCGCCGCCAGTTCGCCCCCTCCGTCCTGGAACGCCTCGCCCTGATCGCCCTGAGCCGCACCGCGGGCTTCTCCCTGGAGGAGATCGCCCGCCTCTTCCCCCCGGCCGGCCGCCCCGACCTCGACCGCTCGATGCTCGCCGCCAAGGCCGACGAGCTGGACGCCACCATCCACCGCCTCGCCGCCCTGCGCGACAACCTCCGCCACGCCGCGGCCTGCCCCGCCCCCACCCACCTGGACTGCCCCACCTTCCAGGGCCTCCTCGACGCCGCGACCTCCGGCTCCCTCCCGCCCCCGCCCCGGACTCCACCGCGAACTCCGCCGCGACACGAACGGTAAAGCACACTCAGGGTAGTGTCATGAGTTCACTACTCTCGGTAAATTCCTCTGTATGCCGACCGCACCGCACGATGCCCTGCACCACGTCTTCCGCGACGATCCGGACCTCGTCAACCGCACCCTCTACGAGCTCTGCGGCATCGACCTGCAGGTCGCCAAGGTCACCGAGATCAACATCGACGCCACCGAGCTGCGCCCCCTGGAGCGCCGCGCCGACACCGTCCTGCGGATCGAGTCGGCCGACCGGGGCCCCTTCGTCCTGATCGTGGAGTCCCAGACCAGGACCGACGACGACAAGCTCCGGGCCTGGCCGCAGCTCGTCACCCACCTCTACGCCAAGCACGGGCTCCCGGTGGCCCTCCTGGTCATCACCCAGAGCTCCGCCACCGAGATCTGGGCCCGCCGCCCCATCGTCTGCCGCGTCCCCGGCCTGCCCCCCACCTTCCAGCTGGTCACCCTGGTGATGGGGCCCACCAACACCCGCCGGGTCACCGAACTCGCCGAAGCCGCCGCCGACGTCGGCTTCACCGTCCTGTCCGCCCTGGTACACGGCCGGTCACAGGACGTCGATGGCATACTGAGGACACTGATGGACGCCCTGGGCACCATCGACGTGAGCACTGCCATCGCCTACGCGGAACACACCGAAGCGGCCCTCCAGCACACCCCGGCCGCCCTCACCCTGTGGAAGGCACTCATGAGGACCAGCACCCAGCCCTTCGTCTCCGCACTCCGAGCCGAATCCGAAGCCCGCGGCGAGGCCCGCGGAGAAGCCCGCGGCGAAGCCAAGATGCTGCTTCTGGCCCTCAAGATGAAAGGGGTCGTCGTCACGGAGGAGGCGCGGGCCCGCATCACCGGCTGCACGGACACCCGGCAGCTTGAGGCGTGGATGCTGCGCTGCGAGGGGATCGCCACGGTCGATGAGCTCTTCGTCTGACAGGTCGTTCGGAGAGCGCCTTCCGGCGTTGGCGGAGCGGTGGATTGACCCATGGATCCACTGGTGAAATGAACCGGGGTTCGGGCTTCTCGCGGGCCTAACGTGGTGATCACGTTCGATCCACCACAGCCGGAAGGAAGATCATGAAGGCGCTGCGCTCCGTTGTCCGAGGTCGGGTATGGCTGCCGGGAGACGCCGGTTTCGACGAGGCCCGCCGGGCATGGAACCTGGCCGTCGAGCAACCGGTGGCGGCCGTGGTCGAGGCCGCGGACGCCGACGACGTCGCCGCGCTCGTCCGGCACGCCCGCACCGCCGGGCTGCGCATCGCCACGCAGCCCAACGGGCACGGCGGGACCGGCCGTACCGACGGCACCGTTCTGCTGCGCACCACCCGGCTGGACGCCCTGGACATCGACCCGGGCGCACGACGCGCCCGCATCGGCGCGGGCGTGCCGTCCGGCCGGGTGCAGGCGGCCGCCGCACAGCACGGGCTGACCGGGCTGCCCGGCAGCTCCCCGGTGGTCAGCGTCGCCGGTGTCGCCCTCGGCGGCGGGCTGAGCTGGTTCGGCCGCGCGCACGGCTGGGTCGCCGACAACGTCGCCGCCTTCGAAGTCGTCGATTCCCAGGGGCGGCAGCGCCGCGTCACCGCCGGCACCGACCCCGACCTGTTCTGGGCGCTGCGCGGCGGAGGCGGCGACTTCGCCATCGTCACCGCGCTCGAACTCACCCTGCACCCCGCGCCGCACCTGTACGGCGGCCGGGTCCTGTGGACGGCCGAGCACGCCCCGACCGTCCTGGACGCCTACCGGCGGATCACCGCCACCGCCCCCGACGAGCTGACCGTCTGGTTCGACCTGCTGCACTTCCCCGGCTCCGACCCCATGGTCGCCGTCGACGCCACCCACCTCGGCGGCGAGGACGAGGCCCGCGCCCTGCTCGCCCCGCTGGACGGCCTGCCCCGCCCCCTGTCCGACAGCCGGCGAACCATGCCGGTCTCCGAACTGGGTTCCATCACCGCCGAACCCACCGACCCCGGCCCCGGCATCTCCCGGGCCGAACTCCTGACCGACCTCGACGACGTCACGGCCAAGACCCTGCTGGCCGACCCCATCGCCCCCCTGCTGAGCGTGCAGCTCCGGCACCTGGGCGGCGCGTTCACCCGCCCGTCCGACTCCCCGCACGGCCCTCTCACCGAGCCCTACGCCCTCTACCTCTTCGGCATCCCGACCGACCCCGCCACAGCCCAGGCCGTCACCACCAGGCAACGCGCCTTCGCCGAAGCCCTCCCCGTCAGCGGCCGCAAGCCCTTCACCTTCCTCAACCCCGACGAAACCGCGGCCTCCGCCTTCACCCCCGCCGCCCTGAACCGCCTACGCGTCCTCAAACACCACCACGACCCGCACTCCCTCTTCCGCAGCAACTTCCCCGTCCACGCCTGAGGCCCATCCGCTCCCTGATGACGTTCTTCGTGATCAGGGAGGACACGCCTCCGCAACCAACCCTTACCGGGGGATTCTCCGGCGCTCTTGGCGAGTAGGGAGGCACGTCTTCGCAACCGATCCTGGCGAGGAAGCTCCCAACGCTCTTCGCGAGCAGAGGACACGTCTCCGCAGTGGACCCCTGTGGCGGGTTTCCGATGCCCAGCGAGCAGGAGACCATGTCGCGGACGAGAACGGGGGGCGCGTGTCGTGCGAGGCCGCGGCGTTCCTGCGGGTCCGGGAGGTGAAGGCCCTGGCCTTGTCCCGCGAGGAGGCGTCAGGCAGGCTGCGGTGCTCCCGCGGCGATTCGGGAACTGCTCGGAGGGGACCAGCGCCGTTGCAAGGGCGAGGAAGGCGACGACAGGTCGCCATGGCGCTCGTAGGTGCTAGGCGTGGTGCTCGTGGGTAGTGAGCGTGTGCTCGTAGGTGGTGGGCGTGGTGGACGTGGCGCTCGTGGGTGGTGGGCGTGGCGCCCGTGGTGGGCGGTGACGGTCCGGCGAGGGTGAGTGCAGGATCGGATGCTCCGCACTATGCGGGCGGGGCTCAGAGGGCTTTCTTCCCGGGCGGGATGTTGAAGTTGATCCGGAAGACGTTCTCCGGGTCGTAGCGGGCCTTGAGCTCGGTGAGCCGGTCGAGGTCGGACGGGGTGTAGGCGGCGGCCACTCGGTCCGGGGCGGTGTCCTGGACGCCGGCGAAGTTGAGGTTGGTGTTCCCGTTGCTCCACGGGCGCATACGGGTCAGCAGGGCGTCGCGTGATTCCAGGGCTTCGGGGACCGTGGTGGAGCCGGTGAAGAGGGAGAAGGCGGCGTCGCGGCCTCCCACGCAGTTCGGGACCCGCGGCGGCCGGGCGTAGGCGCCGCCGAAGTGCCGTAGTTCGGTGACGAACGGCGCGTCCGGTCCGGCGAGCGAGGTGATGGTCTCGACGGCCTCGGCGGTCAGCTCGCTCAGCAGCAGGTTGCGGTCGTCGGCGGCGTACGGTTCGGCGACGGGTTCGTGGTGGATGGAGCCGACCCGGGCGTAGGGCATGTCCCGCACGGTGTCCAGGAGCGCCGGCCCCAGCTCGCGCAGCGGCCGCACCAGCCGTTCTCCTTCGGCCGCGTCCCCGCTGTGGGCGACGCGGACATGGACGATGAACCGTCCGCGCAGCGGCTCGGGGACGGAGGGCAGGTCGGGGTTGCGGACCAGCAGCACCGAGGAGGCCAGCTCGTCGGGTACGTGCCGGGTCCATGCGGAATAGGCGTGCAGCACCTCAACGGCGGCTTCGTCCGGAAAGTACAGCCCGCCTCCGTACAGCCGCGGGACGGGAAAGAGGTCGATCTCCATGCCGACGACCAGCCCGAAGTTGTCCTTCCCGCCCCGTACCGCCCAGAAGAGGTCGGGTTCGGTCTCGGCCGTCACCTCGCGCAGCCGCCCATCGGCCGTGACGAGCCGCAACCGGCGCACGTGGTCGGCGGCGAAGCCGAACCGGCGTCCCAGCAGCCCCGCTCCGCCGCCCGTCGTGTAGCCGACCGCGCCCACATGGGGACTCGACCCGTTCAACGGCGCCAGCCCATGCGGAGCGGTGCGCGCCAGCACCCTCTTCCAGCGCGCCCCCGCCTCGACCCACGCGGTGGCCCTCGCCGCGTCGACCTCCACCCCGTCCATACGCCGCGTGTTGACCAGTACGGCGTCATCGGCGGACACCGACGGCCCGTGCCCGGTGGCCATCACCCCCACGGCCCGCCCCTGCCGGACGGCCCCCCGCACCGCGGCCACCACGTCCTGCTCGCCGGCCGCCACGACCACGCACGCGGGCCGCGACCCGACCGCCCGGTTCAACCCCAGCCGCTCACCGTCATAATCCACGTCCCCCGGCCGGAGCACGGCCCCCGCCTCCGCCTCCGCATCCGGAATCACGGGTCCACCCGTATCCACTCCTGCACCCGGAACCATGCGTTCGCCCATATCCACGCGCAGCAACCTACGCACCCGAGCCCGGCCGAAGCTTGAACGAATCAGCCATGGCCATCCCCACACGCCGACCCCGAGCACCGAGGAACCCATGACCGAGCCCATCCGATCGTCGGAGCACGCCGATCCCGGACTTCGGAGAACCCACGGCGGAGTTCGCCTGATCGTCGGAGCACGCCGATCCTGGACTTCGGAGAACCCATGGCTGAGCCCGACCGGCTGCGGCCGCCCGATCATCGGAGCACACTACCGAAGCCGTCGCGGACCGCAGCCGCACCGCCTTCCGTGGCCGTCGGCCACCCTCACGTCACCGCTCGGCGCGGGGCCACTTGGTGAAGGCGCGAAACGTGAAGGGGTGAAGGTCAGGTGGGTGGCATCGGGGTTCTTGGAATCGCGGACTCCGATCCGCTCGGAGAGCACGGTGACCTCGACGCACTGCCCACCGGAGTTGGAGCTGCGGCTGCTCTTACGCCACGGGTCGGCCGGGAAGCCGTGTCTCACGTTCGTTGTTATTTCTGCGGTTCGGATCGAAGCTTCCGGGTGAATGTGCGGAACGCGGAACGGGTGAGGACGAGGTGAGCGGTGCCAGGATTTTTTGAGTCGCGGAAACCGATATCTCCGGAGAAGGCGGCGACTTCGACGCACTGTCCGCCGGTATCGCCGCTGTAGCTGCTCTTGCGCCACTCAGTGAAAGAAGGACGGTTTTGGTTCATGTCTTACCCTCAATCGTTCTTATAAGATTCAGCGAATCGTCGGCTGACATTGCTGCGCCCCGGATCAGGCTAAATCTGATGTTGTATCTCATCACTTTTTCATGATGGTCGATGATTTGCCCGTCGACGTGGCTCTCGGTGTAGGTGATATTGGGGCCATCATCGAATTCCATGAGCGTGAAGGCTCCCATGATGCCTGCATAGGAACCAGTTTTCTTAGGGACGATCTGGATCGTGATGTTTGGGTGTCCGGCGAGTGAAGCCAGGTGTTCGAGTTGCTTTCTGCGCATCTCTGGAGTGCCGATGGGGCGATGGAGGATGGTCTCGTCAAGGACGAGTACGATCTCCGGTGGGCTTTTTCTTTCGAGGATCTTCTGGCGTTCCATGCGGGTCTGCAGTACCTCTTCGACGGCTTCCTGGCCGCGACCGGGGCTGAGGATCTCGTAGGCGTAATCGGGAATCTGAAAGAGGCCGGTGATGGTCATGTTCTCGAAGATATTCATGACCCGTGCTTTAGCCTCCAAAACCATGAAACCGGGAAATCCGGGAGGTAGTTCCGCGGTCTTCCCGGCGCGCTTGAGTTCTTTCCACATGGTGTGGAAAACGCCCGGGGTCTTGAAGTAGGTGTCGAGGTCGAGCGCGGTCGCCTCGGACGGGGGGCGCGCGCCGGTCTCGATCTTCTCGATCCACTGGGGTGAGCAGCCGAGGGCGTCGGCCAGTTTCGCGCGGGACAGTGCCGCCGCCTCCCGGTAGGCGCGTACGACCGCGCCGAAGGCCCGGATCAGTGGATCACGGGTGAGATCACCGTTGGCCATGGGGTCCTCCGGTAGGGCCTGCGCGTCCGGGCGGGGGTCTTCTGGGTGTGACCGGTATGTGGCCGAGAGTATCCACCCCTCACGATCCTGGTGCTCCGAACGGCGAAAGATGGGGAAGGAGCGCGACCGTGAGCGAGCACGTGCTGGATGAGCTGCGGGAACGGCATCCCGGGTGGCGGCTTCGGACGTTGTCGGGGAGCAGCTGGATGGCGACCCGGCGGCGTTGCGCGCTCACCGACGACGAGCTCGCCGCCGGACTCGCCTGCACGCTCCTGACGGACTCGGTCGACGACCTCCGGGCCGAACTGTCCGTCCAGCTCCGTATCGAGTCCGCTCTGAAAGGCCCCTCCGGGGAGAGAGCCGCGTCCGCCCTACGGGAGGCCGGCGCTACAAGGCCGCCCAGGGCGGCATCGCGCGGAGCTGCGTCCGTCCTACGGGAGGCCGACTCGGAGGGGCGTGCGTCCGCGTGTCCGCGGTCCGGTGAGGAGGGGGCCGCGGCCGTCGGGGAAGAGCCTGTTCCGGGGGAGTCCGGTGCTGGAGAAGGCGTGTCCGCTCGGTGGGAGGGCGCTGCGGAGGAGGCTGACCGATGAGTGAGGTCCTGGTGGCGTCCATGGGGGCCGTCGGTTTCGTTCTACTCGTGGCCATGGCGCTGGCTGCGGGCGTGGCCTTGGTGTTCCTCGCCCTCGGCGGGAAGAAAGGGAGGCACCGGTGAGCGCGGTGCCCGCATGTTCTTCGCTGTTCGGGCGAACCGGGAACCGTCTTCTTCTATCTCCACCAGTCGAGTCGGGGAGACGACCGATGAGCCTCCGGAAGGCGGGGAAACTCATGAAGGCTTGCCAGAAGTCGATGATCGAGGCTTTCCATGACGAAGCGGAGAACCTGGAAAGGGTCCTCACCACCTTCACCCGGGCCGAGTGGGACCTGCCGACGCGTTGCGAGCCGTGGACCGTCCGCGACCTCGTCGGCCATCTGACGGTCGTCCTCTCCTGGCTTCCCGCGATGCTCACCGACTCCGCGCCGCCCCGCGCCGAGGTCTCCGCGGCCGACTACTACCGTCCCGACGACCGGTTCTCGCCGCGTACCGACGGTGTCCGTGTCGCTCTCGCCCGTGCCAAGGCCGCGGCCCACTCCGACCCCGCCGTCCTCGTCGAGGACTTCGCCGCGACCTGGCGGCTGGCCCACCTCCTCTGCTCGGCCGAGCCGGCTCCTCGCGTCGTCCGCACCCGCCACGGCGACGCCATGCTCCTCGCCGACTTCCTCCTCACCCGCCTGGTCGAACTGTGCCTCCACGGCCTCGACCTGGCCGACGCCCTTTCCCGTCCGCCGTGGCCGACCCCGTACGCCGCCCGAGCCGTCGAACACCTCCTCCTCGACGGAGCCGCCCGGCCCCTCGGCTGGGACCGCCCCGCCTTCCTCCGCAAGGCCACCGGCCGCCTCCCCCTCACCCCCGACGAGACCCGCGCCCTGACCGACCAGGGCGTCACCTGGCTCACCCTCGGCCGACCACGGGAGACACGCCCCTGACGGCTCCTGCCGACAGGGAAAAACGCTCCCGACGGCTCCCGCGGTCAGGGGAACACGCCCCGACGGCGTCCGCGGTCGCAGGAGACATCCCTGACGACACTCACCTTCAGGGGAACGCTCCTGACGGCGCGCTCCCAGGCGGTGCCTGCGGCCACCCAAAGGGAAACCGGCGGCTCACCCGACGCCGGATGAACAGGCCAGCGAGAACGGCGGGATGCCAGGAGGACAGGCGGCCTTCGAGCACACGGCGCCCCTCACATGATGACCTGCCAGGTCATTGAGGGAGCCACGGGTGCGATGACACGCTTTTCGCATCGGGCCAGGTCAGGCCCGCTTCCGACCAAGGAGGCCTGTATGAGCACGCAGACCGGAGCGCTGCACCGTCCCGCGACCGCCGACGCCTCGACCCTGCTGCGCCGCGTCCTGTGGCTCGACGGGGTGAGCACCGCGGCCGTCGGGGTCCTCCTGCTCGCGGCGGCCCGGACGTTCGAGGACCTGCTCGGCCTGCCCGTCGCCTGGGGCGTCCCCCTCGGGGTGGGGCTGCTGGGCTGGGCGCTGGCCGTCGTCCTCATCGTCGACAACGCGGACATCTCTCCGCGCCACGTCGCGGTCGTCATCGGGGGCAACGCCCTCTCGGCCGCGGGCCTGGTGGCCCTGGCCCTCACCGACCTGGTCCCCCTCACCGGCCTGGGCGTCGGGTTCATGCTGCTCATGGCCGTCATCGTCGCCGCCTATGCCGAACTCCAGTTCACGGGGCTGCGGCGCGCCACCCGCTGAACCCGTCCGGGAAGGCCCGCTCGACCTGCGCGAATCCCTCTCACCGCCCGTGGGCGCGGTTCCGGGGTGGCACTGGTGCCACCCCGGAAAGAGAGAGCAGGGGGAGGGACTTCCCCACCGCTTTTCGATTGCCTTGAGGTGTCGGAAAACGGGGCGGAGGGGCGAGAAATGCTGGAGTGGCTGGCCGGAAACGCGGCGTCCATCGGAGTGTGGGGCGCGCTGGCCATGGTGCTGCTCGTCCCGGCGCTGGAGGCGGCGCTGCCGCTGATCGGCGTGGTGGTCCCCGGGCAGACGGCCGTGGTGGTCGGCGGGATCCTCGCCTACCACCAGCGGGTCCCGCTCGCCGCGATCCTCGCCGCCGCACTGATCGGCGCGGTGGTCGGCAACATCGCCGGCTACCTGGCGGGCCGCCGGTGGCAGCACGGCCTCCTCCAGCGCGTCCCGCGTCGCTGGAGGAAGCCGCAGCAGACGGACCGCGCGCTGAAGCTGATCGCCCGCCATGGCGGCAAGGCCGTCCTCGTCGCCCGCTTCACCGCCGTCCTGCGCACCCTCGTCCCCACCCTGTGCGGCATCAGCGGCACGCCCCTGCGCGGCTATCTCGCCTGGTCCACCCTCGCGGGCGCCCTCTGGGCCCCCGTCTGCGTCGCCCTCGGCTTCGCCGCCGCCCCGGCCCTCCCGCTCTGATCCGCGCCTCCGCGCCGGCCTCGGATCCCGTCCGCAGGGAACTCTGACTGTTGTAGTAACTACCGCATCCAGGTTTCCAGCGGAGTATGAATCCATGGAGAGGCCGTAGGTGGCCGCACCATGCCGGAAACCTGGTACTTCCGCAGCCCGGTGCTGGATGATTCCTTAAGAGATCTTCTGATTTGGAGACGTATTACTGCGGTGGGTGATAGGTCCTTAGGCCGGGGATGGAGGTGGTATGCCGGGGGCTCGGCCGTTGGACGCCTGGGATCCACGGCGGGTGGGCCGGTACACCCTGGGCAGGGTGCTGGGGGAGGGCGGGCAGGGCGTCGTCTACCTCGCCGAGGCGGACGGAGGGGGCGAGGAGGTCGCGCTCAAGCTGCTGCATCCGCGTTACGTGGCGCGCGGCACCTCCCGCGACCACTTCCTCCGGGAGATCGAGGTCGCCCGGCGGATATCGGACTACACCGCGCGGGTGCTGGAGGCGGGCGAGCACCACGGCATCCCGTACGTGGTCAGCGAGTACATCTCCGGGCCCTCGCTGGCCGCGAGGGTCGCCGACGGCAGGCCCGTCGAGGGCGGGGAGCTGACGCGCCTGGCCTCGGGGACGCTCACCGCGCTGGTGGCGATCCACGCGGCCGGGATCGTGCACTGCGACTTCAAGCCCGAGAACATCATCCTCGGACCGGACGGCCCCCGCGTCGTCGACTTCGGCATCGCCCGCGCGCTGGAGACCATCACCGCCGACGCGAGCCGCCTCATCGGCACCCCCGCCTACATGGCGCCCGAGCAGGTGGACCCCGACATCGGCACCATCGGCCCGCACACCGACCTGTTCGCCTGGGCCGCCACCCTCTTCTACGCGGCCACCGGCATCTCGCCTTTCCAGGCGGCGACCGTTCCCGCCGTCCTGCACCGGGTCCTCCACCACCACCCGGACGTCTCCGCGCTCCCCGCTCCGCTGCGGGACGTCGCCGCCACGGCTCTCGCGAAGGCGCCCGAACGGCGCCCCACCGCCACCGACGCGCTCCTCGCCCTCCTGGCCCCGCCGCCACGGCCGCCGGTCCCGTCCGAAACCCTCCCGTCCTTCAACCGCGACCCGGCGCCCGACCTGCTCCAAGGCGGTTCCCTCGACCACGGCGACGAGATCACCGCCGTGACGTTCGCAAGGGTGGACGGCCGCCCCGTGGCGCTGTCGGGGGGCGCCGGCGGCGAACTGCACCTGTGGGACCTGGACCGCATGCGCTCCCTGGGACGGCTCGAAAGCCACCGGCTCGGCCCGTCCCTGCCGTGCCCGGTCGGCGCGGTGGCGATCGGCGAGGTGCGGGGCCGTCCGGTCGCGCTCGTCGCGGGCAGGAGCCTGCTGCGGACCTGGGACCTGCGCACCATGCAGATCCTCGGCAGGGCTTCGCTCGGCCACGGCTCCCGGATCAGGTCGGTGGCCTTCGGCGAGGTGTGGCGGCGTCCCGTCGCGCTGTCCGCCGGGGAGGGCGGGCTGGTGCGGGTATGGAACCTGCCGCCGCTCCTCCACCCGCACTCCCCGTGAGCACATCCGGCAGGGCTGAGCAGACTGTGCACGATCGCAGCCGCGCCCGCGGACGCGGGTGCGACCACGGATACGGACACGGCCGCGACCACGGACGCGGTTGCAGGTGCGGTTGCGGTTGCCGGGGACGTTCAGCCTTGCCTGGCCGGGGAGCCCGTTCCCGGCCGCTCGTCCGTGCTGTACGGGTAGGGGCTCCTCATGGCGCCGAAGTACGCCTCGGGAGTTCCTTCCAGGTGTTCGGGCAGTTCGTCCATGCAGTCGCGCAGCAGTCGGGTCGCGTTGTGCCGGTCGAGATCCTCCCGCGAGCGCCAGACCTCGTAGAGGAAGAAACGACCAGGAGCTTCCTGAGCTCATCCGAGTGTCCGGGCTTGGGGGTGTTGAACTGTTGTCGGTTGAGTGGTCGCGAGTGTTCATGAGGTTCCTGTAGTGCGGGTGGGACGGGGTGCGGGGTTTCCCGACCGGGCACACCGCCCGGGGAGTATGTTGTGGCCGGGTCACACCTGGTGACCACGGGCTGGTGGGGGGAGGGGCCGGGCATGGTGGGGGGAGCGGGGAAGCCGCTGCGCACGCTCGCTGGGCCGTTCGTGGCCGCCCAGCCGCAGGGCGTGTCGATCCGTACCCGTCTCAAGGGCCTCACCCCGCGGGATGTGGCGGTGCTGCGGCGGGTGGGTGCGCATCTGGGGTCGCTGGCGGGTGCGGATCTGGCCGTCCGGTGTGCTGACGGCCTGGCCCACTTCTCCCGGCGGTGGGCGGAGCGCAAACGGGAGTTGACGGGTGAGTGTTCTTCGCGGTGGGCGGGGTCGATCACCAAGGCCACGCATGACCAGTGGGCGCTGTCCCGGCGTGCTCAGGCCGCGCACCTCAAGAGTCTGAACACCGCCATCGACATGGTCGGGCATCGTCTGTCCCTGCCGGTGGGCGCCAAGGGCGGCCGGGGTGCCCCGGGCGGGTACCGCTCGAGGGCCGAGTGGTTCGCCAAGTCCCGCCGCCTGGCCGCGTTGAAGGAACGCCGAGGAAAGGTTGCCGCTGATTTCGCAGCGGGCAGGGTGCGGGTGGTGCGCGGCGGCCAGGCCCTCGCCCATGCCCGCCACCATCTGACCGAAGCAGGTCTGAGCCGGCAGGAGTGGCGCCATCGGTGGGAGGCCGCCCGCTGGTTCCTGACCGCAGACGGCGAGTCGGGCAAGCGGTACGGCAACGAGACCATCCGCATCACCCCCGACGGACAGATCAGCATCAAACTCCCCGCGCCCCTGATTGGTCTGGCCAACGCCCCGCACGGCCGCTACGTCCTGGCCGCGAAAGTCTCCTTCGCCCATCGGGGTGGGGAGTGGGTGGATCGGGTGGAGGCGAACCGGGCGACGGCCTACCGCCTGCACCTGGACGCCGGGCGGGGGCGTTGGTATGTGGACGCCTCCTGGCAGCGCCCTGCGGTACAGGTTCTGTCGTTGGAGGCGGCGTGTGCGTCCGGGGTGGTGGCGGTGGACACCAACGCCGACCACCTGGCCGCCTGGCGCCTGGACACCTGCGGCAACCCCATCGGCGCACCGAAGCGCTTCGACTACGACCTCACCGGCACCGCAGCACACCGCGACGCCCAACTACGGCACGCCCTGACCCGGCTGCTGCACTGGACCACCCGCACAGGAGCGGCAGCGATCGCGGTGGAGGACCTGGACTTCACCGACTCCAAAACCCGCGAGAAACACGGCCGCAACCGCCGCTTCCGCCAGGTCATCTCCGGTATCCCCACCAGCCGCCTGAAGGCCCGCCTGGTATCGATGGCTGCCGAGCACGGCATCGCGCTGGTGGCGGTGGACCCGGCCTACACCAGCCGATGGGGTGCACAACATTGGCAGCAGCCCACCAGCACGCCTACACGTAAGACCAGTCGGCACGAGGCGGCGAGCATCGTGATCGGCAGACGTGCCCTGGGCCTGGGTGCCCGGCGTCGGGCGGCACCGCCCCCGCACCACCGGAGTGATGGTGTCGGGCATCGGACCGTCCAGGCCCGGCACCCTGTCCCGGGGCGTGAGGGAACCCGCCCCACCCGAACAGCCGCACGGACCAGATCCGTGCGGCCGCCGGATGAGTGAAAGCAGGGGGACCAGCCTGTCCAGGACCGTTCGGGACAGGCGCACCGGTCAGGAGGTCACTCCTGGACAGTGTTGAGGAACGGTGAGGAATCCGTAGAGGGAGACGGGCGCCTGCGATGCCGATGTCGTCGTCATGCGAGCAACGTTGGAATGTGCCATCAGTGTCAGGTTCAAGTCCTTTCTCCGTGAGGCGGGCCACATGAAGATCGGGGGAGCTCTCCCGCGAGACAGGTGTCGCCGTCCGCCTCCTGCGCTACTACGAAGCGCAGGACCTCCTCGCCTCCAGCCGAAGCGAGGGAGGCCACCGCCACTACGGACCCGAGGCGCCGGCCACCGTCGCCCGCATCCGCACCCTGCTCGCCGCCGGACTCCCCACCAAGGTCATCCACGAGCTCATGCCGTGCTTCGCCGACGACGGCACCGAACTCCAGGCCTGCGTCCTCGACCACCTCAGAACCCAGCTGGCCGACCTCACCCGAGCCCGCACGGCCCTGGGAGACATCCTCGACACCTCCACCCGAGCCCTCACACACCCCTGAAAAACCACCCGCACCCGCGGAACCTTTCACGCCGACGGAATGGCCCGCGCCTGAGGGGCCGCCCGCGCCCGCGGAATGGGAACGGGTCTCGCCTGCGGAACGGGCCGCGCCTGCAGAAACGCCTGTGCCCACGGAATCGTCCGTACCTGAGAAACGGGCCGTGCCTGAGGTGCCGCCCGCGTCTGCGGAACCGCCCGTGCCCGCGGAACCGGCTGCCTGGGGAAGCGGGCGCGGCGACGACTCCTCCGGTCAGGGGATGGGGTCGCCTTCTGGCGGTCGCCGGACGTCGTCCTTCGCGTCGATTTCGACCGGGCGGGTCAGGGGAGAGCCGGGGGCTCCTCGCGGATGTCGCGGGTGAGGGCGCGGAAAGCGGCGGACGAGAGGGCGAGCGGGGGACGACCGGGCGTCTTGGAGTCCCGTAGGGCGATCCGCCCAGGAAGCGCGGCGATCTCGACGCAGTCGCCGAGGGCGCAGCGGCTGCTCTTGCGCCACTGGAGCGGGGTGCTGCTGGGCTTCATGTCGTCCGGTGTCCTCACTGTTCAGAACCGGCCTGCCTGATGGGTCGGGGAAAGGCGGTGCCTCTGAGACGGATTCGTTCCCGGACAGCATTCAAGAGAAAAGGTGCCGAACGTCAGGACAAGACCATGACACGGTGGCCGCGTCGTGACGATCTCGTCGTGGACGTCGGTTCAGGCGATGCTCGAGTCGAGCACCGGGGTGGGGATCTTCAGCCAGCCGTGGTGGGTGCGGCCGCCGACCGTCACGCGGATGTCGCGGGTGAAGTCGCAGGGGCGAAGACCGTCGTACTCGTGGTGGACGGTGTTCCAGTAGAGGTCTTCGGAGACCACCAGGGCCAGGGGGTCGGAGCTCGCCGCGAGGGAGCGTTTGAAGCGGCGGGCGTCCAAGAGGCGGCAGGCGACGTCCAGGGCCTCGCCGAAGAAGCCCCGGCCCCTGTCGTCGCGATGGATCTCCCCGGCGTGGACGACGACCCGCAGGCGCATGCCCTGGCGCAGCCATTCCTCGGGGGGCAGTGAGAGGTTGTAGTCCAGGAGCGCCTGGTTTAGTGACGGGATGAGGCGGCTGATGAGGTGGCATTTGGGGATCTCGTCGACCGGATGGATGAGGGCGATCACACCGTCCCCCCGGTCTTCGTACTGCTCCCGGTGCTTCTCGTCCACGCCTGCGAAGGCGAGGCCCTCGTCAAGCATCTGGTAGAGGTGCCTGCGCAACTGCTCCTTGATCGGGTTGCTTCGGCTGGTTGAGTTCTCTATGTCCAGCAAAAGGATGCTGCGGTGGATGGGGAAGGTCGTCACTTTCGTCCTCGGCTTCTCTGCTGACGTCCTGGGGGCGCGGCTCCCTCCAAAGGCTGAGCCCCGTAGAGCATTCGGCCATCACCTCCTAAAGATCCAGAAACCGGACACATGGCGATGATCTTGGCTCCCCCGGGCCGCCGGTCGGGATCACGCCTTGTCCGTTTCTTGCCGTGATGATAACGCAATCTGCTATGTTGCTAATATAACCTGGCAGATCGATGCTGTCATTGCGTATGAATCGTTTGGCGAGGTGCGGAGCGCCCGAGGCGGATCGAATCATACGAACGACGGTCGGGTGTGAATGCCGTTATCCATGTTGTTCAAGTGAACGAAGTGAACTTCCAGGCCAGAGGCAACCCCTTTCTGGAAGTGTCATATGGGAGTTGAGGGAAATGTCATCGGACCTGGGGCCCGTTGTGCAGCGCGCATTGCTCTCCGGGGAGCTGACCCGTTTGAGGCGCGAAGTGGGAAGGACCCAGGACGACGTCGCCAAGGCCCTGGACTGGTCCGTCTCCAAGGTGATCCGTATCGAGGGGGGAACGGTCGGCACCTCCACCACGGACCTGCAGGCGCTGCTCCGCCTCTACGAGGTGTCGGACGACGGCAAGGTCGAGCAGCTGACAAGGCTGGCCAAGGGGACGAGGGAACGGGGCTGGTGGGCCTCCTACCCGATCGAGGACCAGCAGTTCCGCACCTACCTGGGGTATGAGGCGGGTGCCTCCTGCATCCGCATGTTCCATCCCAGCCTCGTCCCCGGTCTGCTGCAGACCATGGACTACGCCCGGGTCGTCCTGAGGCAGTTCGTCAGGGGCGCGAACGACGAGAGGATCGAGGTCCTGGCGGGACTGCGGGTCGAACGGCAGGACAAGTTGGCGGAACGCGACCCCGTCCCCCACCGCCACTTCATTCTCGACGAGGCGGTGGTCCGCCGACATGTCGGAGCCTTGACGAAGAACGGCAGGGGCATCATGCCCGCCCAGTTGCGCCATATGGTCGAAGTCGTGCGGGACGGGCACGTCACGATCCAGATCATTCCTTTCAGCAAGGGCGCGCACTTCGGCATGAAGGGCCCGTTCACCCTGCTGGAATTCGACGCCGATCTCGGCGAGGTGCTCTACCTGGAGGGGGCCCGCGGAGGCGACCTCATCCTGACCGGCAGGGAGGAGCAGATCATCAACTACCGTGCCAATTTCGAAGAGCTCGAGGAATGGACGCTCAGCCAGGAGGAATCCAGCGAGCTGATGCTTCGTATCGCGGACGAGATGGGCGCCGCCTGAGGCGGAGGCCGTTGATCGGTTCTGCTCCGGACTGTCAAGTGCGGTAGGCAGAAGCAGTCATGACACTTAGACTCGTGTCAGGGCCTGAAAGATCAATGGCGCTCTCGACCTCTCGCCGGAGATTTTCCACTTCGCGCGGGGAACCGCAGGCCATCAGGGGACAGGTCTGATTCCAGGAGGACCATGTGGTTCAGCGTGCGATGTCCCGCCCTGTTTGGCGCAAGAGCTCCCACAGTGAAGAAACGGAGTGCGTCGAGGTCGCGAACGATGCGGGCGTCCTGGTCAGGGATGGAAAGAACCCTGAGGCGGGAGTCCTGTGGATCAGCAGATCCGTGTGGCGTGCGCTGCTCGGTGAGCTCAAGGACGACGGATAAGACCGAGAGAAACCGAACACCCCCCGGTCGGGGACCGGAGGGTGTCGTGTTTCGGCGGCGGGCGCCTAGATCAGGTCGCGCAGCGTCAGGGTCTGGTCGCGGCCGGGGCCGACGCCGATCGCGGAGATCTGGGCGCCGGACAGCTCCTCGACGCGCCGGACGTAGGCCTGCGCGTTGGGAGGCAGGTCGTCGAAGGACTTCGCCGTGGTGATGTCCTCCTGCCAGCCCGGGAGGTACTCCAGGATCGGCTTGGCGTGGTGGAACTCCGTCTGGGTGGACGGGAGCTCGTCGTGGCGCACGCCGTCGACGTCGTAGGCGACGCACACGGGGACCTGGTCCAGGCCCGAGAGCACGTCCAGCTTCGTCAGGAAGAAGTCCGTGATGCCGTTGACGCGGGCGGCGTAGCGGGCGATGACGGCGTCGAACCAGCCGCAGCGGCGGTCGCGGCCCGTCGTGACGCCGTACTCGCCGCCGGTGGTGCGCAGGTACTCGCCCATCTCGTCGAGCAGCTCCGACGGGAACGGTCCGGCGCCGACGCGCGTGGTGTAGGCCTTGAGGATGCCGATGACACCCGTGACCTTCGTGGGTCCGACGCCGGAGCCCGCGCAGGCGCCGCCGGCCGTCGGGGAGGAGGACGTCACGAACGGGTAGGTGCCGTGGTCGATGTCCAGGAGGGTGCCCTGGGCGCCCTCCAGCAGCACGACCTTGCCCTCGTCCAGCGCCCGGTTGATGACGAGTTCGGTGTCGGCCACGTACGGGCGCAGGCGCTCGCCGTAGGCCAGGTACTCCTCGACGATCGGTTCGACGAGGATGGGCCGCCGGTTGTAGACCTTGGTGAGTACCTGGTTCTTCTCCCGCAGCGACAGCTCGATCTTCTTCTGCAGGATGCCCGGGTCGAAGAGGTCCTGGACCCGCACGCCCATCCGGGCGATCTTGTCGCCGTAGGCGGGGCCGATGCCCCGGCCCGTGGTGCCGATCCGGGCCTTGCCCAGGTAGCGTTCGGACACCTTGTCCAGGGCACGGTGGTGGGGCATGATCAGGTGCGCGTTGGCCGAGATCAGCAGCCGCTCGCAGTCGATGCCGCGGGCCTTGAGGCCGTCGATCTCCTGGAGCAGCACGCCCGGATCGATCACCACTCCGTTGCCGATCACGGGGACGACGTCGGGGGAGAGGATTCCCGACGGGAGCAGGTGGAGGGCGTAGGACTTGTCCCCGATGACGACGGTGTGTCCGGCGTTGTTGCCCCCCTGGTAGCGGACGACGTAGTCGACCTTCCCGCCGAGCAGGTCGGTCGCCTTCCCCTTCCCTTCGTCACCCCACTGAGCACCGACGAGCACGATGGCCGGCATCTGACGATCTCCTTAAGGCCACATGGATAAAGCCCCTGATCGCAAGTGCGACAAGGGGCCTCTTGCGATCAGATCTTACCCGCCTCTGAGCTGGGAGGAAACAGGCGGGTCGGACGACCGCAGCGAAGCGAGGATCGGCCGGCCCGCGCGCGGGGGTCCGGGGGTCGCCCCCCGGAGGGGAGGGTCAGGCGAGGGCGTCCGCGGCCTCGGCGCTGGAGTCCCGCAGGAACGTCCGGCACCGCTGGGCCTCCTCCTCCTCGCCGATGGCGGCCGCGGCCCGCCCCAGGGCGGCCAGCGCCCGCAGGAAGCCCCGGTTGGGCTCGTGCGACCACGGAATCGGCCCGTGCCCCTTCCAGCCGCTGCGGCGCAGCGCGTCCAGGCCGCGGTGGTAGCCGGTACGGGCGTAGGCGTAGCAGTCGATGACGCCGCCCCTGGCGAAGGCGCGCTCGGCCAGCTCGGCCCAGACCGCCGGATAGGAGGGGAACTTCGCCGCCACCTCGTACGGGTCGATGCCGTCGGAGAGCATGCCGGCCGCCTCGGGGACGTCGGGCAGATGGGTGGGGGGCGGGCCGCCGAGCAGGTTCTGGGTCATACCCGCATGCTAGGCAACCCGCCCCCGGAGTTCACCTCGAGGGTTACTTGATCTTCTTGCCGGCGGAGAGGAGGTCCTCGCAGGCGGTGACGATGCGGGCGGACATGGCGGCCTCGGCGGCCTTGCCCCACGAGCGCGGGTCGTACTGCTTCTTGTTGCCGACCTCGCCGTCGACCTTGAGGACGCCGTCGTAGTTGCGGAGCATGTGGTCGGCGACCGGGCGGGTGAAGGCGTACTGGGTGTCGGTGTCGATGTTCATCTTGATGACGCCGTAGGAGACGGCCTCGCGGATCTCCTCGAGGCTGGAGCCGGAGCCGCCGTGGAAGACCAGGTCGAACGGCTTGTCCTTGCCGTACTTGGCGCCGACGGCGTCCTGCAGCTCCTTGAGGACCTCGGGACGGAGCTTGACGGCGCCCGGCTTGTAGACGCCGTGCACGTTGCCGAAGGTCGCGGCCAGGATGTAGCGGCCCTTGTCGCCGGTGCCGACGGCCTCGGCGGTCGCCAGCGCGTCCTCGACGGTGGTGTACAGCTTCTCGTTGATCTCGTGGGAGACGCCGTCCTCCTCGCCGCCGACGACGCCGATCTCCATCTCCATGACCGTGCGCGCCTTGACGGACTCGGCCAGCAGGTCGACCGCCAGTTCGAGGTTCTCCTTCAGCGGTACCGCGGAGCCGTCCCACATGTGCGACTGGAACAGGGGCTCCTGGCCGCGGGCCACCCGCTCCTGGGAGATCTTGATCAGCGGACGCATGAACCCGTCCAGCTTGTCCTTCGGGCAGTGGTCGGTGTGCAGCGCGATCTGGACGTCGTACTCGGCGGCCACGACGCGCGCGTACTCGGCGAACGCCACGGAGCCGGTGACCATGCTCTTGAGGGAGCCGGACAGGTACTCCGCGCCACCGGTGGACACCTGGATGATGCCGTCGCTCTCCGCCTCGGCGAACCCGCGCAGTGCCGCGTTGAGCGTCTGGCTGGAGGTCACGTTGATCGCCGGGTATGCGAAGCCGCCCTGCTTGGCGCGGTCGAGCATCTCGGCGTAGACCTCGGGAGTGGCGATGGGCATGTGCGTTCCTCTCATGACGGGGCAGGTCAGCCACCGCCGGAGCGGTGGTGCCACAGGAGGGTGCGGCGATGGTCTGCCTCAGTCCTTACTATCTCGTATCGCCTTTCCGGAGAGGGACAGGGGTTCTGCCTGCCGGTACCTCCCACCAGCGCGTCTCCGTCACTCCGGCCACCTTGTGCCACTGTGAACCTTTCTGGCCGGTTGTTCCGTTTGCGGGGTTTGTCGGCCGGTTCGGAACGGGTCCGTACTCGGCCCGTCACGCTCTGGAATAAGCTCCTGCCGTGCATGTTCTCGCCTCCACCCCGCTGAGCCCCGAGTACTGGCTGGGGCTCTTCGGCGCGTTCGCCGCGGCCGGCGTGCTGGCGATCGTCTTCGCCGAGACGGGGCTGCTCTTCGGCTGCCTGCTGCCCGGCGACTCCCTGCTCTTCACCGCGGGCGTCCTCACCGCGGTCGACGAGCTCAACGGCGTCGCCTTCCAGCGGATCTCGCTGCCTGTGCTGCTCGTCGGGGGCCCGGTCGCCGCCGTCGTGGGCGCCCAGCTGGGGCACTGGCTGGGCGCGCGGTACGGGCGGAAGCTGTTCGACCGGCCGGATTCCCGGATTTTCCGCCGCGAGTGGGTGGAGAAGGCCGAGTACTACTTCAACCGCTTCGGCCCGGAGAAGGCCGTGGTCATTGCCCGTTTTATCCCAATTGTCCGTACTTTTCTGAATCCGCTCGCCGGCATGCTCGGCATGGACGCCCGGCGCTTCCTCGTCTGGAACGCCGTCGGGGCGGTCCTCTGGTGCGACTCGCTGTTCCTGACGGGGCACTACCTGGGGGCTGCGGTGCCCGGCATCGACCGCTACATCCTGCCCGGGGTGGCGGTGATCCTGGTGCTGTCGGTGGTCCCGATCGCGCGTGAGGTGTGGAAAGGGAGGACCGAAACCAAGCGTCTCGGTCAGTAGATAACGGATAGGTTTATCTCCCGCCGATAGGTCATACCGGTCGCCCCACTCCCTTTGTGTCGATACTCTCTGGCGCGTGGGACGTCACCGGAATGACCCTCAGGGTCTCGCGCGCATCGCGATCATCGTCGTGGCCGTGGCCGTGGTCATCGGCCTGATCGCGGTCGGCGGTTCGGCGTTGGTGCGGTCCATGAACTCCGAGAGCGCCGCCCCCGGCGCCACCGTCAGCCCCTCGCAGCAGCCGGAGCAGGTCCTGACCAAGGGCGAGGCCCCGCAGGCCTACGCCACGATCGAGGTCGTCGGCAGGAGCGTCAAGATCTACGCGGCCGAGCCGGGCCAGGGCGAGGTCTACTGGAACGCCCTCTTCAACCAGGGGGACTCCCGCCGCATCGCGTGGAAGGACCTGGACATGACGATCTCCGACGCCGCCGCGGTCCAGCTCACCGTGAAGGGCAAGGCCCTCCGGCTTCCCCCCAAGGGCCCCGTCAGCATCCGCTTCACCGACGGCGTCCCCGAGATCGTCGACTGACCGGCGCCCCGGACTCCGCTCCGCCGCGGCCGCCCGGGTCCGCACGGGAGAACGGCTCGCGGGCCGGACGGTCCCCGCGGCGCCGCGGTCGTCCGGCCCGGCGCGGGTTCACAGGCCCAGGGCCGCCAGGTCGTAGGCGTAGCGGTACTCCAGACCCGCCTGGGTGATCGGTTCGGCGGCGCTGCGCTCCACCACGGTGGCGACGCCGACGACCGTCGCGCCGGCCTCGCGGGCCGCCTCCACGGCCGTCAGCGGGGAGCCTCCGGTGGTGGAGGTGTCCTCCACGATCAGCACCCGCTTCCCGGCGATGTCCGGGCCCTCGATCCGCCGCTGCATGCCGTGCTGCTTGACGGCCTTGCGCACCACGAAGGCGTCCATCCGCTGGCCGCGCGCCGCCGCGGCGTGCAGCATCGCCGCCGCCACCGGGTCGGCGCCCAGCGTCAGCCCGCCCACGGCGGTGTACCCCAGGTCGGTGGTCAGGTCGAGCATCACCCGGCCGACGAGGGGCGCCGCCATCCCGTCCAGGGTCACCCGCCTCAGGTCCACGTAGAAGGACGCCTTCCTCCCCGACGACAGGGTGAAGTCGCCGTGCACCACGGCCTTGGCCTTGATCTCTTTCAGCAGCTCATCGCGATCGCTCACCCCCAAACCCTAAAGCGCTCGGCGGACATCGGGCGTCGCGCGTCCCGTGAAGTGCCACGATGGCCGGTATGACGCCCGGCACTCTCGTTCTCCTCGGTTTCCCGCCGCCCCGCACTCCCTACGACGAGCTGCGCGCCGCGGGGCACGATCCTCTGGCGGCCGATCCGGCGGACGCGCCTGAGACGGGGCCCCGCTACGTGGCGGGAGCGGCGCTGCGGATCGGCGCGGCGGCCCCGCGAACGCCGCTCGTCCTGGTGGCGTACGGCGCGGCGGGTCCGGCGCTGCCCGCGCTCGGCGGGGCCCAGCGGGCCGCGCACCGGCTCGTCGGCGCGTACGTCTTCGTGGACGCGGAGCTGCCCGTGCCGGCCGGGGACTGGCCGGACGCCCCGTGCGGCTACCTGGCCACCTCGCCGGGGGACCCCCGCCTGGACGCCGCCCGGCTGCGCGCCTGGCGCACGTCCGCATCCGCGGCCGCCGGATCCGGCGGGCTCGCATCCGCGCTGCTGGAGCTGATCGACGACCTCTGAACACCGCGCCCGGCGCCCGCCTTCGCGGAAAATCGCTTTGTGGAATCCGCCCCGGCGACCCTCGGTAGCCAATAGGTTACATTCAGGCAGGGGCAAAGGGGTGGCCATGGGTGAGCACACCAGGACGGATCAGGGTGATGCCGTCCTCATCACAGGGGTCAAGGAAGGTGATGACGAGGCCTGCGGAGCGCTCCGCGAAAGGCACGGACGTGCGGCGCTGCGGCTGGCGGGGCTGCTGACGGACGGTCCGGCCGAGGCCGAGGCGGCGGCGGACCGCGCCTTCACCGCGGTGTTCGAGATCCTGCGGCAGGGCGGCGGCCCGTCCGACGCCTTCCGGCCCTTCCTGTTCGCCACCCTGCGCCGCGGGCTCGCCGGGGACCCGGCCGAGGAGCACGAGGCGTTCGACCCGGACGTGCCGTTCATCGACCCCGCGCTGGCCGGGCTGGAGCGCAGGCCGATGGTCCGGGCGTACCTCTCGCTGCCCGAACGGTGGCGTGCGGTGCTGTGGCACACCGCGGTCGAGGGCGAGAGCCCGGCGCGGGTGCTGCCGCTGTTCGGCATCGGCGCCGACGGCGTCACCGCGCTGGCGCACCGGGCCAGGGAAGGGCTCCGGCAGGCGTACCTGAGGCTGCATCCCGTGGAGGAGCGGCCGCCGGAGTGCCGACCGGTGCTCGACAAGATCCGCGTCTACCTGCGGGGCGACCTCCCCGACCACGAGGGCGCGCGGATACGGCGGCACGCGGGGGAGTGCGCGCGGTGCCGGACGGCCGTCGCCGACCTGCGGGGGGTCGACGGCAGGCTGCCGGACGTCGCGGCCCTCGTGCTGGGCCCGGCGGCCGCCGACTACCTGGCGTCCCGCGGTCCCGGGCGGCTGTTCCGGCGGGCGGGCGCGGTGCTGGCGGCGTGGTGGTGGCGCGCGTCCCCCGGGCGGCGAAAACAGGCGCTGGCGGCCGGGGCGCTGGCCGTCGCCCTCGCGGCGGGGCTGCTGGCGTGGCCGATGAGCGGGTCCGAGCCCGCCACGCGGCCGGGAGGCACCGACGAGGCACGGGTGGAGGACGGGCCGCGGGCACGGGGGCCCTTCCCCTCCCGCGATGGGCGCGCGGACCAGCCGGGTGAACCGGGCGGGCCGGGCGAGCAGGGCGAACAGGGCCGACCGGGGGCGCCGGGTGGTCCGGGCGCGCCGGGCGCGCCGGGTGAGCAGGGCGGACCGGGCGGACCGGGCGGTCCGGGTGGGCCGGGTGGGCCGGGTGGGCCGGGTGGGCCGGGTGGGCCGGGTGGGCCGGGTGGGCCGGGCGAGGCGCCCGGGCAGGGTCCGGGGGGTCGCCTCGCGGAACCGGGGCTCCTGCCGCCCTCGACGCCCGTGCCGCCGCGGCCCGTCGAGCCGTGGGCGGCGCCGTCGCTGCAGGCGGGCGTCGAGACGGCCGGGGTGCTGCTGCCGGGCCGGTCGGGCATCGTCGTCCTCACGGTGTGGAACGCGGGGAACGCGCCGTCCGGCGAGGTCGTGGCGGAGGTGTCGCTGCCCCGCGGCGTGCGCCCGGACGGCCCGGCCGACGCCGGATGGTCGTGCCTCCCCGCCGAGCGCGCGCTGCGCTGCGTGCACGTCCCGCTTCCGCCCGGCGGCGGGAGCTCGGCGCGGCTGCCCGTCGCCGTGGCCTCCGACGCGCGCGAAGGGAGCGCGCCCGCGGTCCGCATCGCCGGTGCGAACACGCGCAGGCGCGCCCCGACGGGAGTGAGCACGTCGGGAATGCCCGCCCGTTTCGTCACCGAAGGGCGGGTGCGTCTCACCACGGCGGGCAACGTCCTGCTGACCTGCCCGCGGCGGGAGGCCGAGTGCCGGACGGCGAGGCAGCGCAGGGGGGCGCGGCTCGACAACGACCAGTGGGAGATGGGCCCGCTCGACCTCGACGGCGCCGCCGACACCCGCACCTCCAGCCCGGCCGTGCTGGAGGTGCCGGGCAGGGTGCGCTGGGCCGGGCTCTACTGGTCGGGCGTCACCGGGCGGGACGCCGCACGCGCCCGGGAGTACACCGCGCGGCTGCGCGGCCCGACCGGCGGCTACCGGAAGGTCGAGGCGTCCCGGGTGGACCGGGTCGACCTGCCGGGACAGCGCGCCTACCAGGCGTTCGCCGAGGTCACCGAGCAGGTGCGCCAGGGCGGGCGGGGCCGCTGGTGGGTGGCCGACGTGCCCGCGCTCCAGGGCCCCGGCACGTACGCGGGCTGGAACCTGGTGGTCGTCGCCGACGATCCGCGGGCCGATCCCGTCCGCACGGTGGTGCTCGACGGGGCGCGGCCGGTGGGCACCGACGAGGCGACACGGCTGCGCTTCCCGCTGGGCGGCCTGCCGCGCGGCTCCGCGGCGCGGGTCGGGCTGCTCGCCTGGGAGGGGGACGCCGCCCTCGCCGGAGACGGCGTGCTGCTCGACGGAAGGCTGCTGAGCCCGCCCAACGCGTTCACCGGAACGCTGCCCGGCGGAGGCAGGACGCTCGCCTTCGGCATGGACGTCCTCTCCTACGAGGCGGAGCTCGCCGATCCGTCGGTGCTGGAGGTGGCGTCGACGGCCGACGCCGCGGTGGTCGGCGTCATCACGATCACAGCACCTTCCCGTCGCTGACCGATATCGAGATTCAGCGTAAAGATGATGTGAACTCATTCCGGACAGACCAGAACGACTGGTAACGTCCGCGCTGGCAGTTACCCAGGTCACTCTGCCCATGTCCGGGCTCTTGCGCACGTTCTGTGCGCGGTGAAGGATGGCGAATCGCCGGAACGGCTTACGGCACGAGTGGCCTTCATTACGCTAGAGCTACCCCAGGGTCGAGAGGTTCGGTGTTCTCGTGGATCGCTGTGCGCTGTTCATAGACGCCGGCTACCTGTTGTCGGACGGCGCCATGGCGGTGCACGGGACGCGCCAGGCCGAACGGGTCTCCTGGGACTTCGGCGGACTGCTCGACCGGCTGGGCGAGCTGGCCAGGGAGCACTCGGGACTGCCGCTGCTGCGCTGCTACTGGTACGGGTCGGCGGCCGAGGGCAGGCGCGGCCCCGAGCACGAGGCGCTGGCCGACCTCCCCGGCCTGAAGCTGCGGCTGGGCCGCAGCCGTCCGGGCCGCGGCGACGGCGTCGAGACCGAGCTGAACCGCGACCTGATGACGCTGGCGCGCAACCGCGCCATCGCCGACGCCGTCGTCGTCAGCGGCGACGAGGACCTCGTCGGCGTGCTGTGCGACGCCCAGGACCTCGGCGTGCGCGTCACCGTCCTGCACGTCTCCGCCGAGGGCGCCGCCTCCTTCTCGCGGCTGCTGCGCCAGGAGTGCGACGACGTCATCGCGGTCGGCTCCGGTGAGCTCCGCCCGTACGTCAGCCTCCTGTCGGGCGTGGACCGCGCGTACGACACCGGCCCGTCCCCGCTGTCCAACGGCCACGGCACCATGGGCTCCTCCCCGCTGTCGGTGCTCCAGGACACCGCGCACCCCTCGCCTCCGGCGGCCACCCCGCTCACCCCGCCGCCCGCCCCGGCCGCGGTGCCGCAGCTCGCCGCCCCCGCCGAGAGCAGCGCCTCGGCCGTGCTGAACGGGCTCTTCGGCTCGTCCGCGCCGGAGCAGTCCCAGCCGAGCTACCTGCCCTCCTCCTACGGGTCGCCGACGTCCACCGGGCCGAGCGCCCTGCCGTCCCCGGCGTCCTCCTACGGCGCCTCCCCGTCCGCGGGCAACGGCGACCACACGGGCCCGCCGTCCTCGAGCGGTTACGGCAGCCCGTCCTCCCCGAGCGGTTACGTCAGTCCGACGTCCGCCGGCGGTTACGAGAGCCCGACGTCCACGGGGGGCTTCGGCGGCTCGACGTCCGCGGGCGGTTACATGAGCCCGACGTCCACGGACGCGGACGGGTTCTCCAGTCCCACCAGCACGGGCTCGGGCGGCTTCGGCGGTTCGACGTCCGCGGGCGGCTACGTGAGCCCGACGTCCACGGGCGGCTTCGGCGGCTCCCCGTCCACGGGTGCGGACGGGCTCTCCGCTCCCGCGTCGCCCGCGAGCGGCTACGGAAGCCCGACGTCCACGGGTACGGACGGGTTCTCCAGTCCCACCAGCACGGGCTCGGGCGGTTTCGGAGGCCGGCCGTCCACGGACGGCTACGGCGCTCCCGCCGGCAACCTGCCCGCGTACCCGCTGACGCCTCCGCCCGTCCAGCCGCCCGCGCAGAAGCCCCCGACGTACGGCTCCTATACCGGGACGAACTCCCTGGTCCCCCAGTCGCGCGCCGCCCAGCCCGCACCCTCCCTCTCCGACGCGGTCCAGGCCGCGCACACCGAGGGCCAGGACTTCGGCGAGTCCGTCGCCCGGGACGCGCCCGTGCTGTGGCTGGAGGCGGTCCTGGCCCGCAAGCCCCGGATGCCCTCCGACCTCGAGGCGCGCCTCCTGCAGGGTTCGGCGCTGCCCATCGACTTCCTCCTGCACGACGAGGTCCGCCACGCGCTGCGCCGCGGCTTCTGGGACGCCCTCGAACGCGCCCGCCGCTGACCCTCCGCCGGACCCGCGGACGGTGCGTGATCAGGGACGCCCGGAACATGCCCTCCCCTGGCGCCGGTTTAGACGATCTTGAGGATTCCTCCGGTTTCGGGGGCGACTCGCGGGTAACGTCATAGCCGTGACCCACGTGACGGAAGCCGATCTCGACGATCTGGAGTTCGACGGCCTGCGGACCGGTCAGCACCGGGCTGCCGCGGTGCGTCTCGCGGAGCTGGCGGACCGGGCGACCGGGGCGGGAGGTGTCTCCCGGGCGAAGGTGCTGCTGCGGGCCGGGGAGCAGTTCCAGCACGCCGGCGACCACGCGCGCGCCGCGGAGGTGTACCGGCAGGCCCTTGAGGACGGCGGCGAGGCGTACGGGGACCCCCGTGTCTACCTGGCCGACGCCCTGCTGCAGCTGGGCGACAACGCAGGGGCGCTGGACCTGCTGGCGCAGGTCCGGGACAGCAGGCCCAGCGACCCGGAGGTGTACCGCAGCGTCGCCGAGGTGCTCTACGAGCACGGCGATCTCCTCGGTGCGCACACCTGGGCCACCGCGGGCGCCGACTTCGTGCTCGACCTGCCCGACCAGGAGCGCGGAGACGCCGCCGACAGCCTTGAGGGGCTGCTCCGCCTGCGTTTCCGCGCCCGCGTCGACCTGGGCAGGCCCGAGGACGAGTACGACGCCCTCCTGGACGCCTAGGGCGTCCGGCCGGAGGCCAGCGGAGCCCGGTGCAGCTCGGTGAGAGCGGTCGGTCCGGACGGGGTGCGCCAGACGACCTCGTCCCTGCCGATCGTGGCGATCGCGTTGTTGAACCAGGGTCCGTCGGTGAGCCGCCAGCGCAGTGGCGGCCGGGGCACCCGCGCGGTCTTGGCGACGAGCCGCGCGGGAACGTTCCCCCACACCATCGCCGCGAGGCGGTTGGCCCACTGGAACTTCGCGCCGAGCGGGTTGCGGAACGGCGAGCAGACGATCTGGTTGATCGGAAGGCCCTTCACGCGGGCGAGGTAGCTGTAGTGCACGTCGCCGCCGAGGAACGAGATGTGCGCGGGCGCCTTGCCGCGCTGCCCGTTCGCGACCTCGACGACCGCCTTGGCGACCGCCGTGAAGCTCTCTCCGAAGGCGGCCCAGTGCTCCAGGTCGATCACCTGCCGGAGCTTCTCCCCGAAACCGTTCCTGGTGTGGTCGTGCCTGCGCCCGCCCGCCGCGACCTTCTCGTTCCACGCCTCGGCGTGGTGGATGACGGGCGGCAGCAGGAACGGCAGTGAGCTGGCGATGACGAGCTGGTCGACGTCGCCGGTGAGCTGCTCGTCGAGCCACGCCTGCTCGGTGTCGTCGAGCATGGCGCGGCGGGTCTCGGTCAGCAGCCGCGACGCCCGGGTGTCGACGAAGACCAGCCGGGTGCCGCCGAGGTCGACGCGGAAGGACCAGCGGGCCGTCGTGGGGTCCAGGTCGGCGCGCTCGGCGAACGCGTCGAGGAGCCCGCCGCCGTCCGCGCTCTCCTTGACCTGCTGGTAGAGGGCGTCCTCGCGGCGCTTCTCCGGGGTGAGGTTGCCCAGGTGCTGGTAGACCCAGTAGGAGGCGAGCCCGCCGACGATCCGCGACTTCCACCAGGACTGCTCGGCCACCCACTTCCGCCACACGTAGGAGGTGTTCCAGTCGTCCCGGACGTCGTGGTCGTCGAAGATGCTGTAGACCGGGACGGTCGAGAACAGCCAACGGACGGCCGGGTCGGTCATCCAGGCCAGCCGGTACAGCTCGGTGTACTCCTCGAAGTCGGCGATCTCCTCGCCCGCTCCGCTGTCGATGTCGCGCCGGCCCTTGATGAACTCCTGCATGCGCTCGCCGGTGGCGTCGGCGTACACCTGGTCCCCGATCATCGCGAGGATCGTCGGCGGCTCCGCCCCCTTTTTGAGCTCGTGCGCGAAGGCGCTCAGCGCGTCCACGCCGTGCGTCTCCTGCGAAGCCGGCGACACCCGGCACGACCCGAACGCCACCCGGGGGGCCCGCGACGGGTCGACCGTCCGGATCACGCTGGGCGGGAACTCGCTTCCCGGCTGCGGCCACACCTTCCGGCCGTCCAGCAGCACCTCGTAGGCCGTGGAGCTCCCCGGCTCCAGCTCCTCGACGTCCACCAGCGCGTAGTGGTGCCCGTGCACCGTGAACGTCCGCTCGGCCCGCCCGAGCACCTCCACCTCGCAGGCCTCGCTCGTCTCCACCCACACGGTCGCCGACCGCTCCGTGACGTTCCGGAGGATCGGTCCCACCACCACTGCTGCCGTCATGCCTGCCATCACACCGGAACATTGCCCTTTCCGTCCACACGTCTCAGAACGCGCTGAGGTGATCAGTAACACCGAACACGACGATTTCTCCGAAGCGGTTGCGGTGGGGGCGCCGGTCTGTTGACCTATTGTCGTAGGACAATAGGAAGGGATGCCGGTGATCGATTTCGTGCTGGACGGGCGGTCGCGGGTCGCGACGTACATGCAGCTCGTCCTGCAGGTGAAGCAGGCGCTGCGGGTGGGCCTGCTGCGGCCGGGGGACCGGTTGCCGCGGGTGCGGGAGGTGGCGCAGACGCTGGCCATCAACCCCAACACGGTGCACAAGGCCTACCGGGAGCTGGAACTGGAAGGGCTGGCCGAGGGGCGGCCGGGCGTGGGGACGTTCGTCGTGAACACCCTGGCCGGGCCGTCTCTGGCCAATCAGGGGGAGCTGAGGGAGAAATTGGTGGCCTGGCTGAACGAGGCGCGGGAGGCGGGGCTGTCACGCGAGGACATCGCCGCCCTGATCGACACGACGATGCGGACCGGCTTCGAACCTCCGGCGCCGCAGGACCTCGCGGCACCGGCCGACAGCCGGGGAGCGTGAGATGGAACAGGCTCTGGAGGCAGAGGACCTGGGCAAGCGCTACGGGCGGGCCTGGGCGTTGCGGGACTGTTCGTTCGAACTGCCCGCGGGACGGGTCGCGGCCCTCGTCGGACCGAACGGCGCGGGCAAGAGCACCCTCCTGCACCTGGCCGTGGGGCTGCTGAAGCCCGACACCGGACGGGTGCGCGTGTTCGGACGGGAGCCGCACGGCGCCCCCGCGACGCTCGGCGAGATCGGGTTCGTCGCCCAGGACACCCCGCTGTACCGGGACTTCACCGCACGCGAGCTCATCTCCCTCGGCGGCAGGCTCAACCGGCGCTGGGACGCCGCGCTCGCCCGCGACCGGCTGTCCGCGCTCGGCATCCCGCCGGACAGGCCGGTCGGCAAGCTCTCCGGCGGGCAGCGAGCACAGGTCGCGCTCGCCCTGGCGCTGGCCAAACGGCCGCGGCTCCTGCTGCTGGACGAGCCCGTCGCCGCCCTCGACCCGCTCGCCCGGCGGGAGTTCATGCAGGCGCTGATGGGCGCGGTCGCCGAGAGCGAGACCACCGTGCTGTTCTCGTCGCACCTGCTGTCGGAGCTGGAGCGCACCTGCGACCACCTGATCGTCCTGCAGACCGCGCACGTCCAGCTGTCCGGATCCGTCGACGAGCTGCTGGACGGGCATCGCCTCCTGGTCGGGCCGCGCGACGCCGCGCCGCCGGACGGCGTGGAGAAGGTGGTCCGCGCCGCGCACACCGAACGCCAGTCCACCCTCCTGGTGCGCTCCCGGGCCCTGCCGGCCCCGGCGCCGGGCTGGACCGAGCGCGAGGTGAGCCTGGAGGACCTCGTCCTGGCCTACCTGGCCGACACCGAGACCCGCGACGTCGAGACGGCCTGGGAGGTGACCGCGTGATCTGGTTGACCTGGCGGCAGCACCGCAAGGAGATGATCTACACCCTGCTCGCCCTGGCCGCGCTGGCGGCGATCATGGTGCCCACCGGCCTGGCGATGCACGGGCGGTACGAGGACACCGGCCTGAAGGCGTGCCTGGACGGGCTGGGCACCGCTTCGCTGCTCCAGCAGGCGCCGGGCGTCACCGAGTGCCAGGAACTGGCGCACGCCTTCCAGGAGAAGTACAGCGACCTGGCCTTCGTCGCGGTCCTGTTCGTGATCCTGCCGGTCTTCGTCGGCGTCTTCTACGGCGCCCCGCTGGTCGCCAGGGAGCTGGAGCAGGGCACCCACCGGTTCGTGTGGACCCAGGGCGTCAGCCGCACCCGCTGGGCGCTGACGAAGTTCGGGCTGATCGGCGGCTTCACGCTGCTGGTGGCGGTGGTGTACGCGCTGGGCGTCTCCTGGTGGTTCACCCCGCTGGTGGCCGCGATCGGCTCCCGCATGGAGTACCTCGCCTTCGACGTGCAGGGCGTCGTGCCCATCGCCTACACCCTGTTCGCGGTGGCCCTGGGCGTCTTCGCCGGGGTGTACTGGCGCAAGGTCCTGCCCGCGATGGGCGTGGCCCTCGCCGGGTTCGCCGTCGTCCGGGGCACCGTCGAGCTGCTGGCCCGGCCCCGCTACCTGCCGCCCAAGGAACTGACGTACGCGCTGGGGGAGATGGACATGGCCCCCAACCCCGCTTCGGGGAACTGGAGCCAGGCGCACGGCATCCGAGACGGAGCCGGGAACCTCGTCATGGCGGACGCCAGGATCGGCCCCTGCCCCGAAACGGACTCGTTCTGCGCCCGGGAGATCCAGAAATTCGGTTCCGGCGCCCACAACTGGGAGCTCTACCAGCCCGGCGACCGGTTCTGGCTGTTCCAGGGCATCGAGACGGGCATCTTCCTGGCACTCACCGCGCTGCTGCTCGCCCTGGCCCTCCGCCGGTTGCGCACCCTGGCCTGACCCGCGCGCATCAGCGCGCCGGCGGCCGGGCCGGTGGTCCCCACCGGCCCGGCCGTTGTTCCGCACGTTCCGGCGGGATGTCAGCGGCCGCCGCGGTTGTTCATCTGGCGGGTCGGCAGCTTGCGGGCGTTGTGGCGGCCCGCGGCGTGCCGGCCCATGGCGGCGTGCCGCTGGTCGGTTCCCTTGAGCAGGGACTTGCGGCCGGACTTCTTGTTGTTGTTCTTGGCGGGCAAAACAGCCTCCTGGGAATTGTCGAAGCCGGGAATGGCGATGTTCCGGGGTCGCTGAATTCGGCTGTCGTCGCGCATGTGAATATCCCTCCGCGCCCGCCGCGAAAAAGGGCAGGGCAGTGCAGTGGAAGAAAAGGTGAGGAAGAGACCCGCGCCGCTCGGGAGCGTCCTGGGACGCCGACGGCACAAGGGTGTGATGTGAGATGAAGGAAGGGGAGCAGGCCCGCGTCACGCAGGCGGCGCGCTCAACCCGTAAGAATCAGATCTCCATGCCCAAGACAATAACACCTGGCGCGGCGGTGGTGTCAACATATTTCTCGCGGGTTTCTCCATTCGGCGGAGGCCGTGTCCTGCGGCGCCGTCGGGACGCCCGCCACGGCCGGGGTCGGAGGTGTGACGAGCATGGGCCGGGGCCGTCATTCATGCGATTCACCTACGTGGTGTCCCGAATTCCGTTCGGAACTGACAAGTCCGGAGGTGCTCCGGGTTGTTACTCTCCGGCGGATACCGTGCGACCGCGGAGGCCCCCATGACAGCCCGGCTCTCGAAAAGAAGGACCCTGGTGGTCCTCGCGCTCCTCGCGGCCCTGCTGCCGCAGGCGGGACCCGCTTCGGCGGCGGGGCCCCGGCGGGGGACCGTGGTCTCCTGGTCGCCGCTGGCCCGTTCGCTGTGGATCCCGGGGACGACGGGCCGCGCCTTCGCGCTCACCTACGTGACGATGAACGCGTCCGGCCACAAGGCTCGCAGCACCGGCACGGTGTTCATCCCCCGCGGCAGGGCGCCCAAGGGCGGCTGGCCGGTCATCTCCTGGGCGCACGGCACCTCCGGCCTGCACGACTCGTGCGCCCCCTCCCGCGTCGGCCCCGCCCTCCCCGAACGCGACTGGAAGTACCTCGCCTCCTGGATGCGCCGGGGCTACGCGGTCGTCGCCAGTGACTACGCGGGCCTCGGCACCCCCGGCCTGCCGGCCTACCTCAACGGCAGATCGACCGCCTACAACGTCGTCGACATGGTGTTGGCGGCCCGCGAATTCGCCGGCCGCCACCTCCCTCCGGGCGCACGCCTGGCCCGCAAGTGGGTCACCATAGGCCAGTCGCAAGGCGCCGGAGCCGCCGTCTACACCGCCCGCTACGCCACCGAGTACGGCGGCTCCCGCCTCGACTACCGGGGCGCGGTCGGCACCGGGACCCCCGCCTACATCGAGAACTACCTCAAGCCACTGGCTCCGAAGGTCCCGCCGATGGCACTGCCTCCCGGCCTGACGGCCTACCTCACCTACATCTTCGCCAGCCTCCGGGACGTCCACCCCGAACTCGGCCTCGACGGGATCCTCACCCCCACCGGCCGCAAGTACCTGTCCATGGCCGAGAGGGAGTGCGTCTTCACCTTCGAGAAGCACCTGAAGAACGTCAGCGTGGGCGACTACTTCACCCGCCGCCCGTCGGCCCTCCCCGGCTTCGACACGACCGTGCGCGCCTACATGGGCATGCCGGAATCAGGCTTCGACCGGCCCTTCTTCATGGCCCACGGCCGCAAGGACACCGACGTCCCCATCCCCGCCACCCTCGCCTACGCGGGCGTCCTGAAGTCCCACCGCGAGCCCCTCACCTTCAAGACCTATCCCACCGACCACAGCGGCACCCTCACGGCCTCCCTGAAGGACACCGCCCCCTTCGTGAAGCGGCTCTTCCGCGGCAGGTCCTGACCCGCGGCTCATGAGGGCCCGCCGGCGCCGACCGGTGCTCACCAGAGGGCCAGGACGGTGCAGGCGAGGAGGACGCAGGCCAGGAGGGCGGCGCGGAAGGTGCGTTCGCCGAGGATGAAGGCCGCGGGGAGGGCGGCCAGGAGGAAGGAGACCTGGCTGAAGTCCAGCAGGAGCGTGAGGAGCATGGTGAGGACGTAGGCGGTGACGCTCCAGCGGAGGCGGCCCTGCCAGGTGCGGGTGAGGGGCAGGGAGCGGGCCGTCAGCCTCGCCGCGCCGTAGTAGAGGAGCGGGGGCAGGAGGAGGCAGCCTCCGGCGATCAGGGCCGCTCCGGTGAAGGGGCGGGCGGGGGCGGTGGCGAAGAGGGCGCCGCCGCTGAAGAAGGAGACGAAGGAGACGAGCGAGGCCAGGTAGCCGGCGGCCACGACGAGCAGGCCCCGGAGCAGGAGGGGAAGCCACGAGGCCCGCTCCGCGAGCCGCCCGGCCCACGGCCGCCCGGCCGGGAGACGTCCAGACGGGGGACGTCCGGCCGGGGAACGTCCAGGCAAGGGACGTCCAGACGGGGAACGCCCAGACGGAGGAAGCCCGGCCGGGGAACGCCCAAACGGGGGACGCCCGGACGAAGGCTCCCCGGATGGGGACTTTCTAGACGGGGACTTCCTAGACGGGGGCTCACCGGACGGGGGTTGTTCGGACAGGGGCTCCTCGGATGGGGGCCGGAGGGCGCGGGCGCGCCGGGCGGTGCGGGCTCGCTGGGCGGTCTGCGCCTTCTGCGCGGCCTCGCTCTTCTTCCGCGAGTCCGGTTTCTTCTGTTTCTTGTCGCGGCCTGCCACGCGCTCATCGTACGGACGCGCGGGCGGGGCGGTCTTGTGGGGCGCAACGGTGGGAACTAGCATTCTGATTCAGGAGAATAACATTCTCTGATTCTGGAACGCGGGAGGCGTGGATGGGCTACGCGGATGAGCTCTTCGCTCTGACGGGGCGGGTCGTGCTGGTCACCGGCGGGAGCCGGGGGCTGGGCCGGGAGATGGCCTTCGCGGCGGCGAGGTGCGGGGCGGACGTCGTCGTGGCCGGCCGCGACCACGACGCCTGCGCCAGGACGGCCGGGGAGATCGAGGAGGCCACCGGACGCGCCGCGCTGCCCTACGCCGTGCACGTGGGGCGCTGGGAGCGGCTGCCGGGCCTGGTCGACGCCGTCTACGAGCGGTTCGGCAGGCTCGACGCGCTGATCAACAACGCGGGCATGTCCCCGGTCTACGACGGCCTCGGCTCGGTCACGGAGAAGCTGTTCGACTCCGTGCTCAACCTCAACCTGAAGGGCCCCTTCCGCCTGTCCGTGCTGGCGGGCGAGCGCATGGCCGAGGCAGGAGGCGGCGCGATCCTCAACATCAGCTCCACCGGCTCGATCCGGCCCCGCCCCGCGATCCTCCCCTACGCCGCGGCGAAGGCCGGCCTCAACGCCCTCACCGAGGGACTCGCGCTGGCCCTGGGCCCGAAGGTCCGCGTCAACACGCTGATGTCCGGCCCCTTCGCCACCCGAGCCACCCGCGGCTGGAACGAGGAGAAGCTCGCCGAGGGCGTGCGCCCCCACGCCCTCCAACGCATCGGCGCCCCCGCCGAGATCGTCGGCGCGGCCCTCTACCTGATCTCCGACGCCTCCACCTACACCAGCGGCGCCACCCTCCGCGTCGACGGCGGCATGCCATGACCCCACCACGAAAAAGCCCGCGCCATCTGGGTGCGGGCTGAGGGGCGGGTGTTCTCGGGAGGCGTTCCCTGCCGGGCCCGCGCCGGAGGGCGCGGGCCGCGGGGGGCGGAACGGGTTACTTCGTCAGGGACAGGGGGGAGCCGACGGTGAGCTTGTCGGATTCCTTGTCCAGGTCGACGACGACCTCGGAGCCGTCGCGGATGGTGCCGTCCAGGAGGGCGCGGGCGAGCTGGTCGCCGATGGCGGTCTGGACGAGGCGGCGCAGGGGGCGGGCGCCGTAGACCGGGTCGTAGCCGGTCTCGGCGAGCCACTGGCGGGCCTCCGGCGTCACCGTGAGGGTGAGCTGGCGGTCGGCCAGGCGCTTGGACAGGCGCTCGACCTGGAGGTCGACGATCTCGGCGAGCTCCAGCTGGGTCAGCGGCTCGAAGAGGATGACGTCGTCCAGGCGGTTGAGGAACTCCGGCTTGAAGGAGGTGCGCACCGTGCCCATGACCGCCTCGCGCTTCTGCTCCTGCGACAGCGTCGGGTCCACCAGGAACTGGGAGCCCAGGTTGGACGTCAGGATCAGGATCGTGTTGCGGAAGTCCACGGTGCGGCCCTGGCCGTCGGTCAGGCGGCCGTCGTCCAGCACCTGGAGCAGCAGGTCGAAGACCTCGGGGTGGGCCTTCTCGACCTCGTCCAGCAGCACCACGCTGTACGGGCGGCGGCGGACCGCCTCGGTGAGCTGACCGCCCTCCTCGTACCCCACGTAACCGGGAGGGGCTCCGACGAGCCGGGCCACCGAGTGCTTCTCGGAGTACTCCGACATGTCGATCCGGGTGATCGCCCGCTCGTCGTCGAAGAGGAAGTCCGCCAGGGCCTTGGCCAGCTCGGTCTTGCCGACGCCCGTGGGGCCCAGGAACAGGAACGAGCCCGTGGGGCGGTCCGGGTCGGCCACGCCGGCCCGGCTGCGGCGCACCGCGTCGGACACCGCCATGACGGCGGCCTTCTGCCCGATGAGGCGCTTGCCGATGTGGTCCTCCATCTGCAGGAGCTTGGCCGTCTCGCCCTGCATGAGCCGCCCGGCCGGGATGCCCGTCCAGGCCGACACCACGTCCGCGACGTCGTCGGGGCCGACCTCCTCCTTGACCATGGCACCGCGGGACTCGGCGGCCTCGGAGGCCTGCTTGATCTCCTTCTCCAGGACGGGGATCTCGCCGTACAGCAGCCGCGAGGAGGCCTCGAAGTCGCCGTCGCGCTGGGCGCGCTCGGCCTGCCCCTGCAGGTCGTCGAGCTTCTTCTTCAGCTCGCCGACCCGGTTGAGGCCCGCCTTCTCCTGCTCCCAGCGGGCGACGAGCGCCGTCAGCTCCTCCTGCTTGTCGGCGAGGTCGGCGCGCAGCTTCTCCAGCCGCTGCCGGGAGGCATCGTCGGACTCCTTGGAGAGCGCGAGCTCCTCCATCTTCATCCGGTCGACGGTGCGCTGGAGGGCGTCGATCTCCACCGGACGGGAGTCGATCTCCATCCGGAGCCGGGACGCCGCCTCGTCCACCAGGTCGATGGCCTTGTCGGGCAGGAACCGGGAGGTGATGTACCGGTCGGACAGCGTCGCGGCCGCCACCAGCGCCGAGTCGGAGATCTGCACCTGGTGGTGCGCCTCGTACCGGCCCTTGAGCCCGCGCAGGATCGCCACGGAGTCCTCGACGGTCGGCTCGTCCACCAGCACCTGCTGGAAGCGCCGCTCCAGCGCCGGGTCCTTCTCGATGCGCTCGCGGTACTCGTCGAGGGTGGTCGCGCCGATCATGCGCAGCTCGCCGCGGGCCAGCATGGGCTTGAGCATGTTGCCCGCGTCCATCGCGCCCTCGGCCGCGCCCGCCCCGACCATGGTGTGCAGCTCGTCGATGAAGGTGATGATCTGGCCTTCGGACTGCTTGATCTCGTTGAGGACGGCCTTGAGCCGCTCCTCGAACTCGCCGCGGAACTTCGCGCCCGCCACCATCGCCGACAGGTCGAGGGCGATCAGCCGCTTGTCGCGCAGCGACTCGGGCACGTCGCCCGCGACGATCCGCTGCGCCAGCCCCTCGACGACGGCCGTCTTGCCGACGCCGGGCTCGCCGATGAGCACCGGGTTGTTCTTGGTGCGCCGCGACAGCACCTGGACGGTGCGCCGGATCTCGGCGTCGCGGCCGATCACCGGGTCGAGTTTGCCCTCCCGCGCGCTGGCGGTGAGGTCGACGCCGAACTTCTCCAGCGACTGGTAGGTGTCCTCGGGGTTCTCGCTGGTGACCCGGGCGTGCCCGCGCACCTTCTCGAAGGCGTCGAGCAGCGCGTCGGGCGTGGCGCCCTGCTCGCGCAGCAGCGTGGCGGACTGCCCGCCGTCGGTGGCCAGGCCCACCAGCAGGTGCTCGGTCGAGACGTACTCGTCCTGGAGCTGCCGGGCCCGTGACGCCGCGGTGTTGAGCGCCGCCAGCAGCGGGCGCGAGCTCTGCGGCGCGGCGACCGTCGAGCCCTTGGCCTTGGGCAGCTGCTCCAGCAGCTCCTCGGTGCGGCGGCGGACGACGGCCGGATCGGCGCCGACCGCCTCCAGCAGCGGCACGGTCGTGCCGTCCTGCTGGGCCAGCAGGGCGGCGAGCAGGTGTGCGGGCTCCACCTGCGGGCTGCCCTCCGAGGCGGCCCGGCGCACGGCGACGGAGACCGCCTCCTGGCTCTTGTTCGTCAGTTTGTAGTCCATCTTCAGCCCCCGGATTCCTGCTGCCGCCAGATGACGACCCCGGCCTGCCTGATCGGCACGAGGTCTCCGCCGCGGCTCTCCCCGCGCAGCTGGGCCAGCCGCGCCGCCACGGCTCGGGTGGATTCGAGTTCGTTGCCGAGCTCCTCGACCATCCGCCGCAACCGCTTCATCTCCGCGTGGAGTTCTTCGTTGGCGTTCTGGAGTTCGAGGATCTTCTGGATGCCCGCGAGGTTGACGCCCTCCTCCTGGGAGAGGCGCTGGATCTCGCGCAGCATGACGATGTCGCGCATGGAGTAGCGTCGACCGCGGCCGGACGTGCGGCCGGGCGACACCAGCCCCATCCGGTCGTAGGTGCGCAGCGTCTGCGGGTGGAGCCCCGACAGCTGCGCCGCGATCGAGATGACGTAGACAGGGGTGTCGTCAGGAAGGTTCACTACCCCTCCTTGGCTTGTCTCACGAGGTCGTCCCGCAACTCCTCACCGCGGTGGCTCCGGGCGAAGCGCTCCAGCGCGTCGCGTTCGTCATCGCTGAGCTTCTGCGGGACCTGCACCTCCACGGTGGCGAGGAGGTCGCCCTTGGTGCCGTCGCGGCGGGTCGCCCCGCGGCCCCTCACCCGGAAGGTGCGCCCGTTCGGGGTGCCCTCCGGGATGCGCAGTTTCACCGGCTGGCCGCCGTGCACCGGCACGAGGATCTCGCCGCCGAGCGTGGCCTCCGGGAACGTCACCGGCACGGTGACCGTCAGGTTGTCGCCCTCGCGGCCGAACACCGGATGCGGGGTGACCTTGAGCTTGACCAGGAGGTCGCCGTACTGGCCGCCGTTCTCGCCGGGCGCGCCCTTGCCCTTGAGCCGGATGGTCTGGCCGTTCTTGACGCCGGCCGGGACCCTGGCCTGGATGGTGCGGGTGCTCATGGCCCGTCCGCTGCCCCGGCAGGTGCCGCAGGGGTCGTCGACGACCATGCCGCGCCCGTGGCACCGGCTGCACGGCTCGGCGAACCCGAAGCCGCCCATGTTGCGGGTCTCCTGGCCGGTGCCCTCGCAGTGCGGGCAGACCTTCGGCAGCGTCCCGGCCTTGGCGCCGGTGCCCCGGCACGTCGGGCACGGGGCCTCGGAGGACAGCCGCAGCGGGACCGTGATGCCTTCGAGCGACTCGGAGAACGTCAGCGTCACCTCGGACTCGATGTCCTGGCCGCGGCGGGTCCGCTTGCCCGCGGTGGTCGACCCGGCGCCCCGGGCGCCGCGGCCGAACAGCCCGCCGAAGATGTCGCCGAGCCCGCCGGGGCCGGCTCCGCCGCCCGCGCCGGCGCTGCCGAAGAGGTCGTTCAGGTCGAAGCCCTGCGGGCCGCCCCCCGGGCCGCGCCGGAAGGCGCCGCCCCCGTAGGAGCGGATCTCGTCGTACTCCTTGCGGCGCTTGTCGTCGGACAGGACGTCGTAGGCCTCGGAGATCTCCTTGAAGCGCTCCTCGGCTTCGACGTCGCCCTTGTTGGTGTCGGGGTGGTACTTGCGGGCGAGCTTCCGGTAAGACTTCTTGATCTCGTCCTGGGTGGCGTTCTTGGCGACACCGAGGGACTTGTAGTAGTCCTTCTCCAGGTAGTCCTTGGTGCTCACCGGCTCCCCTTCGCAAAAAGTGCTTCGGTGCGCCCCGGGGGTGCCGGCACCCCCGGGGCGGTCGGTTCTGTTGTCAGTCCTGCGGGCCCGCGACGACGACCCGTGCGGGCCGCACCACGCGCTCGCCGATCCGGTAGCCCGGCTGGTAGACCTCGAGGATCTGCTCCTCGGTCACGTCCGCCGACGGCACGTGGGTCAGCGCCTCGTGCACGTTGGGGTCGAACGGTTCGCCGACCGAGCCGAACTTCTCCAGGCCGAGCTTGCCCAGGGTCGTCTCCAGGGACTCGCCCACGGACTTGAACGACCCCACCAGCTCGTCGTGCTCGCGCGCCTTGTCGAGGCTGTCGAGGATGGGCAGCAGCTCGGTGACCACTCCGGCGACGGCCTGCTCGCGCACGGCCAGCCGGTCGCGCTCGACGCGCTTGCGGTAGTTGACGTATTCGGCCTGCAGCCGCTTCAGGTCCGCGGTGCGCTCGTCGAGCTCCTGCTGGAGCACGCCGTCCGCGTCCTGCCCGGCCGTCTCATCGACCACTTCCCCGGCCAGGGCCGCGGCCTCCTCCTCGTCCGTCTGCTCGGCGGGAGGAGTCCGCAGCTCGCCGGTCTCAGGATCGATGCGCCGCGAGTCGCGGATCACCGGTTCGTCCTGAGAACTGGTCACTTGGCATCCTTCTCGTCGTCGATGATCTCGGCGTCCACGACCTCGTCGTCCTGCGGAGCCTGCTGCTGCTCCGCGCCCGGCGCGGTCGCGCCGCCCTCGGCCTGCTGCTGGGCGTACAGGGCCGCGCCCAGCTTCTGGGAGACCTGCGCCAGCTTCTCGTTCGAGGCCTTGATGGCGTCGGTGTCGGTGCCTTCGAGGTCCTTGCGGACCTGGGCGATGGCCTCCTCCACCTCCTTCTTGAGGTCCTCGGGCAGCTTCTCGCCGTTCTCCTTGAGGAACTTCTCGGTGGTGTAGGTGGCCGTCTCCGCCTGGTTGCGGACCTCGGCCTGCTCCTTGATCCGGCGGTCCTCCTCGGCGTACTGCTCGGCCTCGCGCATCATGCGCTCGATGTCGTCCTTGGGCAGCGCGGAGCCGCCGGAGATGACCATCGACTGCTCCTTGCCGGTGCCGAGGTCCTTCGCCGAGACGTTCACGATTCCGTTGGCGTCGATGTCGAAGGTGACCTCGATCTGCGGGACGCCGCGCGGCGCCGGGGGCAGGCCGGTCAGCTGGAAGGTGCCCAGCTTCTTGTTGTACGCCGCGATCTCGCGCTCGCCCTGGTAGACCTGGATCTCCACGGACGGCTGGTTGTCGTCGGCCGTGGTGAAGGTCTCCGAGCGCTTGGTCGGGATCGTGGTGTTGCGCTCGATGATCTTGGTGAAGATGCCGCCCTTGGTCTCGATGCCCAGCGACAGCGGGGTCACGTCCAGCAGCAGGACGTCCTTGACCTCGCCCTTGAGCACGCCGGCCTGCAGCGCGGCGCCGACGGCCACGACCTCGTCCGGGTTGACGCCCTTGTTGGGCTCCTTGCCGGAGAGCTCCTTGACCAGCTCGGTCACCGCGGGCATGCGGGTCGAGCCGCCGACCAGGACCACGTGGGCGATGTCGTTGACGCTGACACCGGCGTCCTTGATGACCTGCTGGAACGGCGCCTTGCAGCGCTCGAGCAGGTCGGCCGTCAGCTTCTGGAACTCCGCGCGGGTGAGTTTCTCGTCCAGGTGCAGCGGGCCCTCGGCCGAGGCCGTGATGTAGGGCAGGTTGATCGTGGTCTCCGCGGAGGAGGACAGCTCGATCTTCGCCTTCTCGGCGGCCTCGCGCAGCCGCTGCAGGGCCATCTTGTCCTTGGACAGGTCCACGCCGTGCGCGTTCTTGAACTTGGTGACCAGCCAGTCGACGACCTTGTTGTCCCAGTCGTCGCCGCCCAGGTGGTTGTCGCCGGAGGTGGCCTTCACCTCGACCACGCCGTCGCCCACCTCGAGCAGGGAGACGTCGAACGTGCCGCCGCCGAGGTCGAAGACGAGGATGGTGGCCTCGCCCTCGCGCTCCAGGTGGTAGGCCAGCGCGGCGGACGTCGGCTCGTTGATGATGCGCAGGACGTTCAGTCCCGCGATCTGGCCGGCCTCCTTGGTGGACTGCCGCTGGTGGTCGCTGAAGTAGGCCGGGACGGTGATCACCGCGTCGGTGACCGTCTCGCCCAGGTAGGCCTCTGCGTCGCGCTTGAGCTTCTGCAGCACGAACGCGCTGATCTGCTGCGGGGTGAAGTCCTTGCCGTCGATGCCGACCTTCCAGTCGGTACCGATCTCACGCTTGACCGACCGGATCGTCCGGTCGACGTTGGTGACGGCCTGTCGCTTGGCGACCTCGCCGACGAGGACTTCGCCGTTCTTGGCGAAGGCGACGACGGACGGCGTGGTCCGCGACCCCTCCGCGTTGGCGATCACGGTGGGCTCGCCGCCCTCCAGAATCGCGACGACCGAGTTGGTCGTCCCGAGGTCGATACCGACCGCACGTGCCATCGTCAGAATCCTCCGTTGTTCGTCAGGTCTTGGTCCGGCCTGAAAGAGATCTGCTCCGCCAAGGATGCCTCCACGGGCGATCCGGTGTCAAATCACTTGAGCCACATCGACTCAACTTTCTTGCCGATCTACTGGCAGAACGGTTGAGCCTCCCCAGATGTTCCCGAAACGCCCTTCCCCTTGAGATGGGATGTAACAGGAGCTCTCCGGCGACCACTACCCGGTGTCAGAGACGGCCGGACGAAGGGGGAGGCGCATGACCGACGACCATCGGCGCTTCACCGAGATGTACGACGAGTGCCGACAACGGGTGTGGGCGTACGTGGTCAGCCGGGCGGGCCGGCAGGTCGCCGACGAGGTGGTCAGCGAGACCTTCGCGATCGCCTGGCGGCGGCTGGACGACCTGCCGGACCAGCCGCTGCCCTGGCTCATCGGGGTGGCGCGCAACGTGCTGCGGGAGAACATCAGGGCCCAGGCCCGCCGCGACTCCCTGCAGGCCGAGCTGCGCGCCTGGACCGAAGGCGACCACGCCGAACAGGTGGCCGAGCGGCTGGAGGTGCTGCGCGCCCTGGCCTCCCTCTCGGAGGACGACCGGGAACTGCTCCTGCTCGTCGCATGGCAGGGCCTGGCGGTGAAGGAGGCCGCCGCGGTCGTCGGCTGCGGCCAGACGGCCTTCCGCGTACGGCTGCACCGCGCCCGCAAACGCCTCACGCGGGCGCTCGAAGAACCCTCCGCCCGGGTCTCCCCCCAGGTCCGGATCTCCCCTCAGGAGTGCTCATGAACTCGATGGAACAGCTTCGCGCGGCCCGTCCCGCCCATCTGGACACCCCCACGGACCCCGGGACGCGGTCCCGGGAGCTCGACCACGCCTTCTCCCAGCCGCGGCGGCCGACGTCACGACGCAGCTTCCGGCCCGTCTGGGGCCTGGGGCTTGCGGGGGCCGTGACGGCGGCCGCGGTGGTGGCGGCCTCCTCCGGCCTCTTCGACACCCAGCGGGAAATCTCGATCGCGCCTCCTGACGTTCCGAGCGCCTCGGTGGCCCTCGATGCTCGGACGGTTCTGCTGTCCGCCGCGTTCCAGGCCGAGGCGCAGCAGGAGCAGATCGGCGACTGGTGGCATTCCGAATCCGTCCAGCGCAGCATGTCGCCGGTCCAAGGCGATTCCCCGTACAGCATCTATGAGCTCAACAAGACGGAGATGTGGACGCCCTATGCGCCCGGCGGGGAGCAGGTCAACCGCATGCAGCGGCTCGGATTCGGGTTCCCCTCGCCTGATGACGAGGCGGCTTGGAAGCGGGCGGGCTCCCCGTCCAAGATCTCAGTGGGGGCGCCCAAGCCCGTCAAGAAGGGTGCTCCCGGCACCGCCTCCTACGAGATCGACCGGGAGCCCGGAAAGGCGCGTACCGAGCGCAGCCGGCTGGTCGACGGGGACAAGGTCTTCTGGCTCGGCAAGAACGTCACCATGAAGGAGCTCCAGGGGCTTCCGGGCGACCCGAAGCGGCTCAAGGCGTGGCTCCTCGCCTCCTACAAGGGCCACAGCACCGAGTCCTCCAGCACGCCCATGGCGTCGGACGCCTGGCTCTATCAGGTCACCACCGGCCTGATCGCGGACATGCCGGTGACCCCGAAGGTCAGAGGCGCGGCGTTCCGGATGCTGGCGGAACTCGATTCCGTGCGGGTGGTGGAGAACGTCAAGGACTTCGAGGGCAGGTCGGGAACCGCCGTGACGAGGGAGGAGAAGGCGGGAGGCGGCGGGGTCCTTCGCGCCCGCCTCCTGTTCGACCGGTCGACCGGTCGCGCCCTGCAGACCGACAGCGTGGTCGTCGTGCCGGGCGGCTACCAGAGGAACCTGCCCGCGGGCGCCGTCTGGAACGCCGTGACGATCGTCTCGTCCGGTTGGACGGGAGAAGCGCCGCGATAGGGGGACAATGAGAACACGGAACAGGCCCGTCGCCTCTGGGGGGAACGCGACGGGCCTGTCCGTTTTTTTAGGGGTTAGAAGGTCTTGTGACGGACCGCCCAGTTCCAGCTCGCCTTGTTGTCGCCGCTGGCGTTCGGCAGGTCGAAGCGGTCGTTGACCGCCATGTCGATCAGGCCGCCGGGGATCGGCCCGCAGCCCGAGGCCTTGGGCAGGGCGAAGGTGCTGTCGGTCGTCCACACCTTGAGCATGAGCAGGTTGGCGCGCAGCTGCGGCACGGCCAGGCCGATCACCGGCTTGAGGGTGATGGGGTCGCTGTCGGTGCCCACCCAGCAGTTGCGGGACAGCAGCGGGTGGGTGAAGCGGAACTTGACGCCGAACTCCTTGGGCATGGTGGTGCCGGGGGAGACCTGCCCGGTGGCCTCGATCTTCACCTTGGTGCCCGTGAGGTCCTGGATGTACAGCGGAGTCCCCGGAAGCGGCGTCTGAACGGTCAGCTCACCGCCGGTGAGACTGCCCAGCCGCGCGACCTTGGTCCCGTCGGCGAGCTTGCCCTGCGCGGTGACCAGCCGGATCGGGGAGTCGACCTTGACCCGGACGGAGCCGATGTCGATGGTGCCGTCCAGGACGGTGGCCGCGTAGCAGGTCCACCCGGTGGCGCCGGCGGGCTTGGCCGGGCAGGTGTCGAAGTCCGCCTCGGAGGGGGTGTAGGCGTTCTCGGCGGCGGCCGGAGCGGCGGTGAGCATGACGGAGGCGGCCGCGACGGCGGCTCCGACCGCGGTACGGCGCAGGAGGTTCTTCATCGGAGGGGACTCCAGGTACTTCGGTGGGGTGTGAAAAGGGAACAGGCCCGCCGCCTCTCGGGGGGGAAGGCAACGGGCCTGTTCGTCTGGGGGGAGTGCACACTCCGGGTGAGGAGCGTAACTCGCCGCTTATCGGGAAGTGAATGTCTCGCTGATAACGAATCAGAACGTCTTGTGCCGAACCGCCCAGACGAAGTCGGCGGAGTTGGTACCGCCCGCCGACGGCAGGCCCAGCAGCTGGTCGGGGTGGCCCAGCAGGGGGTAGGCGCTGCAGCCGGTGGACGCCGGCAGGGCGAAGTTCTTCTCGTTCGCCCACACCTTGGCCATCGGGGTCAGCCAGAACAGCCACGGCGTGGAGACGTTGATCTTCGGCTTGAAGACGATCGGGTCGGCGTCCGTGCCGATCGTGCAGTTGGAGCCGAGCAGGCCGCCCGGGCTCCACAGCTGGAACCGCACCTTGAACTCGTCGGGCTCGTTGCCGTTGAGCCCGACGCCGACGAACCGGCCCTCGATCTCCGGCAGGACGGAGAGGATGACCTTGGTGCCCGGCACGACCGTGACGACCTTGAAGTTCTGCGGCTGGCGCACGCCGCCGAACGCGGTCACCTTGGTCCCGTCGGCGAGCGTGCCTTCGGCGGACGTGATCCGCATCGGCTTGTCGATGAGGACGCGGATGTTCTTCTTGCTGCCGAGGGTGAAGCCGCCTTCCAATGCGGTGGAGACGTAGCACGTCCACTTCTCCGCGCCCGCCGGCTTGGGCGGGCAGTCGGCGAAGTCGGCTTCGGTGGGGAAGTAGGACATCTCGGCGCTGGCGGGGGAGGAGGTCAGCCCGAGGGCGAGCGCGGCGGCGCCGACGACGACGCCGATACGACGGAGTTTCATCTGGACGTCCCCTTAGAAGGTCTTGTGGCGGATCGCCCAGGTGGCGTCGAAGTGGTTGCTGGTGGCGTTGGCCTTGCCGATCAGCGTGTTGACGAGCGGGCTCTGGCAGCCGGTCGCCCAGTCGATGGCGAAGACGTCGTCGTAGACCTTGGCCTTGACCATGAGCAGCCCGCCCTGGAGCGAGGGGATGCTCCACTGGATGCGGGGGGCGATGACGACCGGGGCGGCGTCCGAGCCGATCCAGCAGTTGTCGCCGAGGCCGTCTCCGATGATGCGCGCCTTCAGCCCGATCTTGGAGGGGTAGAGGACGCCGGGGGAGGCCTGCCCGGTGGACTCGATCTTCACCTGCCAGCCGGTGGGGTCGGCGACCTCCAGCGGGGTGCCGAGCACGCCGGTGACGAAGGGCATCGCCTCGCCGCGCACCGTGCCCATCTGCGCGACCTTCTGCCCGTTCACCTTGCCCTGGGCGACGGTGAGCCGCACCGCGTGGTTGATCCGCACCTTCATGTTCTTGAGCCGGAACTGTCCGTCCAGCGCCGTCATGACGAAGCACTTCCACTCGGTGGCGCCCGCGGGCTTGGCGGGGCAGTCGGCGAAGTCGGCTTCGGACGGGGTGTAGGGGTTGGCAGCCGACGCAGGTGCGGCGGCGAAGCCGAGGGTCAGAGCCAGTGTGGCGAGCCCGGTCGTGAGGACACGGCGCATGGACTTGCTCCTTGGGGGGTGGGTGAAAGGGGAGGCCGCGCCTGCCTCCTGTTGTCGGTGAGAGTAACCTCACATAACCGGCATTCCAAGATCTGTTGTGTCACGAACGAGAAACGCGGGGTACCTCTAGCGTGGATCAGCCCGCCGACTCGGGGGTTCCGGCGACTTGGCCCACAAGTTACTCGCCGGTACAATCGGGGGCCCCATGTCATGACAGCCTGTAGCGAGCCCTACGCTTCAGCCGATGGCCGTACCTCAGGAGGACGGAACAGATGTTCTGGCTCACGTTGATAATCGGGCTCGCCGGCATTGCGGTGACCCTGCTCCTCGCCGGGAAGCGAGTGCTCTTCCTATGGAACCTGATCCGCAGCGGGCAGCCCGCTCCGGACCGGGTCGCCAGTGTCAAGCGCGACCCCAAGGGTGACGTCGAAGGTCAGGTGACCGAGGTCCTCGGGCAGCGCAAGCTGCTCAAGTGGACCATCCCGGGCCTCGCCCACTTCTTCGTCATGTGGGCGTTCTTCCTGCTGGCCACCGTGTACATCGAGGCGGGTGTCGGCCTTCTCTTCGGCATCGACACCCACATCCCGATCCTGCAGACGTGGGGCCCCATCGGCTTCATCCAGGACTTCATCGCGGTGATGTGCTTCCTGGGCCTGGTCGTCTTCAGCATCATCCGGATCAAGAACAACCCGGCCAAGCTCGACCGCAAGTCCCGCTTCAAGGGCTCGCACAACAGCGGCGCCTGGCTGATCCTGTTCATGATCTTCAACGTGATCTGGACGATGTTCTTCTACCGCGGCGTCCTCGCCGCGCTGGAGACCGTCACCGGCGAGCACTACTTCCCGTTCGGCAAGGCCGCGTTCGGCTCCTACGCCACCGGCAAGCTGTTCGACGGCCTCTCGGCGAACACGCTGGAGATCCTCGCCGGCATCGGCCTGCTGCTGCACATCGGCGTGGCGCTGGTGTTCCTCCTGATCGTGCTGAACTCCAAGCACCTGCACATCTTCCTCGCCCCGCTGAACGTCATGTTCAAGCGCCGCCCCAACGGCCTGGGCGCCGCGCAGCCCGTCCTCAAGCCCGACGGCAGCAGCCTCGACTTCGAGGAGGCCGACCCGGACGAGGACCTGTTCGGCCGCAGCAAGATCGAGGACTTCACCTGGAAGGGCTTCCTCGACTTCGCCACCTGCACCGAGTGCGGCCGCTGCCAGTCGCAGTGCCCCGCCTGGAACACCGGCAAGCCGCTGTCGCCCAAGCTGCTCATCATGGAGCTGCGCGACCACGCCTTCCACAAGGCGCCGTACTACATGGCGACCGAGGAGAAGCAGGGCGCCTTCACCGACGAGCAGCGGCTCGCCATGGAGGTCGACAAGCCGCTCGTCGCCGACGACGGCGTCATCCACCCCGACGTCCTGTGGTCCTGCACGAACTGCGGCGCCTGCGTCGAGCAGTGCCCCGTCGACATCGAGCACATCGACCACATCCTCGACATGCGCCGCTACCAGGCCATGATCGAGTCGTCCTTCCCGTCCGAGGCCGGCGTGATGCTGCGCAACCTCGAGAACAAGGGCAACCCGTGGGGCATGGGCGAGATGAAGCGCCTCGAGTGGATCGAGGAGCTGGACTTCGAGGTCGAGGTCATCGACGAGAAGATCCCCGAGGACGCCGAGTACCTCTTCTGGGTCGGCTGCGCCGGCGCCCTGGAGGACCGCGCCAAGAAGACCACCAAGGCCGTCGCCGAGCTGCTGCACACCGCGGGCGTCAAGTTCGCCGTGCTCGGCCCGATGGAGGCCTGCACCGGTGACCCGGCCCGCCGTCTGGGCATGGAGTACCTGTTCCAGGGCATGGCCCAGCAGAACGTCGAGACCCTCAACGACGCGGGCGTCAAGAAGATCGTCGCCACCTGCCCGCACTGCTTCAACACCCTGGCCAACGAGTACCCGCAGGTCGGCGGCAACTACGACGTCGTCCACCACACCCAGCTCCTGGCCGACCTGGTCGACAACGGCAAGCTCGTGCCGGTGACTCCCATCGAGGAGAACATCACCTACCACGACCCCTGCTTCCTCGGCCGCCACAACAAGGTCTACAAGCAGCCGCGCGACATCATGGCCAAGGTCCCCGGCGTCAAGACGCAGGAGATGCACCGCTGCAAGGACAAGGGCTTCTGCTGCGGCGCCGGCGGCGCGCGCATGTGGATGGAGGAGCGCATCGGCAAGCGCATCAACACCGAGCGCGTCGACGAGGCCCTGGAGACCAACCCGGACACCGTGTCCACCGCCTGCCCCTTCTGCCTCGTGATGCTCGGCGACGCCATCAACGAGAAGAAGACCTCCGGCGAGGCGAAGGAGACCCTGGAGGTCGTCGACGTGGCGCAGCTGCTGCTCCAGTCGATCAAGCCCGCCGCGGTCCCCGCCGGCAAGGAGTGACCGCCCCCCGGTAGTCACTGCTGCTCCGAAGCCCGTCCCCGCTGCCTGGGGACGGGCTTCAGGTCTTCCGGGGCCGTGATGCGGTAGCCGTCGCCGTCCAGGGCGACGCCGCCGAACTCGCGGGCGATGGCCAGCGCGGTGCGCCCCAGCCGGTGGGTGTCGGAGGAGTGCAGGTCGCACGTGACATGGTGCTCGTGGACCTTGCGGACGAGCAGCGAGACGAGGCCGCCGCTGTAGAGGTCGGTGTCCGGGGTGGCGGTGTGGGTGACGTCCTCCACGAGGCTCGCCAGCCGCTCCGGCTCGGGCCGCCGCGGCAGGTAGACGGTGACCGTCTGGTCCTCGTCCTCCCGGTACGTCACGGCCTTGCCGTCCTGGAACCACAGGCCGCCGAGCCGCCTGGCCAGGCCCGCCACCAGGCCGTGCGGCCCTTCACCCACATAGGCCACGGCCCAGCCGTCGGGCAGCCTCGCTCCCCGGGCCAGCCTGGGCGTCACCTCGAAGGGGCCTTTGAGCAGGGCGGAACCCGCGACGACGACACCGTCCTGCTGCCGTGCCTCCGGGGCGAACAGCCGGACGGTCTCCAGGAGCCGCTGGGGCACCTCGGGCAGCAGCAGGGTCGGTCCGCGCCGCACCCGCCAGGCCAGGCCCTTCCTCACATGCACGATGGGTGTGACGTTGAATACTTTCCCCGCGACGACGGCGTTGCAAGGTTGTTACCGATTGCTGGTTTAACCGTTGAGGTCGACCCAGACCGGTTCCACGTCTCCCGCCTTCAGGATGCCCTCGCCGTCGAGGACGGAGTAGGTGCCGGTGAAGTAGAGGCGGCGGAAGCCCGTCTCGGCTATCAGACGGGCGCAGGCGGGACAGGGGAACGTGGTGACGTAGAGGTCCGCGCCCTTGAGGGAGAGGCCTTCACGGGCGGCCGTGGCGACGATCGTGGCCTCGGCGTGGATGGCGGTGGAGAGGTCGGCGCGAAGGCCGCGGCGGAACTCGTTGCGCGGGTCGCCGTCGAGGTAGGGGGAGTACTCGGTGGGGTGGTGGTGGTTGTGGGCTTCGGCGAGGATCTCGCCGTCCCGGACGGCCACCGCGCCCACCTGGCGCCACCAGTCGGAGCTGCGGTCGGCCTGGACCCGGGCCTTCCGGATGAAGTGCCTGTCGAACTCGTCCCCGGTGATCCGGGCCGAGCCGACCGGGGCCTCCTCCAGACTCCACGGGCGGTCCCAGCGGAGGAAGGTGCGCTCGAAGTCGGGCTTCAGGCCGTACCTGTCGGCCAGCTCGCGCATGATCTCTTCGTGGGGCATGACGAGGCGCCCGGTCAGGGCTCCGGGGAGGTCCGCGGGCTCGATGACCCTGACCCTCGGAGGGCCGCCGAGGTAGGCGGCCGCCCTCGCGGGGTCGAGGGCGCGGATGTCCTTGCGGAGGGCGGGGAAGAGGTCGTGGAAGCCCCTGCCGAGGAGGAGCACCTCGTCGGCGTCCTCGTGGCGTTCCAGGAACCGCTCGTAGCCGGCGTGCAGGACCGGGAGGTAGAGGACGAGCTGCTTTGCGCCGCTCGCGCTCATCGCTCGGCGTTCTCGGCCAGGCCGAGCTGGATGCGGCGGAGGCGGGCCGACGTGCTGATCGTCGCCATGCGCTCCAGGACCCGGACCTCGCCGCAGTACTTCGCCTCCAGCTCGGCGATCTGCTCGGGGGAGTAGGTCTCGGCGGTGGCGACCAGGACGTCGGGGCGGACCGCCTTGATCAGCGCCCACTTCTCGTGGTCGCGGTCCTTGAGCGTCACCAGGCCGACGCCGCGCTGGTGGGTGACCATGCGGAGGCGCTCCATCTCCGGGACGGCCGGGCGGTGGGGGCCCTTGCGCTCGCGGATCTTGTCGTCGCTGTCGACGCCGACGATGAGGAAGTCGCCGAATCCGCGGCAGGCCTCCAGGTACATGGAGTGGCCTTCGTGGAGGATGTCGAAGGAGCCGTTCGTCAGGACGATGCGGTTGTCGACGGCGCGGAGGGCGTCGACGATCTCGCTGATGCGGTCGTAGTCCTGGACGTAGCGGAGCTCGAAGTTCGAGGCGTCGTCGAAGAAGTCGCGGCTGACCAAGGGGCGCTTCTTTTCGGTGCTCCTGGTCACTTCGTGGGTTCCTCCCGGTCGGCTGCAACGTTTCATGCTATCGCGCCGGTGTCGTGACCTGCTGGGGCTTGTGTTCAGCGCTGTCGGCGCGCTGGTGCAGGACGGGAGGGGCGGGAGCGGTAGCCTTATTGTGGAGGGTCGTGTGATCACGTGCCTTCCATTGTCATCTTGAGACTCCCGGAAGGTCTTTCATGCGTTACTTGCCCTATGCGGAGCGGACTCCGGACGGGCAGTACCGGGAACTCCTCCGGCGGGTGCTCGACGAAGGCGTCCGCGTGCCGACCCGCCAGGGTCCCGCCGCGCTGACGCTGATGCAGCAGACGATGCGCTTCGACCTCGCCAACGGCTTCCCGCTGATCACCGAACGCTCGCTGGCGTCGTTCTGGCGCAAGCCCATCGGGGAGCTCTGCGCCTTCATCAACGGCGCCACCACCCTGAAGGAACTCGCCGAGTTCGGCTGCGACTGGTGGGACGCCTGGGCGACCGACGCGAAGACGTCCAAGCGCGGCCTCGCCCCCGGCGAACTCGGCCCCGGCTCGTACGGCGGCGCGTTCCAGGCCTTCCCGTCGCTGGAGCAGCCGGAGGGCTTCGACCAGTTCCGCCACCTCGTCGAGCAGATCCGCGAACTGCCCGGGGACCGCACCCACTTCGTCAGCCCGTGGATCCCGCAGTACCTGGTGCGCGGGACGGGCAAGACGCCCAAGGCGACCATCGCCCCCTGCCACGGCTGGGTCCACGTCCGCGTCCTGGACGGCAGGCTCCACCTGCACATGTTCCAGCGCTCCGGCGACCTCCCGATCGGCGTACCGTCCAACATGGTGCAGTACGCCGCGCTCCTCCTGATGCTGGAGCACCTGACGGGCTACGAGGCGTCGACGTACTACCACACGATCTCCGACGCCCACATCTACGAGGACCAGGCCGACTCCGTCCGGCTCATGCTGGACCGCGAGCCCCGCGCCCTTCCCACCGTCCGGCTCAACGACGCCGGCCTCGCCGTGACGGACGTCCACGGATTCCGCGGCGAGCACTTCGACGCGGCCGACTACGACCCGCACCCCGGCATCCCCCGAATCCCGGTGGCCCCATGACCCTCAACCTGATCGTCGCCGCGGCCGCCAACGACGTCATCGGCAGGGACGACACCCTCCCCTGGCACCTCCCCGAGGACCTGCGGCACTTCAAGAGGCTGACGACCGGCAACGTGGTCGTGATGGGCCGCAAGACCCACGACTCCATCGTCGCCCGCCTCGGCCGCCCCCTTCCCGGCCGCAGCACCGTGGTGATCACCCGGAACCCGTCCGACGTGGCCCCCCACCCCGACGTCACCGTCGTCCGGTCCGTCCCCGAGGCCTTGGAGGCGGCCGAGGAGCTCGCCGCGACCAGCGGATCCGAGATCTTCGTCTGCGGCGGCGCCTCGATCTACGCCCAGGCGCTCCCCGACGTCGACCGCGTCCACCTCACCCGCGTCCACCGCGAGGCAGAAGGCGACACCGCGATGCCGGCAGGCTGGCTCACGGGCTTCACCGAGCGATCCCGCCAGGACCACCCCGACTACTCCTTCATCGAATACACACGATGACGTTCTACTGCTTCGCCAACCACCGCACCCCCGAGCAGCTGGCCGAGATGCAACGCCTCGAAGCCGCCGGCATCTGCCTCTTCTGCCCCGAGACCTTCCGCAAGGAAGGCACACACGAGGCCCTGTGGGAAGGCGACCACTGGACCATCACCCCCAACGCCTACCCCTACAAGGGCACCGCCCTCCACCTGCTCCTGCTCCCGCACGAACACGTGGAAGATCTCGCCGACCTCGGCGAACCCGCCCAACTGGAGCTCTTCACCGCCCTACGCTGGGCCCGCTCCGCCTACGACCTGACCTACTACGGCCTGGGCGTCCGCAACGGCGACTGCCACCACACCGGCGGCACCATCCGCCACCTCCACGCCCACCTCCTGGTGGGCGACCCGGCCCCCGAAGCCCCACCCGTCAGGTTCCGCATGAGCTCCTGACCCACCCGCTCGCGGGTTCCGCTACTATGACATGCAGACGTCTCCCCGGAGACTCACGCGGATGTAGTTCAATGGTAGAACTTCAGCTTCCCAAGCTGACAGCGCGGGTTCGATTCCCGTCATCCGCTCTCATTGCCAAGGCCCAGCTCAGGACTTGAATCCAGAGCCGGGCCTTCATCGTTTCCAGGGTCGTTTGACCGACTTGGGCAATTAACCGGCGATCAGCCATTTTTTTATCGCGCCGCCCTCCACGTCTTGGTCCCTCGCTACGCTCGGGGCTGTGCTCTCCGGGGCTCTGCCCCAGACCCCGGGCGAGGGGCTCCGCCCCTCCCGCACCCCGCCGTGCAGGAACGTTCTTCTCACCCGTCCAAGAGCCTCAGACCGTGCTCCGTTCAAGAGCGTCGGGGGTGCTGTCGGCAGTGCTCCGAGCCTGGCGGCTCGTACGCCCCGCCTTCCGGCCTGTCAGAACGGCCCGTCCTCGGCCTGCGTCGCCTCAGTACTCGTCGGATTCTTCGCAGGCGCAACTTCCATGAAGCCTCCACCGAATCACCGTGCGATCCGCTTTCTACTCGATCTCCACTTCGCCACCGCAGAGCTCCGCCACCACGACCAATCCACGGCCCGACTCCTCCAACTGCTCGATGGCTCCCACCTCGCCCGATCCCGGTACAGGAACCCTCACCCGAGCCGTAGGCGCGGCGTGATGCACCAGCATCCCCGTCACCCGCCCCCACACATGCGTCACGACCACGCTCACCTGCCCGCCGCCACCATGCTCGGCGCAGTTCGCGAGCAACTCCGACAGCACAGTCACGCAGTCATCCCGCAGAGGACACAGAGGTGGAAGTACTTCCCGCAACCACGCTCTCCCCGTCCTCACCTGTGCCAGCTCGGCGAGGAACCCCCGCTCTCCCGCCCAGCGGACCAGACCGTCTTGCACGTCTTGCCACGCTGAGCACTCGTTTTCGAGCCGAAGCTCATCTCCCGACACTTGCGCCCCTCGAAACAACACCGTTTCCGAAAGCAGGCTGGCATCAAGTGATTACCCTTGGTTGTCCCTCGGGACAGTCAAGACAGTCTGAGGAGCTTTCGAATCCCTTCGGATGCGCACAGCAGGTCGAAAGGCCTCCGCGGATGATCGTGAGAGGTCTTCTGCCGACGATTTTGTCGTCGGAGCATTGGCCGATCTTCGGTTCGTTGTGGCGCTGGAGGAATCCGGGGGGCAGCGAGAAACCGCGTCGGGGCGGATCGGTTCCCCCCCCCCGAGGCACCGCCGGCCAGGTCCCGGGAGGGATCATCCACGCCGATCACGGAACGCAGTTCACCTCGTGGACCTTCACCGAACGCGCACGCAAGGCAGGCCTGCTGCCCTCCCTGGGCACCGTCGGCGATCCGTACGACAACGCCGTGGCCGAGGCGTTCTGGGGACGCCTGCAGACCGAACTCCTCGACCGGCAACGCCGGCGGACCCGCGTCGAACTCGCGAACGCGATCTTCGAGTACATCGAAGGGTTCTACAACCGCCGGCGACGCCACTCCGCCCTGGACTGGATGAGCCCACTACAGTTCGAAACCACCACCCGAACGTCGAGCCCGATCTCCTCACCAGCGAGTCCGTGAAACCGGGGGAACATCAGCCCGGCCGTCGAACGGGGGGACCTCAGAGCAATAGTCAAGGCCTGTGGATCAAGTCAGTTCGGTTCTTCCAGCTGAGGTAGCCGAAGCCTTGCGGTGTTTCGGACTCGGCGGGTTCGTCCGTGGTCGCTGAGAAGTCTGAGGGCATCGGGCGAGGAGATGATCTGGGTGGTCGTGGCCATGCGCTGGAACCAGTCGGAGGCGCCGGTGATGTCTTCGGCGGCCCAGGGTTCGCCGAGGGCGATCGATCGGAGCAGGCCCCACTCGCGGAGTCGTCGGGTGAGGAAGTCGCGCTCGGTGATCACGGTGGTCATCGTGTGGGCCCAGGCGGTGAATGCCGGAGTGGTCAACAGTTGCGCGGCTCGGCGGTCCAGATGTCGGCCCACGGCGCTTTCCGCCATCGCGGCGTCCTGGTCGCGCAGCACGACGGCCACGAGGCCGGCTTCGTCTGCCTCGTCGGCGGCCTCCAGATCGTGCAGGTAGTGAGCGAAACGCCGATGTTCGGCGGGCTCTTCGTCGAGATGCGAGATGTTCATGCGGCTCGTCCTTCGGGTCGTTCGACGAGTTTGCCGCGTGCGAAGGCGGCTTTGGTGCGGACGAGGGCGAGGAAGCGGGGTGCATTGACCGCGCGCCGGCGGCCCTGGGCTGATCCGATCAGCTTGAATGCCATGGTCGGCCTGGCCGCTTGAGAGCCGGGCCCCTTGGTGACCTTGGTGTGGTGCCGGACGGTGGCGAACGTCGACTCGATTGGGCTTCCCCACAGCACGGCCACCTACGGTGAGATGAGTCAGTCGGCATCTCGCAGGGCGCATTCGTGGGCTGAAGCCGAGAGAGGCGCGATCGGCCGAGCGCTGTGCCGTGTCAAGGCGGCGGCCGCGTGCAATTAGCCAGGGTGAACAGGGGGCACTCGCAGGCAGGCGGATCAGCAGGTCAGGGCATGTGGGAGGGCATCTCCACTTGATTCCCGAGCTGACAGCGCGGGTTCGATTCCCGTCATCCGCTCTCCTTGCCAAGGCCCAGCCCAGGGCGTTGATCCGGAGCGGGTCCTTGATCGTTTCTGGGCTGTTGATCTGGCGTGGGGCGATTAACGGGTGATCTCGGTCGTCCAGGCTTTGAAGCGCTGACGAAGCTCGTGGGTGCGGGCCGTTGAGAGCCCGTGGACGGCGAACGCCTGATCGGGAAGGCGATCGAGGGCGTTGAGCGCGAGCAGGAACATCTCGGACTCGAAGCCGGGATCCGCGTTGGCGGCGAGGCGCAGCAGGTCATCAGTCGTGTAGCGGCCGCTCCGAAGGATCGCCTCCACATCGACGAAATCACGTACTTCCGCCCTGCTGTAAAGCGCTGCGGCTTTGTTGCCGACAGCGTCGTCGGGGTGCAGGACGGGACCTACGGCCAGCGTGACAGGTGCATGTGCCCGCCAGTCGATGCCCAGCTCCACCTTCACCGAGCGGTCGTCGGGTGAAGTGAGCAGCAATCGGACGAAACTGTCCCCGACAAGGGCCGTCTCGACGCCGAAGCCCTCGCGACGGTAGGCGTCGACCGCAACCGTGACGGCCTCTTGGAATTGGGCTCTCGCTTCGTTCACTGTGAACAGATCGACGTCCTCTGAGACACGGTCGAGAAAGCCGTGTGCTTGAACGGCGTAGCCGCCGGCGAGCGCGAACCCGTACTCGCCGGTCGCGGCGAGGCCGATACGTGTCACCAGTTCATGGAGAGGATCCATCTCCGACTACGCGGCCGTCGCCAGGGCCGGGAACCTGCTCTCCCAGAGGCGACGCACCTGTACGGGCAGGTAGAGGCGTCCCCAGCAGCGGATGAGAGTCCGGGCGTCGAGGTAGGCGGCGAGATCCTCTGGAGAAGAGGCCTCCCGGATCACCCGCTCATACATCAGCCCGAGTTGAGCCGGGTCGTTGAGGTCGTAGACATGCTGCTCGGACCAGTCGAGGTGACGGGGCAGCTCGACGACACCGGAGACGGGCCCGGTCAACTGGGCCAAGTCCTCCGGTACCGCATAAGTCCGCCTGTCCGCGTACCTCATACATCCAGTGTGCACCAACGAACGACCCAGCGCAGCAAGCAACCGAATGACATGCAGGTCTGCCGGATCGCCGTGCAATCAGCCAGGGTGAGCAGAGGGCGGTGGGGAGCACTTGCTTGATTCCCAAGCTGACAGCGCGGGTTCGATTCCCGTCATCCGCTCTCATGGCGAAGGCCCAGATCAGGAGGTGAATTTGGAGTCGGGCCTTCATCGTTTTCAGGGCCGTTTGAACTGTCTTGGGCAATTAACGGTGATCAGCCGTCTTCTGTCGCAGCCCCGTCCTGTCTTCCACGTCTTGATCCCTCGCTACGCTCGGGGCCGTGCTCTCTGGGGCTCTGCCCCAGACCCCGTGGGAGGGGCTCCGCCCCTCCGGAACGTTCTTCTCACCCGTCCGAGAGCCTCAGCCCATGCTCCGTTCAAGAGCGTCGGGGGTGCTGTCGGAGGTGCTCCGAGCCTGGCGGCTCGTACGCCCCGCCTTCCGGCCTGCCGCGGCGGTCGAACCCCAGGGCGGCTCGTTGTCTCAGAACAATGGGTCGGAGGAGAAGTCGATGTCCGATCATTGCCAGCGCTTTCGGGTGTCGGCGGGCACGCTGGTGGCATGACCAATCCATCTGCGACTGACTCGGTGGCCGTTCTCAGCGGCATGTATGCGGCTGAGGCGAAATACCTGGCGGCTGGGGGGCCGGGTGAGGCTTCCTTTGATCTGCTCGCTCCTTTCTTCTCGCCCGATGTCGTCTTGCATCAAGCCGATGCCTTGCCCTACGGAGGTGTCTGGCGCGGGCATGCGGGCATGGAGCGGTTCTTTTCGGAGATGAGCCGGGCGTGGGAGTCGTTCGACATGGTGCGGCAGGAGTTCCTCGCCACTGGCGAGACCGCGGTGGTGCTCACCGAGGTCCGCGCCCGTTCTCGTGCCAAGGGCCATGAGCTCGTCTTCCCCATCCTGCAGACGATCACGGTAGAGGAGGGTCGGATCACCGAGGTCCGTCCGTTCTACTGGGACACGGCCGCGATCGCCGATGCCTGTGCGGCATCGGAAGGAGAGGAAGGCGGTGGCGGTGAATGACGGTGCGGCTGATGTGTCGCTTCCGAACCTCGGGGTCTGCAACGGCCTCGAACGGCTGAGGGCTTCCATGGACAACTGAAGATCTCCGGCGCTGGTCAGGGATGCTTCTGGGACAGTCCTGGAGGTCGTTCGGTTGGTGCGTAGGTCCCGAGTCGTGCTCTTGGGGATCGGGGCCCTTCTTCCTTCAGGAGAGGGACGATCCATATCTGTGGATCTTCAAGGGATATAGCATCGACGACCATGACTACAAGGCTGTTCTTGGTCATACTGCTGCCCGCTTCGGCGGCGCTGGTCGTTGCCTCCAAGTTCGGCCATCTGAGCCGCATCTCACTCGTCCTCGCGGCGATCAGCGGTTCGCTTTTCGTCCTTGTCCTTCTCCACCGGTTCGGCCTCTTGGACGGGGAGGGCCGTTCAGGACTGCGGGAACTTCCCCGGCGGCAATTCCGCAACGCCGTTGTCCCGATCTTCGTCGTGCTGGTCCTGAGTTCCGGGCATCTTCTCTTCGAAGCGCTTCGACACGACGCGTTGAAGCCGGTGTGGTCCCTGCCGGAAAGCCGGGAGACGAAGGGGTTCTGGGTCGTCGGCGACACCTTCGTCCAGGTGCGTTCAGACGCGGTGGCCGCCTATGGGCTGGTGGACGGCAGAGCTCGCTGGTCTCATGCCTTCCCCTATCCGCAGAAGGTGTGTGCGGCGAGCCGGTCCGCACAGGACGGGATCGGGCTCGTCGCCTACGCCGAGGAAGGCGAGACCTGCGACCGGGTGACGGCGTTCGATCTGGGTGCGGGCCGCCCCCTGTGGACCCACGACTTCCCTGCCGACCGGAAGTACCCCCTCAGGTACGGAGCGGGAGCGGAGCTCGGCCCAGGTGGCGCGGTCGTCTTCTCCGAGCACGGTGTGACCGTCCTCGATCCGCGGACGGGCGTTCCCCTGAAATCTCCCCCGGTTCCCTCGGGATGTTTTCCCCTGGCGGAGGGGCAGACGGCGGCCGTCGGCGACGGTCGGGTGGCCTCGCTCCTCTCCTGTCAGGACGACGAGTCCATCGTGCTCTCCGTCAGCGAGCTCGCCGCAGGCTCCTCCTGGACGGCCCCGTTGGGAGCGAAGACCAGGAACGCGCGCCTGCTCTCCACCGACCCCCTGGTGGTGCAGGTCAGGCGGCTCGTGCCCGAAGACACGGACGAGATCCTCATCTTCGATCCCGCCAGCGGGAACCGCTTGGCCTCCGTTCCTTTGAAAGGCCCTTACCTCGGTCCCCCGGCGCTCGTCACGGACGACCGCATCTACGCCGTGGCCCTCAGACCCGACGACTCAGACGAGCTCGTCGCCTACTCCTTCGCCGGGGAAACCGTCTGGAGCACCCGTTTCGAACACGGCATCGCGCTGACTCACCTCGCCGGCACCGGACCCGCCGTGGTCTTCGAGGATCCCGGCGACGCCGCCGTGCTCACCACTCTCGACCCCGATTCCGGCGCTGAAATCCGCAAGACCCGCCTGCCCGAGTCCTTCTCCTCTCTGGACCTGACGGACTTCCACCTCACCCCGGATCGCGCGCTCTTCATCGAAGAGGACGCCGGCGAGAAGTCCTCGGCGGTCCATGCCTTCGGCTTCGGAGCGGACTGAGCTCCAGGTCGGACGCCGAAGGCGCCGGAGATTCCGTGCGGGTGCCGGAGCGAGTGCTCCCGGGGGTGACGGTCCGGAGCCGGGACTTGATCGTTTCTGGAGCAGCTGAGCTAACTTTGTGCCATTTTCGTCGGCTTCACGATGTTTGTCGCGCGGGTTTCGGGGCGCACATGGGGCACTGGCACCGTTGGAGCGCCTCCGCGTGGAGCACGCGTTCGTCGGCGGTGAGTTCGGACAGCGGGATGTGCGCGTTGTCGCCGTACAGCCCGTCCTCCTCGGCCATCCACAGATCATTGCGCAACGTGACGAAATTGCCCTCGCTCGCAAGGTCGTCGAGGGGAGGTGGTTCGCTCGCGAAAGTGAGGCCGTGCTCGGTGGCTATTTGAGTGAAGATGTACCAGTCCCAGGAGAGAACGCGCTGGAACCAGTGCATCCATGCCTGCTGTGAGCGCGTACAGCAGCCTCCGGGGTTGGAGAACCACCACGTCACCGAGTCGTCTTGGGCGGTGCAGCGCCCCTCGTCCTCCGTGTAGTAGGCGAGATCGCCCCAAGGATGCAGATCCACGTCCATGTGGATGATTTCATGCGCGGTGTTCCAGATCGCGGCTCCCAAGTCGCAGGGGTCGCCGTTTCCTGAAATTTTGAGTGAGACTCCGGTTCCTCCCATGACCGAACACCTTAGTAACGCCGACTGACACTCCGCTGCGGACCATTCTTGACCCTGGTCGGGCAAAGGGCCGTTGGCGGGAACCGAGGTCACGGTGAGCGGTCGTCGCAGGGGCCTTGGCCTTCCTCGCCTCCGAGCAGAGCAGCTTCATCACCGGTTCGAGCCTGTACGTCGACGGCGGCCTGAACCAGATCTGAGTTCCGAGGCAAGGGATCACCGGCGCAGGCGAAGCTCACCCGACGAGAGGTGAGTCCGTTCGGGAGGTGGTCGCGGGCCGGGTCATCGGTAGACCTGGAGGGTCCACGCGCCCATCGGGTCGGGGTGCTTCATCAGCCGGGCGATCTCGGTCCGGTCCGCGGTCGGTTTCGCCGAGGCGGGGAAGACCGCGATCTCCAGTCTGCCGGGCTTCGCCGACCAGTGGACGCCGGATGATTCGGCCGCCTCGCAGGGGATCGGTTCGGAGATCTCGCCGTCGAGCCAGGTGACGGCCCAGGCGGCGCCTTCGGTGCAGACCAGGTGAAGGTCGACGCGGTGGCCCTTCGTCCGGACGGGGGTGCGGCGGGAGTCGGCGGCGCCGGTGCTCGTCGAGATCGGTTTCCGGCCCGCGGTGGGGTCCTCGTGCTTCCGCGGACCGGGGTTCTTCTTGAACTCTTCGAAGTCCTTGCAGTGCCCGCTGGTGCAGGTCCCGCTGTACACCGCCACGGTCCAGACCCCGTTCTCCCGAGCGGCCCCGGACAGGTAGCGGTCGGCGGAGGCAGCGTCCGAGTTGTCCACCGTGATGCCTTCACGGGTGGCGAACAGATCTACCGAGACCGGCACTCCGGTCGTGGTGTCGAGGTAGGAGGAGCCGCCGTTCGGCTCGGACGGAGGCGTGTCGGGAGTCGGGGGGGAGCCGCATCCCACCGAGCCGACGCCCAGTTCGTAGATCGTGCTCTGCTGGTCGCAGCGGAAGACGATCAGCGAGTTCGGGCCGGTCGGGGTGAACGTCAGGCGTGCGGCCTGGTTGAGCACGCCGTACTCGACGGCGGTCACCAGCCGCATGCCCTCGTTGCTCGCGGGCAGGTCGGTGGCGGGACGGCCGGTCAACGACGGTGTCGGGGCGGGCCGGACGAGCTGGGGCGCCGGCCCCTCCGGGGAGGGCAGGAACGTGAGCACTCCGGCGGTGCCGAGGGCGACGGCGGCGGCCCCCGCGGCCAGGCGGCGACGGCGGCCGCGCCTGACCCTGCGCCGGATCAGGTCGAGGCGGTCGGCGGGGTGGTCGATCCCCGCGCCCGCGGCTTCCATGGTCGCGCGGAGGTCCCGCATGCTGGGCGACATCTCAAAGGCTCCTGTCCGCGACGGTCTCGAGGATCTCCGGGTCGATCCGGAGCTTGGCCAGGGCCTTGCTGGCCTGGCTCTTCACGGTTCCGGGCGTGCAGCCGAGGATGCCCGCGACCTGCGTCTCGGTCAGGTCCTCGAAGAAACGCAGCACCAGCACGGCCCGCTGGCCCCGGGGCAGCCTTCCGAGCGCGGCCCACAGGAACGCCCGGTCGTCGCAGCCGTCCGTCGTGTCCGGTGACTGCGCGAGCGGAAGCGGCGCGGCCACGGGGATCTCGCCCCGCCAGCGCCGCCGCGTCCAGGAGCTGTGGGTGTTGACCATGATCCGGTACACGTACGGATCGGGATCCTTCTCGATCCGCCGCCAGGCCGTCCAGGCCTTCGCCAGAGCCGTCTGGAGCAGGTCCTCGGCCAGCGCCCGGTCCCGGCAGAGAAGGTAGGCGGTGTGCAGCAGCCGCGGCGAACGCTCCCGTACATAGGTCGCGTACTCGGGGGGTTCTCGCATCTTCCAGCCGCCTTCCTCGGGACTCCGCGACTAAGACAGCCGAGCACCGGAAAAAGGTTGCCCGGACCGCCGGGCGGGCGAGACGCGCCGTGTCCGGGTGATCGCGGCATGGTGGCCCGGGTCCCCGACGCCCAGGCCGTCCGTACCGTGGTTCCTGAGGGCCGGGTCCTGGTCCGACGGCCGGCTAGTCGGTCATCTTCCGCTTGAGCTGGGCGTTGATGCGCAGCGCTTCGGCGAGCTGGTCCTCCAGGACGATGATCCGGCAGGCCGCCTCCAGGGCGGTGCCTTCGTCGACGAGCTCCCGGGCGCGCTGGGCCAGTCTCAGCTGGTAGCGGGAGAAGCGGCGATGGCCGCCTTCGGAGCGCAACGGCTCGATCAGCTTCGCCGCGCCCAGAGCCCGGAGGAACGCCGGGGTCACTCCGAGTATCTCCGCGGCCCTGCCCATGCTGTAGGCCGGATAGTCCTCATCATCCAGCCTGTCCACCGCGGCCACCTCAGCGGCCGATTCTTCCTGCTGTCGTGTCATAGGCCTTTCCGTAAAACCCGCCATGGGCCCCGGCGCACTCGCGCCGGGGCCCTTCGAATGAGTTCAACACCATCAGTCGACCGTGAGGCCGACCTGTCGTATCCGCGTCAACAGCCGCAACGAGCGACGACGCGGGGATCGCGAATGCTTGACCGAAGACCACCACCTATCCGTGGAACCGCGGTACCCGACCGTCAATCACCCGGCCAGGCGATCCTGATGGCGCCTACACCCCTTTCTCGACTCCGTACCGAACTTCGGTTCCGGATCAGCCGGTCGAGCCCCTTGCACTGCGTTGGCCCGACCGGTCGACCGGCCTCGCCCCTCACCTGCAAGGGGCGAGCACTTACCTGTTGCACCGGGCCTTCGCCCGGACTTGCGATCCATCGCTACGGGCAGTTCGTCCTCTGCCCAGATCGTGGACTTTCCTTCTCGATGACAGGAACACTACCCGACTCGCCATCGAATGTCTACCACGGCCACTACAGATTTTCGTCTTGGCCGACGGCAGGTTCCGTCGTCCCAGAAGGCCGCCCGGGATCCATGCGGCCGGCATCGCGGCGGAAGGTCGCGCGGTAGTCCCTTGGGCGGCGTCCGGTGTGTTTGGCGAAGAGGGCGGCGAAGGTGCCGGGGTCCCGGTATCCGACTGCGGCGGCGACGCCGGCGACGGTTCGGTCGGTGGTCTCCAGGAGGTGGCGGGCACGAGAAACGCGCGACGACTGCAGGTATTCGAGTGGGCTCTGGCCGGTTTCGTCGGCGAAGCGCCGCAGCAGTGTCCGGGTGCTGACATTGAACGCGCCCGACAGCGCGGCGAGGTCGTAACGGGTGCTGAGGTTCTGGTCGAGCCACCGCATGACCCTGCGGGAGAACTCGTTTCCGGGCTGTGGAAGGAGCCGGGCGTCGACGTATGGGGTCTGGGATGACCGGGCGTCGTCGAGGAGTGCCACCCGCGCGGTGGCTCGTGCCACGTTCGCACCGCTGTGTCGGCGGATCAGTTCCAGCGCGAAGTCGTACATGGCGCTGAAGGCCGCTGTCGTCGTCACACCTCCGTCGGTGACGACGAGGCATTCGGGGCGGATATCGGCGTCCGGGCAGCGTTGAGCCAGTTCTTCCGCGAGGAGCCATGCCGTCGTGGCCCGGCGCCGGTGGAGAAGTCCCGCTTCTGCGAGCAGGAACGCACCGACGCAGATCGAGACGACGGCGTTGCCTGCGGCCGCGTGTGAGCGGATGGCCGCGATTTCGGGGGTGAGGGGCTTGAGCTTCGCGTCCGCGTCGAGGCCCGGCAGGAGCTCGAAACCCGGCACGACGAGGACGTCGACCTCGCGCAGAGGGGAGACGGCCAGTGCCACGCCGCCCGATGCGACGACGCGACGGCGAGGCGAGACGACCGACACCTCATATCCGGCGTGGTCCGGGCCGGCGACGTGCGTGGCCATCGTCAGAAGGTCGGGCACGCCGAACACCTCGGACGCGAAGCAGCCCGGATAGGCCAGGACACCGACCCGCAATGCACTCACCATCGCCTCCCCGCCTTTGGCGAGATCACCCTTGCATATGGCGATATAGCCCGTCGTCCGGTGCTGGCGTGTCGGCCCACACTGTCACCATGAACGCTGCCAACGGACGCTCTGACGACGCGATCGCGGACTTCTCCCACCGGCTCGTGGACGTGGACGGGGTGATGAAGATGGTGCACGTCGCGGGCTCCGGGCCGGCCGTCGTGCTGATGCCGGAGATGCCCGGCGTCAGCCCTGACGTCCTTCGGCTGGCGCGGTGGGTGCGGGACGCGGGCTTCACCGTCTACGTTCCCTCGCTCTTCGGGACCGACGGCGCCTACCCCACAGCCGAGGGAGGCGAGGAGGTCATCCGTCGCACGTGCGTCAGCGCCGAGTTCCGCGCCTTCGCCGGAGGCGGCACCAGCCCTGTCACGGTGTGGCTGCGCGGGCTCGCGCGCCAAGCCCACGCCGAATGCGGCGGCCCGGGCGTCGGCGCGATCGGCCTGTGCTTCACCGGGAACTTCGCCCTCACCATGATGCTGGAACCGGCCGTCATCGCGTCAGTGGTCAACCACCCGTCCCTGCCGCTGGACGACCCCGCCGGACTCGAACTCAGCGACGAAGACGCGCACGCGGTGAAAGAACGCGTCTCGCGCGACGGACTGAAGGTCCTCGCCTACCGCTTCGACAACGACCGCTGGTGCACCGGCCAACGCTTCGCCGCCTACCGAACCCTCCTCGGCGACGCCTTCGACGGCCGCGTCCTCCCGGGCGGCTCCGCCAACACCGACCCGCCCCCGTTCTTCCGCGACATCGTCCAAACCCCCCACAGCGTGGTCACCGCCCACTTCATAGACGAGGACGGACACCCCACGGTGAAGGCCAGAACCGAGATCCTCACCTACCTGACCGACCGCTTGCGCCAGGCAAGCAGACCCGGCCTGTGACGACGTGCGGACGGCGACGGTCGCCTCCGGTCACTCCGGGATCCACCTGCGGACGCTGTAGAAGGAGCTGCCGTTCGGGCCCTTCCAATAAGTGATGGCCAAGGTGGGCCGCTACCTTGTGGAGAAGGGGGGCGCGCCCGACGGCGATCACGTCAAGGGTCTGCGTGATGGGGTGAACGAGCTGCGATTGGCCATGGGCGACCGCTCGTGGCGGATCACCTTCTGGAAGCCGGGAGGACCGGCGTTGCTCACGGTTTTTGCCAAGACCTGGCTCTGGGGGCAGGCTCCGCCTTCTCGCAGGATGACCGGCTGCCCCGGCCGTGCCATGAGCACGCCATGGCCAGGGGTGAACTTTCGATTCCTGACATTCGCTCCAGCCTGAAAGTCCGATCGCGTCGGCTCAGTTCAAGGCTTCCTGGTGATCGTCTTTCTGAGCGGTGAAGGTATACCAGGGGAAGGAGGAGGGGAATCGGCTGATCAGGCCCTGGTCAGCCAAGTCCCGCAGGGCTTCGGAGATCTCCTGATCGGTCACGGCCTCTTCGCCGATCGAGTCGGCGTAGAGGCGGATGCGCCAAGCGTCGAACTTCAGCAGGAAGGGCCCTGGGCCCAGGTCGGCGTCGATTTCGACGCCGTCAGGGGTTTTGATCCAGCACCCGGCCCCGTGGACGCGGTAGCGAAGTCCCCCTGGAATCCCGCCCTCGCGCGGAAGCTGCTTCTGCCTGACCGCGGCTACGACCGACCGGAGATCGTTCCCGCCCGTCGTCATGCTCAGGGCATTGGTGAGTTCGGTGGCGAGCTCTGTCATCTGCTGGACGAAGGCCAGCACGAGATCGCGAGGTTCCACATCTGCATGATCTCCGGGATTCGCGGCTGAGGGGGTGGGGTCAGCGGGGTACGGGGGTGCGTTCGGGCGGCGGGGGTCCGGGGGGTGCATTGGCGGGGCGGGGGCGGGGGGTCGCCGTGCTGCGGGGGGCGGGGGCCGGGCGGGGGGTGGGTTCGTGGCGGGGGATGAGGAAGAGGGCTACGGCGATGAGGGCGAGGCCGGCGGCCAGGAGGATCGGGGTGGCGAAGGCCGGTTCGGGGAGGGAGAGGCTCAGGAGGCCGAAGCCGGCCACGAGGTAGGCCTTGGCGATGATCGTGGCGACGAAGACCACGGTGAGCAGGCGGCAGCGCTGCAGCGCCATCTGGAGCTGGGCCAGGCCGATGGTGACGCCGATGACGAACAGGGGGATGAAGGGGCCGGTGAAGGCGTCGGCGTTGAAGCCCTGCCGGGCCTGGAGGTTGAAGGCGAGTTCGGCGAAGCCGACGAGGACGCCTGCGCCGATGCCGTAGGCGATGCCGGTCAGGGGGCGGGCGTGGCGGCCGTCGGGCCGGGTGTCGCCGATCGTGAACAGGAGCACGGGCAGGGCCAGGGAGGGCAGGGCCAGCAGGGTGAGGGCGGCTCCGGAGACGTCGGCCGGCGTCGCGGGGTCGGACCAGGAGACGAGGAGGCCGCCTGCCGCCATCGCGGTCAGCCATGCGGCTTCGGCTCCGCCTACGCGCTCACGTCGCACCGCGAAGGAGAGGACGACGAGGGCGGCCAGCCCCGCGAGGAGCGCGGTGACCAGGACGGGGAGTTCCAGCTGCGGTGCCGCCACCACCTGGATGACCACGCCGCCGCCCATGAGCGCGGCTCCGGCCAGCCATTTGCCGTTGCGGGCCACGGACGCGGCGAAGTGTCCGGGCCGGGTGCCGCGCAGGGGCGGAAGGGCGTCCGCCGCGTCCTTGAAGAAGACAAAACCCAGGTAGTACAGGCATCCCGAAAGGAACGCGAGGACGATCGGGACACTCATGCAGGTTTCCTTTCCCACGACTGCAGGGCCCGCCCGCCGCGGCTTTCGGCCGCCGACGAAGGGGTGCGTCGGCGATCTGCACGGTCAGCCGGAGCGGCTCGCCCCTCAGCCGCCGGTCCGACCCATATTCTTAGCCGAAACGGGCCGTATATGTAACCCATTGCTTTTTGCGTGGACTTCCTGCTCACCCGGGTGACAAATCCGGGAGGCGGCCGATAATGGAGCGCTCCATAACGACCGTTCAACCGCACAGGTCGTAGGCAAGCCTCTATCTCCGCCCCGTTACAGGCCTTCCGACGGTCGGCTTACGGCTTCGGGCTCGGCATTCACGGGTGTGCGGTAGACGTGCCAGTCGTAGATGCCGTCGCTCCCGTCGAGCTCGTCCCACCAGTGGGCGGTGACCTCGATGGCACCGCTGTAGGCGGCGACTTTCCAGATGCTCCAGTCCGGGTCGCCCTCGATACCCGTCTCCTCGTCCTCGACCTTCGCGGGAACGGGCATCCTGGTGCGCGACCAGAGGCCGTCGGTGAAGGTGAGGACGTAGTGGCGATCGGTGCCGACCCACACGCTTCCGTCATCGGCCACGGCGATGCTCGTGAAGTGCGCGTCTGTCGCGGGCGTGTGGTCGCTCCAGCGTGTTCCGTCGTGGTGCAGCACCTTGTTCTTTGAGACCGCCCACAGACTCTTGGGTTTCCCGGAGGCGATGTCGGAGAGTTCGGCGTCCGCCTTGAGGTCGCTCCACGTGCCGTCTCTCCAGGACCGCAGCACTGTACGGCCCCCCCTCGAAGGAAAGCGCCCAGGCGTCCTTCGAGCCGGCCGTCGCCACGTCCGAGACTTCGTCGAAGGTCGCCATCGTCTTCCAGGAACGGCCGTCCCAGTGGCAGACCGACCTGCCTCCGGCCGCCCAGATGTTGTCGCTTCCCGTGGCATCGGCGATCCAGACACGATCCCTGTCCGTGGGATCGCCGAGTGCGGCCCGATGGACCTTCCCGCCGTCCTCGATCTCCGCGAGCCGCGACTTGATTTCGAAAGTCACACCGTCGGGAAACTTCAGACGGGGGTCGACGCCGTCCATCCCCACCTGGCCGCGATGCTCCCAATTCACGGCGCGATCCGGCAGACCGCTCGGCGGAAGGTCTTTCGGCGGTTCGGGGGCGCATGCGGTCCAGCCGACCGCGCCGACGACCGCGATGAAGAGCAGCCACGCAAGGGAGACGCGGCCCTTGTCGAGAAGACGGATCACGAGCGGTTCTGCCTCCCGGAGCGTTGATCCGCAGCTTAGTCTTGATCTTTTCTCGGGGACAGGCGATCTGGCGTCATGCCATTGGCGGCCGGCTCGGTTCGCTCGTAGGAGGCGGCGATCGCGATGGCGCGGTCGTGCAGGGAGTCGCGCAACCACTGGGGGGCCAGGGCTTCCGCGTTCGTGGCGAGCTGCCACAGTGCCCATTCGGCGTGCCTGGAGTCCTGGAAGGACGCCTCCAGCCGCAGCCAGCCGTCCGTGTCGGTTCCTTCGGCGCGGATGGCCAGCGCGGTGTCCGCCAGGTCCTTCCGGCGGGACGGGTTCAGCCGCAGCAACACGGTGACCTGGTCGCCGCCGGTCCGGAAGCGCGTGCTGCGTTCCTGCCAGGCCTGGTCCAGGTCGACGCGGTCCGGTCGTTGCGCGGGTTCGGGGAGCTCTTCGGCGGCCAGGATCCGGGACAGGCGGTAGGTGCGGTCCGCGCCGGATCTCGTGGCCAGCAGGTAGCCCTGGCCGTGCGCGGTGACCAGGCCGACCGGGTCCACCGTGCGCCACTTCGGGGCCTGGTCCACGGCCGCGTAGCGGATGCGCAGCTTGTGTCCGGCGAGCACCGCGCGCCGGACCTCGGCCGCCAGGGCGTCGGGCACCTCCTCCGCGGGCAGGCGGCGGGAGAGGAGGTCGGTCTCCGGGTCGATGAGCAGGCGCTGGGCCGCGTCGGCCGCGGTGTCGCGATGGCTTGCGGGCAGCGCGTCGACCACCTTGAGCATGGCCGAGGCGAGCGCCGAGCCGAGGCCGAACGCCTGCGCGCCGCGGCGTGATCCGGCGATCAGCAGGGCGAGCGCTTCGTCATGGTTCAGCCCGGTGAGCTCGGTCCGGAAACCGGGGAGCAGCGCGAAACCGCCATGACGGCCGCGTTCGGCGTAGACCGGGACGCCGGCCGCGGACAGCGCCTCGACGTCGCGCAGCACGGTGCGGGTGGACACCTCCAGCTCGCGGGCGAGCGCGGTCGCGGACATCTGGCCGTGCCGGCGCAGCAGCAGCACCAGCGACACCAACCGGTCGGCGCGCATGCGAGAACTCTAAAGGAATACACGACACAGGATGTCGTGATTCGTTGGGAGGCTCAGCGACATGACCGAGAAGGCGGTGGCCTTCAAGTCGGTCCGTGATGTCGATGAAGCGAAGGGAACCGATATGGCGATGGAGCGTACGGCGGTCAACCCGTGGGCGTGGTCGGTGGAGATGGGGTACAACCAGGGCGAGCTCGTCTCCGGGCAGACCCGGACCCTGTACTGCTCCGGGCAGACCGCGATGAGCGGCGACGGCAAGCCCCAGCACGCCGATGACATGGGGGCGCAGCTGGCCCTGAGCCTCGACAACCTGGAGGCGGTGCTCGGCGAGGCCGGCATGTCCCTGGCGAACCTCGTCCGGCTCAACGTCTACACCACCGACGTCGACCGGCTCTTCGAGCACTACGGCGTGCTGGCGTCGCGGCTGGGCGCCGCCGGGGTGGCGCCGTCCACCACGATGCTCGGTGTGACACGGCTGGCGATCCCCGACCTGATGGTCGAACTCGAGGGAACCGCTGTCGCGTGACGCACCCGCCGCCTCCGGCAGAACCGCCGGAGGCGGCACGGCAGAACCCGGGCGTTTCCGGAGGGGAGGGCCTTCGGGTCAGGGGAGGATCGCGTCGATGTAGCCGCCGTCGACGCGGAGGGCGCCGCCGGTGGTCGCGGAGGCCTGCGGCGAGCTGAGGTAGACGACCATGTTGGCGATCTCCTCCGGTTCGATGAGGCGCTGCAGGAGCGACTGCGGGCGGTGTTCGCGCATGAAGGCGCGTTGGGCCTCGTCCCAGGGCAGGTGGCGGTCGACGAGCTGGTAGACGAAGTCTTCGACGCCGCCGGTGTGCGTCGGACCGGCGAGCACGGAGTTGACGGTGACGCCGGTTCCGGAGGCCACCTTGGCGAAGCCGCGGGAGACCGCGAGGAGCGAGGTCTTCGTCATCCCGTAGTGGATCATTTCGGAGGGGATCACGACGGCCGAGTCGCTGGCGATGAACTGCACCCGCCCGAACGAGCGTTCCATCATGCCCGGCAGGTAGGCCCGGGTCAGGCGGATCCCGGCGAGGACGTTGACCTCGAAGTAGCGCCGCCATTCGTCGTCGTCTATCTCCAGGGCCGGCCGCGACTCGAAGATCCCCAGGTTGTTGACGAGGATGTCGACGTCCGGCAGCGCCTCCACGACCGCCGCGGCGCCCTCCTCGGCCGCCAGATCCGCGGCCGCCGGGACCACGCGGGCCCCCGGGATCTCTTCTCTCAGCCGATCCGCGGCCGCGGCGGTCGACTTTTCGCTCCGGCCGTTGACGCCGACCCGGGCTCCGGCACGGGCCAGAGCCGCCGCGATCGCGGCCCCGATGCCCTGGGTGGAACCGGTGACCAGGGCCGTCTTGTTCGTGAGATCGATGAGCATGACCCGGTACCTACCCACCGGCAGCCGATGACCTGGTAGGCCCCACCTCTAAGGTTGCCGGATGAGCGGGGATCTACGTGTTTGTTTTATCGGTGACTCCTTCGTCCAAGGGATCGGTGACCCGGAGTATCGGGGCTGGGTCGGCCGGGTTCTCCAGGGCACCCGGGGTGACGTCACGGCTTTCAATCTGGGCATCAGGCGCAACACCTCCGCCGATGTGCTGCGGCGCTGCTGGGAGGAGGTCGGGTCACGGGCGCTGCCCGGCGCCGACAACCGGTTGGTCGTCTCCTTCGGCAGCAACGACATGGTCGAGGAGGACGGCGAAGTCCGTGTCGAGTCCGCTCGCTGCCTGGGCAACCTGGCGGCGATCCTGGACGAGAGCAGGCGCCGGGGCATCGACGTCCTGGTGGTGGGGCCCCCGCCGGTCATCGTCGCGGGAGAAGGGCATCTGCGGCGGACATCGAAGCTCTCCGAGGAGATGGACGCCCTTTGCCGGTCACGGGGCGTCCCGTTCATCGCCACCACCCGGGAGCTGGCCGACGATGCCGTGTGGACGCGGGAAGTCCTGGCCGGTGACGGCGCCCACCCCGGCAGCGGCGGCTACCAGAGGCTGGCCGACATCATCCTTGCCAGCCGCTGGCACGACTGGATCAGCGGCCAGGGCGGCTCTCAACGGGACTGAGGCTCGATCAGGGAGATCCGGTGCCTCACGGCGCGGCGGGGCCGGGTCAGCCGGTGTGGTCGAGGCGGGTGCCGTCGTCGTAGGACTCGCGGGCGTCGAGCAGTTCGTCCCAGTGCTCCTCGGCCCAGGCGCAGGCGGCGGCCATCGGGGCGAGCATGCTGCGGCCGAGCGGGGTCAGCTCGTACTCGACGTGCGGGAGGGACCCGGCGAGGACGGTGCGTTTGACCAGTCCGTCCCGTTCCAGGGAGCGCAGTGAGCCGGTGAGGACCTTCGGCGTGACGCGCTTCAGGGGGATCCGCAGCTCGGAGAACCGGCGCGGCCCGTGTTCGAGGCAGCGGACGACGAGCGCCGCCCACTTGTCGCCGAAGCGGAACGGGTTGAGCGAGGACGGGCACAGCTCGTCGAACATGTCGGCGGGCAGAGGTTCCCTCATGGGGCTCACGATAGCCGGTATCCCAGGGGTAACCGAAGCCCTCGGTAGCTTCCGTGAAGCGGCCGGGCGGACGGGAACCGGCCCGGGTGAAAGGCGGTCGGCCATGAACATCGCGCCTGGGGCATCGGGCGTTCCCCCGATGGAGGAGTCCGGCGACCATCGCGCCGCCGCCGGTGGGGGAGAGGTGTGATGTCCGAGATCCACGACAGTCCGAATCCCTGGGTCGCCGAGCACATCCGCCGGTTCCAGGAGACGGGCGGCCGACCAAGGCCGGGCGTGAACGACCTGCTGCTGACGACGCGGGGCCGGAAGTCCGGCGAACTGCGCCGTACCGCGCTGGTCTACGGACTCGACGGCGACCGCTACGTCCTGGTGGCCTCCAACCGCGGCGCCGACCGCCATCCGGCCTGGTACCTGAATCTGCTCGCCGATCCGTTCGCCACCGTGCAGGTCGGTACGGAGACCTTCACCGTGCGGGCATGCCCCGCCGCCGCTGCGGAACGTCCACGTCTGTGGCGCTTGATGGTTTCGGTCATGCCGGAGTACGCGGCCTACCAGGAGCAGACGACCCGCGAGATCCCCGTGGTCCGCCTCGAACGCCTGTGAGGGCCGGCGGAGGGGTGCTTAGCATGATCTTCATGGACGTGACCATTCATACGGCGGCTCTGCCGCATGTCGATCCGGAGGCTTCGCTGGCCTTCTACCGCGACGCGCTGGGGTTCGAGGTCCGCAGCGACGTCGGGCAGGGGGCGATGCGGTGGATCACGGTCGGGCCCGTCGGCCAGCCGGGGGTGTCCCTACTCCTGGCGCCGCCGGGAGCCGACCCCGGGGTCACCGAGGACGAGCGCAAGGTGATCGGGGAGATGATGGCCAAGGGCACCTATGGGTGGATTCTGCTGGCCACGCGGGACCTGGACGGGATCTTCGAGAGGGTGCAGGCCGGTGACGCGGAGGTCGTGCAGGAGCCGATCGAGCAGCCGTACGGTGTTCGTGACTGTGCCTTTCGGGATCCCGCGGGGAACCTGGTGCGCATTCAAGAGGTTCGTTGAGCCGGCCATCGGCCTTCCATGAAACTCGTGGGGGCGCGCGCTTATCGGTCAGGAATCGAGAAGCGTCGGTCGGGGTGTCGTGAATAGCGTGATGGGCATGACGAACATCGCATTCATCACTCTCGAAGTGGACGACACCGCGGCCGCCCAGCACTTCTACTCCACTGCTTTCGGCCTCGACGAGCAGGTGCGTCTGCGTGCTTCGGAGACGCCCACGAGTGGATTCCGCGGGTTCACGATGTCGCTCACGGTGTCCCAGCCGGCCGACGTCGACAGCCTCGTCGGCACCGCCTTGGAGGCCGGGGCCGCGGTGCTGAAGCCGGTCGCGAAGTCGTTCTGGGGCTATGGCGGGGTCGTGCGGGCACCGGACGGGACGATCTGGAAGATCGCGACCTCGGCGAAGAAGAACACCGGACCGGCCACCCGGCGGATCGACGGGACGGTGCTGCTGCTGGGCGTCGCGGACATCGCCGCGAGCAAGCGGTTCTACGTCGAGCGCGGCCTCACCGTGGCCAAGAGCTTCGGCCGCATGTACGTCGAGTTCGACACCGGGTCGAGCCCCGTCAAGCTGGCGCTCTACCGGCGCCGCGCCCTCGCCAAGGACGCCGGTGTCGCCCCCGAGGGCACCGGGTCGCACCGGATCGTGCTGGGCGGCTCCGCCGGGCCGTGCACCGACCCGGACGGGTTCGCCTGGGAGGACGCGTCACCGGCCGCGCTCGGCTCGGCCGAATGTACAGACGGGAAGGGAATGTAGAGAGACTTCCCTCAGCGGCGGGGAAGAATTTCGTGCCTTTGTCCCATGAACCGGCTGAACGGTTCGGTGAGGGTGAGGTGCATGAGGAAGCGAATCTCTCTCCTGGCAGGGGCGGCGGCCGTGGTCGTGGCGCTGCCGACGAGCGCCTATGCCGCGCCCGGTGATTCCTGGCGGCCGGTGACCTTTCTGCCGATCCAGGGAATCGAGGACTTCGACGCGGTGGGGGCCGCGGAAGTCTGGCATGTAGGGACGGACTACGACATCACGAAGGGGGTGGTGCCCGGGATCTTCCAGTGGACCGGCGGCCTCTCCTGGAAGAGGCACGCGCCGCCGGACCTTCCCCCCAACGGCCGTCTCACCGACGTGACCGCGCAGAGCGGGGATGAGGTCTGGGTCGCCGGGTTCTACCGCAGCAGCGATTACTTCCTCACCGGGTTCACCTATCTGGCCAGCTCCAGCCCGCTCGGGGTCTGGTCGAAGAGGCCGGTGCCGCAGCCGCCGATCGAGACCGAGCACCGCGAACTCGTCTCCGACAGCGCCGGTATGTGGCTCACGGAGGGCGGACGCATCTCCCGCTGGGACGGGACGGTCTGGACGACGGTCGCGACGCTCACCAGGAACATCGAGCGGCTGGAGTCGTTCGGTCCGGACAACGCCTGGATCGCGGCCGGTGACGAGGTCTGGCACTGGGACGGCTCGTCCTGGCAGCAGATTCCCAGGCCGGACGGCATCACCGGGCAGCGGGTGCGCTTCACCGCCGACGGCGCGTGGACGGCCACCACGAGCGGTCTGCGGACCTGGGACGGCTCGTCCTGGCAGACGACCGCCTACCCCGCGCCCTTCGACGGCGCGACCTTCTCGACCGTCAACGGCCTCACCGACTCCGACGGGCAGTGGGTGAGCCTGAAGATCCGCGAAGGCGAGGGCGGTCTGCTGCACTGGGACGGCTCCGAGTGGACCCGCTACCCGCTGATGGCCGACACGACGCAACAGGTGGTCGTCGACGACGCGGGCCGGATCTGGGGCGTCAACCGCATCAGCCGGCTGGTCTCCACCCTCCCGACCGGCGGTTACCTCCAGCACAAGGGCCAGGTCGTCCGTTTCAAGGACGGTGCCTGGGAGTCCGTCGGCGCCGCCGAGGCCGACTACAGGCTCACCCACCTTCCCGGGAGCGACCGTCTCTACGGTTTCGGCGAGAACGAGTGGAACGGCGCCGACAAGGCCGTCACCAACCGCTGACCCCCACCGCCGGGAGATGACTCCGGCCCTTGCGGAGACGAATCGGGCGACTCTCCGCAAGGGCCGGTCGGCGTCAGGGGCGGGGGAGGCCCGCGACGCGGGTGCGGGTGGCGTGGCCGCCGATGAGCCAGTCCCAGCGGGTGAGGAAGAAGTCGCCTTCGGAGCGGCAGGATTCGGTGAACCTCGCGTAGGTCCAGTCGTCCTCAGGCGGGCAGCAGTCGTCCGCGGGCCAGGTCCACTGCTCGTCACGGCCGGAGGCGACGATGCGTTCGCCCAACCGGATGGCCGACCCGTAGGCGCGCAGCCGGTCGATGGAGCACTCTTCGTCGTTCCGGGACGTGTGGAAGAGATCGAGGTTGCGGAGGATGAGCTCCTTGCCGTGCTCCAACTCGTCGGTGCGGGCGCAGAATTCCAGGTGCGCTGCGACCTCCATCGGGTGCTGGGCCGTTCGGTAGGTGTGTTCGTGGAGCTCCCGCGCCTCCTCCAGACGACCGGCACGGAGGTAGGGGAGGAGCCGGAGGGGCTCGTGGTCGGCCAGGATTTCGAGCGCCGGGTCGTCGCGGCCCAGGTCGAGCCACCACTGGGCGCGGCGCAGGACGTTCTCGCGGGTGGCGTAGGCAGCGCCGGCGGGGAGGGCATCGAAGGCCGACCATGCCGAGGCGGCCGCTTCCACGTCTCCGCACCGCACTTCCAGTTCCGTGCCGAACCAGCGGAGGTGGTGCAGGTCGTCGGTGTCCGGACGGCAGTGCGGCTCCAGCCTGTGCAGCAGGCCGCGAATCTGCGCCGGATGCACGGTCGGGAGGGTCAGTACGCGGTCCAGGACGATGGGGACCGCCCGCCACACCGCTTCGAGGCCGTCGGCTCCCAGCGGTGACGACTGGGCGTCGTGCAGCCGGAGGTATTCGGAGAGCGCGCTGAAGAGCTTGAAACGCCAGGTGCTGTTCAGCGGTGTCAGCTCCTCCAGCAGCGTGAGCCGGACGTCGGGGAGCAGTTCCCGATCGTCGGAGGCGATCGCGTTCTGGAGCACATGCTGGATCCGTACGATCCTCCTCCGGTTACGTTCCAGCGCGCGGGCCTCGGTGAGCGTGCCGAGCGGGTCGTCGGCCATGGCGCTCGGCAGGTGGTGGGCGAGCGGGGGGCACGCGTGCTGCCGGGGCGGGGCGGTGTCCGGGGGCAGGGGAAGGTCGTCGGTGACGGGCTCGGCGTGCAGCAGCTCCCTGATCTTCTCGCTCTGGAAAGTGGTGCCGTTCAGGCCGTCGAGCTCCTCCGCGAAGTTCACGACCTCCCAGTACAGGCGGGAGGCGAAGATCGCGTAGGTCCACACGGGGGTGGCGTCGCAGTCGGGGTCGTCGCAGGCGCAGTCCCAGACCCACTCCCGGTCGAGGTCCTTCGCCATGATCCGACGGCACAGCAGGACGGCCGCGGCGGCCGTCCACAGGTACTCGACCGTGGCGACCTCGTTCTCGAAGTAGTCGAGGTTGCGGTGCAGGACGTCGAGTCCGCGCTCCTCGTTGCCGGTGCGGGCGCAGAACTCCAGATGGATCGCGGTCCCGTCCAGCTTCAGGTCCGTACCGGTGTAGGTGTGCTGGTGCGCCGCCACGGCCTCGTCGAGGCGGCCCGCGTTCAGATACGGGAGGACCAGCGCGTCCCGCCGGTCCTTCTTCGTGGGGAACCGGCCCGCCGCCAGGGGCGCCGCCGCCGCGACGGCCCGGTCGCCGCGGCCCAGGCGCTGCCACATGCGGGACTCGATCGCGGCCTTCCCCGCCAGGTTGAGGTGCTCCTCCGGCTCGTCCTGAGCGCGGAGCCGCAGCCAGGTGCGCTCCACGGCGTCGAGGTCGCCCCGGCGCGCGTCGAGCTTCATCCGGTAGTGGTCGATGGTGTAGCGCGTCGACCGCCGGGTCGGGGGGCAGTACCGCTCCAGCTCGTCCAGGAAGCGGTGGAGCCGCTGCACCGGTTCGGGATAGAGCCAGATGTAGGCGTCGACGACGAGGAACAGCTGGTTCCACATGGCGCGGACGTTGTGCGCGTCGAAGAGGTGCGGTTCGGCGTGCCACATGAGCAGGCACCTGCGGAGGACGGGCAGCGCCTCGCCGAAGAAGTCCGCCTTCCCCTTCTCCAGCGGCTTGCTGCGCAGCGCCCAGGCGAACGACAACCGGGCGCGGAAGAGGAGGTTCGGTTCGCCGAGCGCCTCGGCGTGGGTGAGGACGCTCCGCATCGCCTCCACGTAGGCCTCGCCGCCGGGTCCTCCGTCCTCGGGGTCCAGCTTCTCCGCGGCCTTGAGCCTGGTGTGGATCTCGTCCCTGTCGAGCATCGGTCATCTGCCTCCGCGGTGGATGGCGTGTTCGACGAGGCCGAGGAACGCGCCGTTCACGGCGGTCACCTCCGCGGGGCGCAGCGCCCGGTTCCCGGTCAGGAGGGCGTAGCCGTACAGGGCCTCGACGGACAGCGCGACGACCCTGGCGTCGAGGGTGCTCGTCAGCCGGGCGACGAGCGGGTTGCGGTGGTTGAACACCAGCAGCGGGCGGGCCCGCAGGTCCTCCTCGGCGATGTTGTCCTCCAGGAGCTCGCCCCAGATCCCGTCGGCCTCCTCGCGGGCGGTGCGCAGGTCGGCGGCGAGCCTGGCGTCCTTGCCCTCCAGGTACAGCACCGGCAGGGAGGCGGGGGAGAACGCGCGCAGGACGGGCTTGCAGTCCCGCTCGTCCAGGGTCTCGCGGGCGGTGGCGAGGAAGTCGCGGGCGGCGAGCTCGGCGGCGGAGTCGAGGGCGTCGAACCGGGTGGCCAGGTCGTCGGGGTCGAGCCGCCGCACGACGAGGCCAGGGTCGAGGCGGTGCAGCCGCTGGAGGATGTCGCCGTGGTAGCTGTAACCGCCGTTGACCAGGCCGATGCCCTGGGCGGCGGCGATGCCCGCGAGCTGCTGGAACTCCTCGACCGACGAGGTGTAGTGGATCACGCGGTGGCGCCGGCGGAACTCGCCGAGGCAGACGGAGCCCTCGCTCGTCTCGAACTCCACCCATTCGTCGACGACGCGCAGCATCTCCACGTCGTGCAGGGCGAGGCCCATGACGCCGTGGTGGTGGACGCGCAGGAACGCGGCCAGCCGCTCGGGCGACGTCGACGCGAGCCGCACCAGCCAGGCGCGCAGCTGCGCGCCGAGCGCCTCCCGGGTGCTCTCCAGCAGGTCGTCCTCGTAGAGCTGCTCCCGGCTGGCGGTGGGACGCAGCTCGTCGGCGTTGACCACGCAGCGGGTGAAGAACGCCCAGTCCGGCATGACCTTCTCGACCCGGTCGCCCATGAGCATGCGTTTGAGGTAGACGCGGTGCCGTGCCCGATCGCCGGGCCCGGCCTCGTACGGCAGCACGTACGCCACGCCGCTCAGGCCCGCCTCGGGCACCTCGAGGTCGATCACGTCGAACGGCGGCGTGTCCAGCAGCCGTTCGCCGTACCGCAGGAGCGCCTCCCGGCGGGTCTGCGGGTCCGGGTGCTCGGCGTGCCAGGGCAGGACGCCCTCGGTGACGGGTTCGCCGCCGACCCGGACGTCGTAGGGCAGCAGTTCGCCGTAGTGCCGCACCAGTTCGACGACGGTGGAGGCGCCGAGCCAGTGGTCGAAGTCCCGGCGGGCCCGCAGGACGACCGTGGTGCCCGGCTCCTCCCGCCGCGGCCCGTGCTCCACCGTGTAGTGGCCGTCGGCGTGGCCGCGCCAGACGACGGTCTCGGCGTCACCGCAGCGTGTGATCACCTCGATCTCGTCGGCGACGAGGAAGCAGGAGAGGAGGCCGATGCCGAACTGGCCGAGGAAGTCGTGCCGGGCGAAACCGAACTCGTCGCGCTTGGCGGAGTTGCCGATGGTGGCGAGCAGTTCGTGCACCTGCGGCTCGGTGAGCCCGATCCCCGTGTCGTGGATGCGCAGCGTCCCGTCCCCGGTCGTCTCGCGCGGCTCGATGAGGATGCGTGTCGGCGCCGTCGCGTCGGCGGCGAGCCGGGCGGTGATCGCATCGACGGAGTTCTGCAGCAGTTCCCGCAGGTAGACCCGCGGGCTGCTGTAGAGATGGCGACTGAGCAGGTCGACGATTCCCCGCAGATCCACATGAAAGGTGTGCTGCATGGGAGGCACTGTAGGAGACGCCTCCGACACCCGGCGGGCACTCCGACCGGGACGCCCGCACACCGCCGGCCCGAGGGCCGCTCCGGAGGGCATCCCGTGCCCCCCGGAGCGGTCACCTCAGGCCGGCTTCGTGTGCGTTCTCAGTAGCCGGTCATGGCGATACCGGTCGCTACCGGATCACCACCACCCCCACCAGCCGCAGTCGTCCCACCACGAGACGGTGCTGGGAGCCGCCGCTGCGGCGTTCGTGGTGGTGGCGGCCTCCGCCGAGGTCGCCATCGCGGGGACACCGAGCAGGGCCACGCCGAGGGTGGCTGCGCCGAGCGTCTTCTTGATCATGCCTACCTCCCTGTGAGGATGTGACTTGCCATAGGGCTTTTGTCCGCTATCGGGTATAGCAAAATAATGCGATTGTCCTGTTGTTGGTAAATGCGCAAGAACCATCGCCTTTTGCAGAAATTTCAGCCCTATCGGTTGACGGGAAAAGGCGGTTTCAGGTGAGGTTTCGTTCGCCGTTCTCAGCGGTCGGGGAGGGTGAGGACGTCCGTGGAGGAGAGGTCGCGGTGAGCGGTGTGGACTTCGACGATCTCGGCGAGGGCGTCGCGGCCCAGGAGGCGGTAGGCGGCCGTGAGGAGGTCGCGGGACGCGGCGCGGTAGGCGTCGCGGTCGAGCCAGTGGAGTTCGCCTCCTACGGCCAGGGCCAGGGCGGGGCGGCCGTCTGCGAGCTCCCGTTCGGCGCGGGCGATCCAGGCGTCGGCTTCCGGGGTGCCCTTCCGGTAGGCGGCCAGGCGCTCGTTCGACTGCGCCAGGCACGGGTCTCCGCTGCCCGGGGGGAGGGCGGGGAGGATCGAGGGGGCGCCGGAGGGGTGGGGGGCGGAAGCCCAGCGCGGGCGGCCGTCGATCTCCGCGGCCTGGACCGCCTCCGGGATGAACCAGTCCAGGGCCTTGGCGAGCGGCTGGAGCGCCTGTGCCTCCTCGCCGTCGTCGCCGTAGTCCTGGATCGCGCGGGTGATCAGGTTGCGCAGCTCGGCCAGCAGGCTCGGGGCGCGGCTGGTCCAGGTCTCCGCGGAGTCGCGGGCGTAGTTGTGGACGATGAACGACGGGAGCTCGGCGGGGTCGTCGTACCAGAGGCCGTAGTGCAGGCCGTCGGAGCCGCCCATCATCACGGTGACGAACTCAGGGGGGTCGCAGCGGAAGCGGCCGTGGAGGCGTTCGTCCAGCCCGTTGCGGCCCACCAGGCGCAGGCCGTCGGCGCCGAAATAGTCGGTGATGCCGAACGGGCTCACGCCCAGCCGGTCGAACGCCTCTTTTTCGGCGGCGTCGGCGCTCTCCCACAGGGCGCGGAAGACGGCGAGATGGCGCGGAAGCCGCAGTCCGTAGACCTGCTGGAACTTCTCCGCGACGGCGGGAAAACGTTCGTGCATCGTCGAAAGCGCGGCTTGTCGTCGTGCGTTGTCGTCCATCGGGGCAGGGTAGTGGGGCGGTAGGACATGACCGGCTGCCTCGAACCCGAAGAACCCCTGCTGGGAAGGGGTTTCGCCGGTCCGGTTGCTTTTCGTGGGGCCAGCGGATACAGTCGGTAGCGGTTGTAGTTGTGGTTCCCATAGACTTTCTATGCGCCCCGCAGGCATCTGGCCGCGGTGGCGCATTTTTGTTTGACAGGTTCTACCTGGCGGGGTCATTTCGGCAGCTGGGAGTTCGTAAGGTGCGAACTTCGCGAATGCCTCAAAAGGAGTTTCATCATGGCTACTGGCACCGTGAAGTGGTTCAACTCGGAAAAGGGTTTCGGCTTCATCGAGCAGGACGGCGGCGGCGCCGACGTCTTCGCCCACTACTCGAACATCGCCGCCCAGGGCTACCGTGAGCTGCAGGAGGGCCAGAAGGTCTCCTTCGACGTCACGCAGGGCCAGAAGGGCCCGCAGGCGGAGAACATCATTCCCGCCTAAGTGCTTCACCTCCCACGGGGGCCCGGATTCTCAGTGATTCGGGCCCCCGTGGGCTGTCTGCTCCACACCTGGTTCGTACTTGGATTCGTCTCCTCGATACGTGCCGCATCGAGGAAGGCCCCATCCATGACCCGTACGCCCCGGCGCGGACCGCGCCGCTCCAGCACCGCACGCCGACCCGCGTCCGCCGTCCGGCACGAGGAGTTCGCGATGCCGGCCAACACCGTGCCCGCGCTTCCGCCGGTCGAGGACTTCGCCGCGATGGACATGCCGGCCCCGCTGCTGGCGGCCCTCGCCGCGCAGGGCCTGTCCACGCCGTTCCCGATCCAGGCCGCGACGCTCCCCAACGCGCTCGCCGGCCGCGACGTGCTCGGCCGCGGCCGCACCGGCTCGGGCAAGACGCTCGCCTTCGGGCTCGCGCTGCTCTCCCGGATCGCCGGGAAGCGCGCCGAACCCGGCAGGCCGCTGGCCCTGGTGCTGGTGCCGACCCGCGAGCTCGCCCAGCAGGTCACCGACGCGCTCACCCCGTACGCCGACGCCGTGCGGGTCCGCCTCACCACGGTCGTGGGCGGCATGTCCATCGGCCGGCAGGCGTCCTCGATCCAGCGGGGCCGCGAGGTCGTCATCGCCACGCCCGGGCGGCTCGCCGACCTGATCGACCGCGGCGCCGTACGGCTCGACGCGGTCGGCGTCACGGTGCTGGACGAGGCCGACCAGATGGCCGACATGGGCTTCCTGCCGCAGGTGACCCGGCTGCTCGACCAGGTCGAGCCCGGCGGGCAGCGCATGCTGTTCTCGGCGACCCTGGACCGCAACGTCGACCGGCTGGTGCGGCGCTTCCTCGACGACCCGGTCTCCCACTCGGTCGACCCGTCGGCCGGCGCGGTCACCACGATGGAGCACCACCTCCTGCACGTCTCGGACGCCGGGAAGCTGGACGCCGTCCTGCACATCGCCGCCCGCGACGGCCGCACCATCATGTTCGTCGGCATGAAGCACGCCGCCGACCGCCTGACCAGGAAGCTGCTGTCCAACGGCGTCCGCGCCGCGGCCCTGCACGGCGGCAAGTCCCAGCCGCAGCGCAACCGCACGCTGGAGCAGTTCCGCGCCGGCCAGGTCGACGTGCTGGTCGCCACCGACGTGGCGGCCCGCGGCATCCACATCGACGGCCTCGACATGGTCGTCAACATCGACCCGCCGACCGACCACAAGGACTACCTGCACCGCGGCGGCCGCACGGCGCGCGCCGGGGAGTCCGGCACGGTCGTCACCCTGGTCCGGGCCGACCAGCGCCGCGAGGTGGACCAGCTGATGCGCGCCGCCGGCATCACCCCGCACGAGGCGCGCGTCGCCGCGGGCGAGGAGCTCCTCACCCGCATCACCGGCGCCCGGAGGCCTTCCGGCGTCCCGGTGGTCATCGCACCCCCGGCCGTGCCCGCCCAGTCCCGTGCGGAGCAGGGCGACCGCCGCCGCTCCGGTGCGGGCAGGCCCCGCCGCGGCCGTCCGCAGCGCGCGGCCGCGTCCCGCTAGGGCCTTCACGGACGAGGCGCGGCGTGGTACTCAGCTAGAAGTGCGAAAAATATTCGCCTTTTGGAGGTGCCTGCCATGCCTCGTCCGCGTCTCGCCGTCCGCGCCGTCCTCACCGCCCTGACCACCATGATCGTCCTCGGGGGGCTGGTCCACGGGGCCTCGCCCACCCGAGCGGCGCCCTCCCCACCGGAGGACGCGGTCGAAGTCGTCGGAGAGCCCTTCCAGGGGACGACGCCCGACGGGCAGGTGCGCGGTTACGCCGACCTGCACAGCCACCTGATGTCGTACGAGGGGTTCGGCGGCCGGGTGATGTGCGGGAGCGTGTTCGACCCGCGCGGGATCCAGGAGGCGCTGAAGGACTGCTCCGACCACGGGAAGGACGGGTCGACGGCCTGGTTCGAGAACCTCGTCAGCAAGGGGAACCCGTTCGGGAAGCACGACACCGCGGGCTGGCCGACGTTCGCGGACTGGCCGCACCGCGGCTCGCGGACCCACCAGCAGGCCTACCACACGTGGATCGAGCGGTCCTGGCGCGCGGGGCAGCGGCTGCTGGTCAACCACCTGGTGTCCAACCGGACGCTGTGCGAGGTGTACCCGCTGAAGAAGTACCCCTGCGACGAGATGGGCTCGATCCGGCTCCAGGCGCAGCGCACCTACGAACTCCAGGACCACATCGACGCGCAGAGCGGCGGCCCCGGCCGGGGCTGGTTCCGGGTGGTGCGCGGCCCGGACGAGGCGCGCCGCGTCATCGAGCAGGGGAAGCTCGCGGTGGTGCTGGGCGTGGAGACCTCCGAGCCGTTCGGATGCAGGCAGGTCCGCGGCCGGGCGCAGTGCACCGAGAAGCAGATCGACGACGGCCTGGACGAGATGCGGCGGCTCGGCGTCGGCTCCATGTTCCTGTGCCACAAGTTCGACAACGCGCTGTGCGGGGTCCGCTTCGACCCCGACACCACGGGCCTCGCCGTCAACATGGGCAACTTCCTGGGCAGCAACCGCTTCTGGCAGGCCGACACCTGCCGGCGGCCCGAGCACGACAACACGATCGCCCCGTCGAACGAGATCACCTCCGTGCTCGCGGGGCCGCTGGCGCATCTGCGGCCGCTCGGCCTCACGCTGCCCGTCTACCCCGCGCCCCCGCACTGCAACGTCAACGGGCTCAGCGACCTCGGCGCGTACGCGGTCAAGGGCATGATCAAGCGCGGGATGCTCGTCGAGGTCGACCACATGAGCGTCGAGGCCGCCGACCGCACGCTGTCGATCCTGGAGCAGGCGGACTACCCGGGAGTGGTCTCCAGCCACAGCTGGACCGACCGGAACTTCCTCCAGCGCCTCTACCGGCTGGGCGGGATGGCCACCGCCTACGCGTCCGCCGCCGACGGGTTCGTCGGGTCCTGGCGCCAGGCGCGGAAGGCGAGCGTCCCCGGCCGCCTCTTCGGCTTCGGCTTCGGCCTGGACGCCAACGGGATGGGGCCGCTCCCCGGCCCGCGCGGCGGCAACGAGGCGAACCCCGTGCGCTACCCGTTCACCTCGCCCTTCGACCCGGACGTCCGCCTGGACCGCCAGCGGACCGGCGAACGCACCTGGAACGTCAACACCGAGGGCGTCGCCAACTACGGCCTGATCCCCGACTGGCTCGCCGACGTCCACACGGTCGGCGGCGACGAGATCATCACCGACATGGCGCGGGGCGCGGAGGCCTACATCCGCATGTGGGAGCGGGCCCGGGGCTGACGCCCGGCGCCGGTCGGGCGGCGCCGGCCGTCAGGACGGGGGAAGGCCCCTGGTGGGAGGGGTGGTCTCCACCCGCCTCCCGCCAGGGGCTTCACGGGGCGGTCCGCTCAGTACCGGGAGTAACCCCAGTTGTTGTGGTGGTTGTTCCAGTTGTTGTGGTGGTTCCAGTTGCCGTGGTTGTTCCAGTTGTTGTGGTGGTTCCACTTGTTGTGGTGGTTCCAGTTGTAGTGGTGCTTCCACTTGTAGTGGTGGTTCCAGTTGTTGTGGTGCTTCCACCACTTGCAGTCCTGGTACCACCACCGGCAGTCCTGGGCTTGGGCCTGGGTCGAGGCGGAGACGCCGGTGGCGGCTTCCGCCGAGGCCGAGGTCGCCACCGCGGGAGCGCCGAGCAGGGCCACGCCGAGGGCTGCGACGCCGAGCGTTTTCCTGATCATGTCGATTCTCCAGAGTGAGGGTGCGACTGAGGACTTCTGCCTTTTCGTTCGTTTCGGTACCGAGGCTAGGCGGACATCCGGAGCCACCGGGTACCAGGGAAATCCCCGGACGCTCTGCGGTCGGTCAAGAAATGGGGGAAGCCGCTCCCTTGTCCCAAGGATGGTCGACCCGCCGTTGTCCTCCCGGAGAAAAGTAGATCCTCCGGAAAGGAAGGGCGGGACGGCCGGGTTCCGGAGCCGGTCAGCTGACCAGGGTCTGCTCGTCGAGTTCGGTGAGGCTGACGGTGTAGAGGCCGCCGCGCTCGGCCTTCACGTCGGTGACCTCGAGCTGGGTGCCGGGCGGGAGGATGAACTCCTCCTCGCCGGTGAAGGCGGGACCAGGCCCTCGTCCTTGACGCTCGCCAGGCGCTCCAGGTAGAGCTTGTGCGCCTCCATATCGCCGCCGCCTTGATGATGCAGCGGATGGACACCACCGTTCCTCAACACTGTTCAGGAGTGCCCCCTGACCGGTGCGCCTGTCCCGAACGGTCCTGGACAGGCTGGTCCCCTGCTTTCACTCATCCGGCGGCCGCACGGATCGCGTCCGTGGGGCCGTTCGGGTGGGGCGGGTTCCCTCACGCCCCGGACCGCAGTGCCGGGCCTGGATGGTCCGATGCCCCGCACCATCGCTCTGGTGGTGTGGGGGCGGTGCCGTCCGTCGCCGGGCACCCAGGCCCAGGGCGCGTCTGCCGATCACGATGCTCGCGGCCTCGTGCCGACTGGTCTTGCGTCGAGTGGTGCTGGTGGGCTGCTGCCAGTGCTGGGCGCCCCACCGGCTGGTGTAGGCCGGATCCACCGCCACCAGGGCGATGCCGTGCTCGGCGGCCATCGACACCAGGCGTGCCTTCAGGCGGCTGGTGGGGATGCCGGAGATGACCTGGCGGAAGCGCCGGTTGCGGCCGTGTTTTTCGCGGGTGGTGGAGTCGGTGAAGTCCAGGTCCTCCACCGCGATCGCCTTCGCCCCGGTGCGAGCGGTCCAGTGCAGCAGCCGGGTCAGGGCGTGCCGCAACTGCGCGTCCCGGCGCGCTGCGGTGCCGGTCAGGTCATAGTCGAAGCGCTTCGGCGCGCCTACGGGGTTGCCGCAGGTGTCCAGGCGCCAAGCGGCCAGGTGGTCGGCGTTGGTGTCCACCGCCACCACCCCGGACGCGCAGGCGATCTCCAATGACAGGATCTGCACGGGCGGGCGCTGCCAGGCCGCGTCCACATACCAACGGCCCCGCCCGGCATCCAGGTGCAGGCGGTAGGCCGTCGCCCGATCGGCTTCTACCCGATCAGCCCACTCTGAGCCACGATGGGCGAAGGACGCCCTTGCGGCCAGGACGTACCGGCCGTGCGGTGCGTTGGCCAGAGCGGCCAGGGGCGCGGGGAGTTTGATGCTGATGTGCCCGCAGGGGGTGATGCGGATGGTCTCGTTGCCGTACCGCTTGCCCGACTCCCCATCGGCCGACAAGAACCAGCGGGCCGCCTCCCACCGGCCCCGCCACTGCTCCAGGGTGAGACCCGCTTCGGACAGGTGGTGGCGGGTGCGGGCGAGCCTGCCGCCGCCGCGCACCACCCGCACCCGCCCGGCAGCGAAATCCGCAGCGGCCTTCTCTCGTCGTTCCTTGAGCGCGGTCAGGCGGCGGGACTTGGCGAACCACTCGGCCCGGGAACGGTACCCGCCCGGAACACCCCGGCCGCCCTTGGCACCCACCGGCAGGGACAAGCGGTGGCCGATCACGCCGATGGCCGCGTTCAAGCTCTTCAGGTGAGCAGCCTGGGAACGCCGGGACAGGGCCCACTGATCATGGCTGGTCTTGGTGATCGACCCCGCCCACCGCGACGACGACCCACCCGTCAGATTCCGTTTACGCTCGGCCCACCGCCCGGACGAGTGGGCCAGGCCATCAGCGCAACGGGCGGCCAGATCCCGACCCGCCAACGCACCCAGATGCGCACCCACCCGCCGCAGCACGTTCTCGTCCCGGGCGGTGAGGCCCTTAAGACGGGTACGGATCGACACGCCCTGGCTCTGAGTGACCACGAACGGCGGGGCCAAGGACCGCAGTGACCCGCCTGCCCCGGACCCGGTCCCGCCCGGCCGTTCCGCAGACCGGACGGCAGCGGTGATCGTCGACACACCGGCCCCCTCCGCCCGCCTGTAGTCACCGGGTGTAACCATGACACAACCTACTCCTGGGGCAGGGGACGCGGACGGGAAACCCGACGGCCCTTCTCCCCCTCGCATGTCCGCGCGGACCGACGACCGGCAGCCCGCCGACAAGAGAGCGGACACAACACACACCGCGGGGCCCACGGGCAAGACCACGAGCGACCAGAGACGCCTTAACGACACTCATGAACACTCAACCGGCAACAGCTCCGAACCCTGCCGAACTGGCTGTTTTTCCAGTCTTGGAAGGTGTTGTCGAACATGGCGATGCCGGTGGCGCTCTCGGGACGCGGATAGGGGTTCTGGCCGAAGACGACGACCTTCCACTTGTGCGGCGGCTTGGGCTTGAGCGCCTGGTAGGTCAGCTCCCGGACGGGCACGACCTCGGGATCCGCCACGGCTCGATCTTCGATCAGCAGGTCGATGCCTAGGTCGCTCCCACCGTGGACGGGTTACACCCTGTTCCAGGACCACGCGTTCGGCGACTACGACGACCTGCGCCGGACGGTCCTCGCCCAGCTCGACAACCTCGAGAACGCCGCCGGGGAGCGGCGCGTGCGCATCACGCCGCCCCGGCGCTCCCGCCGTTGACGGGACGCGCGGAGAAGAGGGCCCGTGAGCCGGTCGGCGGGGCGGACCGGCTCACGGGCCGCGAAGTCACTTGTTGGGCTGCGGGGTGACGCGGAGGTAGGACTTCTTGGTCTCGAAGCCCTTGGGGAAGCGCTGCTTGGCCTCGTCGTCGGACAGGGCGGGGGCGACGATGACGTTGTCGCCGTCCTTCCAGTCGGCCGGGGTGGCGACGGTGTACTGCGCGGTCAGCTGCAGGGAGTCGATGACGCGCAGGATCTCGTCGAAGTTGCGGCCGGTGGAGGCCGGGTAGGTCAGGGTCAGCTTGACCTTGTTGTCCGGGCCGATGATGAAGACCGAGCGCACGGTGAGGGTGTCGTTGGCGTTCGGGTGGATCATGTCGTACAGATCGGCGATCTTGCGGTCGGAGTCGGCGATCAGCGGGAAGTTCAGGGCGTTGCCGGTCACGTCCTCGATGTCGCCGGCCCACGCGTGGTGGTCTTCCAGCGGGTCGACGGAGACGCCGATGGCCTTGACGTTCCGCTTGTCGAACTCCGGCTTCAGACCGGCGACCCGGCCGAGCTCGGTGGTGCACACCGGGGTGAAGTCCTTCGGGTGGGAGAACAGCACCGCCCAGCTGTCGCCCTTCCACTCGTGGAAGCTGAGCGTGCCGTCAGTGGTGGCGGCGGTGAAGTCGGGGGCTTCGTCGCCGAGGCGCAGCGTGGCCATGGAGGTCCTTCCGGATAGGTAACCGACGAGGAGCCCGGCCGAGACCGGCCGGGCGTCCTGGTCCCATAGTGGCATCTCCGCCGCGTCCGCCCGGTCAGCGGGAGCGGAGTTCGAGCCAGACGTCCCCCGGGGCGTGAGCGGTGACGGCCTGGTCCGGACCGGCGGCGGCGACCTCCCCGAACGAGGCGCCGTGCGCGGCGAGGAGGGCCTGGGCGTCGGCCAGGGAGTCGACGGAGAACGACAGCAGCATCTGGCCCGGCCGGAGGGGGCGGCCCGGGTCCCGGACGAGGGGGACGTCGGGGGTGTCGAAGGCCAGGAGCTCCAGGCGGGACGGGGTCAGGGCGGAGTCGGCGAGCAGGGCCATGGTGAAGGGGGCGGGTTCGGGGAGCGCCATCAGGCCCGCCACGTCGGGGTCGGGGCCGAAGACGTTGCGGCGGGTCTCGGGCAGGCCGGCGGCGGCGAAGAACTCCAGGGCCGGGTCGAGGTCGGGGACGATCCAGATGAGGCTGTGGACCTGGGAGCACAGCCGGGCCAGGTCGTCGTCCAGGACGCTGGGCAGGCGGCGCTCGGCGCCCAGCAGGACCACGGGGCCGCCGCCGGGGATGCGGCAGAACGTGCCGGACAGGGTGATGAAGGCGGTCTTGAAGACGGCGGTCTCGCCGACCTCCGCGCCGCCCTCCCGGGCCAGCCGGGCGCCTTCCTCCTGGTTGCGGCAGTAGATGTCGACGGCGTGGCCGCCGGTGCGGTACGCGCTGTACTCCAGGGGCTCCTCGTCGGTGTGCACCAGGCGGATCCGGCCGGGGAGAGCCTCGCCGGACGCGTCGCGCACGGCGTAGGTGCGCTGCTCGGCCGCGCCGTCGAGCCCGTACAGCGCCTGCGCGGCGGACGCGGAGAGCACGGTCTCGTCGACCTCGGTGAAGCCGAGCCGCTGCAGGAACTCCGCGGTGGCGGCCATCGTGTTCGTGCCGAGGACGACGGCGTCCGGGCTGGAGAGGGGGAGGGTCATGGTCTCGGATCCTTACAGGGCTTGGAGGTGCTTGGCGAGGGCGGTGCGGTAAAGGGAGACGTTGGTCACTTTCAGCTCCTCGTAGCCGCGCACCTGATCGGGCAGCCCGGCCAGCTCGGCCACGAGCGCCCGGTTCTCCGGTGTCAGGGCCTGCAGGGCCGTGGCGACCGCCTCGACGTACTCCGCGATGAGCTCCCGCTCCAGAACCCGCACCTTGGCGCGGCCGAAGGGGTCCAGCGGAGTCCCGCGCAGCCGCCGCAGGCCGTAGAGGGCCCGGAAGGCGGGCTTGAACCAGGGTCCGAGGCTGATCTTCCTGTCCCAGCCGAGAGCGCGCAGCACGGGCGGATGGAGCTGGTAGGAGTAGCGGGCGCCTTCCCCGAACTGCTCCCGGACGGCCCGCTCGAACGACGGATCGAGGGAGAGGCGGGCGACTTCGTACTCGTCCTTGTACGCCATGAGCTTGTAGAGATGACGCGCCACGGCGTGCGTGACGGCTCCGGCCGCGCCGCAGACCTCGGCCTCCCGGGCGCGCACCTCCTCCAGGAACGCGGCGTACCGCTCCGCGTACTTCTCGTCCTGGTAGGCGATGAGTTCGGCGACCCGCCGGGTGACGATGCCGGTGAGCTCGGCGTCCGCTCCCGAACGCACCGAAGCGGCGATCTCCGCGACCCGTTCGGCGGGGACGGGGTGCTCCTCCACGCGGGAGGGCAGCGCGGCCCGGAGCCCTTCCGGATCGGCGACGAACTGGCGGCCGCGGCGGAAGGCGTCGAGGTTGCGCTCGACGGCCACCCCGTTGAGCCCGATCGCCTCCTCCAGCTTGCCCACCGGCACCGGCAGCGCCCCGGCCTGCACCGCCACGCCGACGAGGAAGACGTTGGCGTACTGGTCGTCGTCGAACAGCCCCCGGACGACGGAGCCCGCGTCGGCGAAGACCCCGTCGTCCCGGCGGGTCAGCGCGCGGATGCCGCCGGCGATCTCGTCCACGTCGGGGAAGGACGTCCGGACGTCGGTCACCATCGCGCCCGTCGGCACCCGGGAGGTGGAGACGACCGCGATGGTCCGTTCGGGCGAGGTGACGGCGAGATTCGCCTCGCTCGCGGCCACCAGCAGGTCGCAGCCCAGGTAGAGGTCGCATTCGCCCGGCCCGATCTTGTTGGCGCCCAGGAACGGGGAGGCCGACAGCCTGATGTCGGAGACGACCGCGCCGCCCTTCTGCGCCAGGCCCAGCTGGTCCAGGCCCCGCACGTGCAGGCCCGCCATCGTCGCGGCGGTCGAGATGATCTGCGCGGTCGTCACGACGCCCGTCCCGCCGATCCCGGTGAGGCGCATGGCGAAGTCCGCGGCGTCGACCTTGAGGACCGGTTCGGGCAGGCCGGAGCCGGTGAACGGCGCCGCGGCGCGCTCCTTCCTCCTGCCCGGGCGGACGGTGACGAACGACGGGCAGTCCCCGTCCAGGCAGGAGAAGTCCTTGTTGCAGGAGGCCTGGTGGATCCGGGTCTTGCGGCCGAACTCGGTGTCCACGGGCCGTACCGAGAGGCAGTTCGACGCCGTCCCGCAGTCGCCGCAGCCCTCGCACACCCGCTCGTTGACGAAGACGCGCCGCTCGGGTGCCGCGGCCCGGCCGCGCTTGCGCTTGCGGCGGAGCTCGGTGGCGCACTCCTGGTCGTGGATCAGCACGGTGACGCCCGCGACGGCGGCCAGCTCCTCCTGGGTCTGGAGCAGCCGGTCCCGGTGCCGCACCTCGACGCCGCGGGGGAGCCGCACCTTCCGGTACCGCCCGGGATCCTCCGTGGTGATCACGACCCGGGCCACGCCTTCGGCGAGCAGGGCCCGCACGACCTGCGGGACCGCCATCCGGCCGACGGCCCGCTGCCCGCCCGTCATGGCGACGGCGTCGTTGTAGAGGAGCTTGTAGGTGATGTGCGAGCCCGCCGCGACGGAGGCGCGGACCGCGAGGCTGCCGGAGTGGTGGAACGTGCCGTCCCCGAGGTTCTGGATGAGGTGCCCGCGCTCGATGAACGGCGCGATCCCGATCCAGGGCGCGCCCTCGCCGCCCATCTGGCAGAGCCCGATGATCTCGCCGACGCGTTCCTCGGGCATCAGCGTGGCCAGGGTGTGGCAGCCGATCCCGGCTCCGACCAGCGAACCCGCGGGCACGGCGGTGGAGCGGTTGTGCGGGCAGCCGGAGCAGAAGTAGGGCGTCCGCGCCACCACGGGCAGCAGCGGCCGTGGCCGTCCGTCCCGCGCCGCGTCGAACCCGCCGAGGTGGGCGCGCAGCCGGGACGCGAGTGCTTCGGCGATGAGGTGCGGCGGCAGGTCGGCGTCCGCGCGGAGCAGGGGTTCGCCGGAGGGCGTCCGCTTTCCGGAGACCAGAGGGGCGCCCGGCCGGCCGTAGAGGAGGTCCTTGAGCGCCAGTTCGACGAACGCCCGCTTCTCCTCGACGACGATGATCTCCGCGAGCCCGGAGGCGAACTCCGCCACGATCCGAGGCTCCAGCGGAGAGATCATTCCGAGTTTGAGGATCCGGATGCCCGAGGAGGCGAGGCCCTCCCGGGAGACGCCGAGCGTCTTCAACGCCTGGTGCACGTCGAGGTACGCGCCCCCGGCGACGACGATCCCGACCTTCGCCTCGGGGTCGCCTTCGATCCTGTTGAGCCCGTTGGCGTAGGCGTACCGGCGGGCCAGCTCGACCCGCGACGTGACCAGGCTGTTCTCCAGCACGGCCAGGTTCGGCTGGAGGAAGTTCGCCGAGACCTCGTGGACGAACGGCCGCCCGTCGATCTCCCGGTCCGGGTACACCGGTGTCACCTGGTCGCCGCGGACGGCCGTGGTGCCCGTGCCGTCCACGACGTTCGTGGCGAGCTTCAACCCCGCCCACAGCCCGCTGAACCGGGACAGCGCGATCCCGTGCAGCCCCAGGTCCAGGATGTCCTGCGGGTCGGCGGGCGAGAGCACGGCCATGCCGATCCCCGCCATCGCGCTCTCGGACCCGCTCGGCACCGTCGAGGACTTCGCGACCGAGTCGTCGCCCACCAGCGCGAGCGCCCCTCCGCTCGGCGACGCGCCGCCGAGGACCGCGTGCCGCAGCGCGTCGGTGGCACGGTCGAGCCCCGGCGCCTTGCCGTACCAGACGCCCACGACCCCGTCGTGCAGCCGGTCCTCGAACGCCGGGACGAGCTGCGACCCCATCACCGCGTCGGCCGCGAGCTCCTCGTTGACCGCCGGGCGGAACACGACGTCATGCGCGTCGAGCAGCTTCCTCCGCCGGTTCAGCTCCAGGTCGTAGCCTCCCAGCGGCGACCCCTCGTACCCGGAGACGAAGACCGCCGTCCTCAGCCCCCGCCGGCGGTCCAGGCGCACCTGGTCGAACGGGATCCGCACCAGTGCCTGCAACCCCGACAGATGCACCTCCCCGTCGAGCATCTCGTAGCGGTCTTCCAGTCGCACGGGACGATCGGCGGCGGCTGTCACGGTCGCGGCCTCCTTCGGGGAAGGGACGGGAGCTGCGACCACGACAGTAATCTTCGAAGGCCGACGGTGTCAGTTCCCGCCGGGGAAGTCGAGAGCGGTGCCGTACAGGCGCGACACCCGCAGCCTGATCACGACGCGCCGCTCCGCCACGGCCTGGGCGAGGAAGGCGGCCTCCTGCGCGGGGTCGTCGAAGCCGGGGGTGAGGGACAGCAGCTCCCGGCCGATCGCGTCCCCCGGCTCGGCCGTCGGCTCCGACACCTCCGCCTCTCCTTCGGCGACGGCGAACGACCAGACGTCAGGCCCGCTCACGTGCAGGGCCAGCCGCGGGTCGTTGCGGACGTGGCGGGTCTTGAGCCGGTCCTCGGTGGTGGAGACCCGGATGATCCGCTCGGCGGGATCCCAGTGGTAGAGGACGGTGGACAGGTGCGGGTGACCGCTGCGTTTCACGGTCGCCAGCGCGCCGAACCGCTGGGCGCCGATCAGGCGCGCCGCCTCCTCCTCGGTGAGGGCGCGCGGAGCGGGATCCGCCTTCTGCGGGGACGCGGTGGTGGGCTCGGCCATCGGGATCGGCCTCCTTCTCTCGGTTCGTTCCGTGACAGAAGGAAAGCTAGCAGATTGTTTTGTTGTAGACAATCATGGAAAAAAAACCGAAGGCCGCCGCCGATGGATGTCGAGAAGGCGGGGACGGTTCCGACCACCGGACGAGAGCGCGCCGCGAGGGCGCGGCCGAGAGGGAGGACCCACCACCATGGGCGAGCTGATCCACTTCGTGCACCAGTCCCTGGACGGCTTCATCGAGGGGCCGAACGGCGAGTTCGACTGGCCGCTGATGGGCCCGGAGCTGTCCGCCTACTCGCAGGAGCTGAGCAGGGGCGGCAAGACGTTCCTGTACGGGCGGGTCGTGTGGGAGATGATGGCGAACTACTGGCCGGAGGCCGAGCGGCACTCCCAGGACGAGCACGACCTGGCGTTCGCGCCGATCTGGCGGGAGGCGCCGAAGATCGTCGTCTCCCGCACGCTGGAGAAGGCCGACTGGAACACCCGGGTGATCGGCGAGAACGTCGTCGAGGAGCTGACGGCGCTCAAGGAGTCCGGCACCACGCTGCTGCTGTTCGGCGGCTCCGAGCTCGCCTCGCACCTCACCGAGCACGGTGTGATCGACGAGTACCGGGTGTTCGTCCACCCGGTGCTCCTGGGCGGCGGCAAGCCCGCCTTCGCGCCGCGGGGGCGGCGGGCCGGCCTGGAGCTCGTCGAGTCGCGGACGTTCGACTCCCAGGTCGTCCTGCTCCGGCACCGGAGGACGTCCTGAGGCCCGCAGGGACCCGCCGCCGCCCGGCGGCGGGTCAGCCCATGTGGGGGTAGCGGTGGCCGGTCGGGGGGACGAAGGTCTCCTTGATGGTGCGGGTGGAGGTCCAGCGCAGGAGGTTCTGGGCGGAGCCGGCCTTGTCGTTGGTGCCGGAGGCGCGGCCGCCGCCGAAGGGCTGCTGGCCGACGACGGCGCCGGTGGGCTTGTCGTTGATGTAGAAGTTGCCGGCGGCGAACCGCAGCGCGCGGGTGGCGTGCGCGATGGCGGCGCGGTCGCGGGCGATGATCGAGCCGGTCAGCGCGTAGGGGCTGGCGGATTCCATCTGGGCGAGCATCGCCTCGTAGTCGCCGTCCTCGTAGACGTGGACGGCCAGGACGGGGCCGAAGAACTCGGTGCGGAACAGGTCGTGGCCGGGGTCGTCGCAGAGCAGGACGGTCGGGCGGACGAAGTAGCCCTCGGCGTCGTCGTAGGAGCCGCCCGCCAGGACGCGGACGGCCGGGTCGGCGGCGGCGCGGTCCAGGACGCCCTTGAGCCTGGCGAAGGAGCGGGCGTCGATCACCGCGCCCATGAAGTTGCGCAGGTCGCGCACGTCGCCCATGGCCAGGCCGTCGACGGCGGCGGCGAGCTCGTCCTCGATCCGGCTCCAGACCGAGCGCGGGACGTAGGCGCGGGAGGCGGCCGAGCACTTCTGGCCCTGGTACTCGAACGCGCCGCGGACCATCGCCGTGACGAGCGCCGCCGGGTCCGCCGACGGGTGCGCGACGATGAAGTCCTTGCCGCCGGTCTCGCCCACCAGGCGGGGGTAGGAGCGGTACGCCGGGAGGTTCTCGCCGACGGCGCGCCACAGGTGCTGGAACGTCGCGGTGGAGCCGGTGAAGTGGACGCCCGCCAGGTCCGGGGAGCTCAGCGCCACGTCGGAGACGGCGAGGCCGTCGCCGGTGACCATGTTGATGACGCCGGGCGGCAGGCCCGCCTCCTCCAGCAGCGCCATCGTGAGGTGCGCGGCGAGCTGCTGGGTCGGGGAGGGCTTCCACACCACGGTGTTGCCCATCAGGGCGGGCGCGGTCGGCAGGTTCGCGGCGATCGCGGTGAAGTTGAACGGGGTGACCGCGTAGACGAAGCCCTCCAGCGGGCGGTGGTCGGCGCGGTTCCACACCCCGGGGGAGGACTCCGGCTGCTCGGCGAGGATCTGCCGGGCGTAGTGCGCGTTGAAGCGCCAGAAGTCGGCGAGTTCGCAGGGGGCGTCGATCTCGGCCTGCTGGGCGGTCTTGGACTGGCCGAGCATGGTCGCGGCGGCGATCGTCTCCCGCCACGGGCCGGTCAGCAGGTCGGCGGCGCGCAGCAGCACCGCCGCGCGGTCGTCGAAGCCCAGCTCGCGCCAGCCGGGGGCGGCCGCGCGGGCCGCCTCGACCGCGGCGCGCGCGTCGGCGTGGTCGGCGTTGGCGGTGACGCCCAGGACCTCGGCGTGCCGGTGGGGCTGCACGACCGGGATGCGTTCGCCGCCCGCCATCCGGCGCTCCCCGCCGATCGTGCAGGTCAGTTCCACGCCGCCCGCCGAGAGCTTCGCGAGTTCGCCTTCCAGGCGGGTCCGCTCGGGGCTGCCGGGCGCGTAGGAGTGCACGGGCTCGTTGACGGGCGCGGGCACGTGGGTGATGGCGTCCATGGGGATCTCCGATCAGGCGCGGGTGAGGAGGGAACGGAGGAAGAAGGCGAGATTGGCCGGGCGTTCGGCCAGGCGGCGCATGAAGTAGCCGTACCAGTCGGAGCCGTAGGGGATGTAGGCGCGGACCCGGCGGCCCTCCTCGGCGGCAAGGCGGCGCTGCTCGCCGTCGCGGATGCCGTAGAGCATCTGGAACTCATAGGAGTCGGGCGCTCGGCCGTAGCGCTCGGCCAGCTTCAGGGCCAGGTCGATGACGCGCGGGTCGTGGGAGCCGACCATCGGGTAGCCCTCGCCGGCCATGAGGGTGTTCAGGCAGCGCGCGTAAGCGCGGTCGACGTCCTGCCTGCGCTGGTGCGCGACCGAGGCGGGCTCCTTGTAGGCGCCCTTGACGAGGCGGACCCGGGAACCCGATGAGGCCAGCGCCCTGACGTCCTGCTCCGTCCGGAACAGGGCGGCCTGGACGGCGACGCCGGTGCGGGGGAAGTCGCGGCGCAGCTCCGCGAGGATCGCCAGGGTGGAGTCGACGGTGGTGTGGTCCTCCATGTCGAGGGTCACCGTGGTGCCGATCTCCGCGGCCTTCGCGCAGACCGCGCGGGCGCCTTCGAGGGCCAGTCTCCGGCCGCCCGGCAGGGACTGGCCGAACGCCGACAGCTTCACCGAGACCTCGGCGCGGTCGCCCAGCCCCTCGGCGCCCAGCGCGTCCAGCAGGGCGAGGTAGGCGTCGCGGCTCCGGTGGGCCTGGGAGACCTCGGTGATGTCCTCGCCCAGATGGTCGAGGGTGACGTCGATGCCCCGGGCGGCCAGGGCGCGCACGGTCGCCAGGGCGTCGGGCAGCGCGTCGCCCGCGATGAACCGGTCGACGACGGGACGGGTCATCGGGGCGCCGCTGACGAAGCGGCGGATCCGGTCGCTGCCGGAGGCGGCCAGCAGCAGAGGTCCGAGCACGGTGGCCTCCAGGTGAAGCGGTGGATGCGGCTGCTTCGAACCTAGGTTCCGCGGTGCGGGGCGGCCATCGACAGCGGTCATGACCTGGCGCGGGATCCGTCATACATTTGTCTGAAGGGAGGTGGGGTGATCGACTATCAGAGCCTCGTGGACGAGGTGTCGCGGCTGCTCGGGGCGCCGGTGACGCTGGAGGACAGGGAGTTCACGCTCATCGCCTTCAGCTCCCACGAGGACGAGCTGGACCCGGTGCGCGCCCGCTCGATCCTCAGCCGCCGCTCCTCCGCGCAGGTCCGTGCCTGGTTCGAGGGCTTCGGGATAGCCCGGGCCGCGGAGCCGGTCCGCACCCCCGCCGATCCCGCCACGGGCGTGCGCGCCCGGCTGTGCCTTCCGGCGCGGCACGGGAACGAGGCCTACGGCTATCTGTGGCTGCTGGACGACGGGTCCGTGGATCTCGGCGACCCCCGGTTGGCGCAGGCCATGGACCTGGCGGCCCAGGCGGGGGAGCTGCTGGCCGCAGACGTCTGGAAGGGGCAGGCGGCGCCGCGCGCGTTCGCCCGGCTGCTGTCGGCTTCGGCCGCCGAACGTGCCGAGGGAGCCCGCGCGCTCACCGCCATGGCGCATCCGGCCGCTGCGGTGCCGGTCGCGGTCGCCGTGGTGAGTCCGGCTCCCGGCCGCGTTCCCGCGCGGCTTTCGCATGACGTCCTGACGTACCGGGGCGATGACGGGCTGGCGCTCCTCGTCCCGCTGGCGGATCCCGCGGACGTTTCTCCCGCCTGCGCCACCGCCATGTCCCTCCTCGCGGACCCCGGGGCGCTCGCCGGAGTGGGAGGAGGCCGGGCCGGGCTGTCGGAGGCGGCGGATTCCTGGCGGGAGGCGCGGTTGGCGCTGAGGTCGGCACGTGCCGAACCCCGGCTGGGCCCGGTGGCCGACTGGGGCGGGCTGGGCGCCTACCGGCTGATCGCCGAGCTGCCCGCACCCGCTCCCGGAGTCCCGCTCGCCGACCCGGTCCTGCTCCCGCTGCTGGCCCCGGCCCGAGCGGTCCTGCTGCACACCGCCGAGGTCTATCTCGACCACGCCGGCCACGTCCAGCGGGCGGCCGCCGCCCTGTCCGTGCACCGCCAGACGCTGTACTACCGGTTGTCGCGCATCGAGGCGCTCACCGGCCTGGACCTGGAGTCCGGCGCGGACCGCCTCCTCCTCCACCTGGCCCTCAAGGCGTTCCGCCTGAACGCCTCGGGGGAGGTCAGCCGGGGGTGACGCGGCGCCAGCGGGCCTCGCAGCAGGAGTAGACGCCGAAGACGGCGAGGCCGAGGGCGAGGACGGTCAGGAGCCAGGGCCCGGCGGGCGCGTCGGCCAGCTCGCGGAGGGTGCCGTCGATGCCCTTGGCCTTGTCGGGGTCGAAGGTGAGGGCGGCGTAGGCGAGGAAGACACCGGCGCCGACGTAGACCGTGGAGCGCGCCGTGTAGCCGACCATGCCGAGCTTCTCGACGATCTCGCGGGCCCTGCCGGTGACGGTGAGCTTGTCCATGAAGTCCTTGTCGGAGAGGGCGCGCCACGCCATGAGGCCCGCGACGGCGATGAGGCCGATCCCGACGAGGAGGACGAGCCAGCGCCCGCCGGGGATGTCGTGCATGGCCTGGCCGGTGAGGTCCTTGGACTGGGAGTCGCTGGACTTCTGGTCGCCGGCGCCGAGGGTGAACAGCAGGGTCGTGACGAACAGGAAGGCGTAGAAGACGCCGCGCGCCAGGGAGCCGAGCCGCTCGGACGCCTTGTGCCCGTCGAGGCCGGCCGCTCCGAACGCGGCCTCGGCGAGCCGCCACACCGTCAGTCCCGCCAGCCCGACGACGACCAGCCACAGCAGGATCTCCCCGCCCGGCTGCCGCGCCAGCGTCTGCACGGCGCCCGAGTTGTCGGCCTCCTCGCCTCCGCCGGAACCGAAGGCGATACGCAGGGCGAGCAGCCCTATCAGCAGGTAGAGGAGCCCGCGTACGGCCAGTCCCAGCCGTGCGAGCAGTCCGGTCGTCTTACTCTGAGACGCTTCTTTGGCCTGTCTTTGCGGAGTACTCACCATGCGCCGACTTGTGCCCGTGGGAATTTTCACTAAAACGTACAAACTTATATGAAAACGCACACATAGTGCTTTCTTCCCTGGTCAGCGGGGGTGGCGGAGCGCCGTGACGTCCGCCGTTGCCGGGAAGTGATTGAGATCGTCCACATATGGGAACCCGAGAACAGACGGGGGCGTTCTCCTGAAGGCGCGCACGGAAGTCGCCTCGCGAGGCCTTCCCCACCGCGCCCCACCCCCTGGACCAAAAGAACGGTGTTGTCGTGTTCGTCGTCTTCGTGCTGGTCGCGGTCGTCATCCTGACGCTGATCGGGGTGCTGCACTGGTACGTGTGGCGGCGGCTCGTCAGGGACACGACGGCTCCCGGATCGGTCGCGCGGCGGACGGGGCGGATCGCGATGATCGCGCTGCCGCTGCTGGTCGTCGCCACCTTCGTCGGCGGGCGGACGGTGCTGCCGTTCGAGGTGGTGCGGGTCATCGCCTGGCCGGGCTACCTGTGGCTGGCCGTCTTCCTGTACCTCCTGCTGGCCCTGGCCGTCGGCGAGCTGGTCCGGCCGCTGCTGATGCGGCTGACGCGCGGGAAGGAGGCGCCGCGCGAGGCCAAGGTGCCGGAGCTCGTGCCGGTTCCGGCGGGGGAGGCGCCCCCGGCGGAGGCGGCGGAGCCCCCGGCCGGCGAGCCGAAGAACGCCGAGGAGCCCTCGCGGCGGCTCTTCGTCTCCCGCGTGGTGGCGGGCACGGCCACGGCGGCCGCGCTCGGAACGGTCGGGTACGGCGCGTACGGAACGCTCCGCGGGCCGAAGGTGAAGCGCCTGACGGTCCCGCTGGCCAAGCTGCCGCGCGGCGCGCACGGCTTCCGGATCGCCGTCGTCAGCGACATCCATCTCGGCCCGGTCCTGGGCCGCGGGTTCGCCCAGCGGGTCGTCGACACGATCAACGCGACGCAGCCGGACGCGATCGCCGTCGTCGGCGACCTCATCGACGGGAACGTCGAGGACCTGGCGCCGGCCGTGGCGCCCCTGGCCGGGCTGCGCGCCCGGCACGGCGCCTACTTCGTGACCGGCAACCACGAGTACATCTCCGGCGCGGGGCAGTGGGTCGAGCACGTCCAGGGGCTCGGCCTGCGCCTGCTGCCCAACGCCCGCGTCGAGCTGCCCGGCTTCGACCTCGCCGGCGTCAACGACGTGGCGGGCGAGGACGACGGGCAGGGCCCGGACTTCGCCCGCGCCCTGGGCGACCGCGACCGCACGCGCGCCGCCGTGCTGCTCGCCCACCAGCCGGTGGTCGTCCACGACGCCGTCCGCCACGGCGTGGACCTCCAGCTGTCCGGGCACACCCACGGCGGGCAGCTGTGGCCCTTCAACTACGTCGCCGGGCTGGCCAACCCCACCCTGGCCGGGCTGGAGCGCTACGAGGACACCCAGCTGTACGTCTCCCGGGGCGCGGGCGCGTGGGGTCCGCCGGTCCGGGTCGGCGCGCCCTCGGACATCACCGTGATCGAGCTCGCCTCCCGGCAGGCCTGAGCCGGGCCGCGCGCCGTCAGGCCCTCTCCCCGGCGGGGTCCTCCAGGCGGGCGAGGACCTGGACGGCGAGCCCTTCCAGGGCGCGGAGCTGCTCGGGCGACAGGGCGTCGATGAAGAGGCGGCGGACGGTCTCGACGTGGTCGGGGGCGGCCTGGGTGATCGCCTCGCGGCCGGCCTCGGTGAGCAGGACGTAGGCGCCGCGCCTGTCCTCGTCGCACTCCTCGCGCCGGACGAGGCCGCGTTTCTGCATGCGGCCGAGGTGGTGGGAGAGGCGGCTCTGCTCCCAGTGGAGCTCGCGCTGCAGCTCGTACGGGCGCAGCCTGCCGTCCGGGGCGTCGGTGAGGCGGACGAGGACGTCGTAGTCGGCGAGGGACAGGCCGGAGGAGGCCTGGAGCCGCCGGTTCAGTTCCGCGCCGAGGCTCCCTTGCAGGCGCAGGTAGGCACGCCAGGCGCGCTGCTCGTCGTCGTCCAGCCACCGGATGTCGCTCATGCTCGCACTCTAGCCGTTGGATGACATGTCATCTTGTGGAATGAGCGACGGGGCGGATATGTTGGGGCAGGTACATGACACGTCATCTTTCCAGGAGGGCACGATGGCAGGCACCCCGACCCCGCAGGTCGACATCCGCCGCTCGGCCGAGCGCTTCCCCACCGAGGCCGGCTGGCTGACCTCCCGGCACTCCTTCTCCTTCGGCCACCACCACGACCCCGCCAACACCCACCACGGCGTGCTGCTGGTCAACAACGACGACGTCGTGCGGCCCGGCACCGGCTTCGACACCCACCCGCACCGGGACATGGAGATCGTCACCTGGGTGCTCCAGGGCTCGCTGGTCCACCAGGACTCCGAAGGGCACAATGGCGTCATCTACCCGGGCCTCGCCCAGCGGATGAGCGCGGGCACCGGCATCCGGCACTCGGAGAAGAACGACTCCTGGCGGCTGCAGGGCGGCGACGCCCACGACGAGCCGGTGCACTTCGTGCAGATGTGGGTCGTCCCCGACGAGGCGGGCATCGCGCCCGGCTACGAGCAGCTGGAGATCGGCGACGAGCTCCTCAAGGGCGGCCTCGTGCCGGTCGCGTCCGGCATGGACAAGCACCGCGACGCCGCGGCCATCCGGATCAAGAACCGCTACGCGGGCCTGTACGCCGCACGCCTCCAGGCCGGGCAGAGCGTGCAGCTGCCCGAGGCGCCCTACCTGCACCTGTTCGTCCCGCGCGGCGAGGTGAACCTGGAAGGCGCCGGAGCCCTGGGCACCGGGGACGCGGTGCGCCTCACCGCCACCGGCGGCCAGCGGGTCACCGCCGCGGCGGACGCCGAGATCCTGGTGTGGGAGATGCACGCCGCCATCGCGGCCTGAGCCGCACGCCCCCGACGGAGCGGCGGACCCGGCCCCGCTTCGGAATCCGGCCCCGCTTCAACGGATCCGGCCCGGTCTCAGCGGGCCGGCTCCGGATTCAGCGGGCCGGGTCCGGCTCCGCCTCCGGAAGGAGGGGCGCCAGGCTGCCGGCGAGGCCGCCGAGGAGGGTGATGCCGTGGCGCTCCCACTCGGGTCCGTAGAGGGCCAGGGCGCGCTTCTCCACGTCGGCCGCGAAGGCCGCCGCGCTGGAGGGGCGGTGCAGGAGGCTCTTGGCGAGGCCGCTGAGGACGAGGTCGTGCAGCGGCTCGGGCACGTGGTCGAGGGGGACCGGCGTCGACAGGTGTGCCTCCAGCGTGCCGTCCAGGGGCGGACGGCCCGTGAGGCACTCGAAGAAGACGCAGGTGACGGCGTAGACGTCCGTCGCCGGGACGGCGGAGGCGTTCAGCCACTGCTCCGGCGCCGTGTAGGCGGGGGTGCCCGAGTGCCGCCGCTCCCCGGCCAGCGTGCTGACGCCGAAGCCGACGAGCTTGCTCAGCCCGTTCCGGCGCACCAGGATGTTCGCGGGTTTGCAGTCGCGGTGCACCACGCCCCGGGAGTGCGCCTCCTGCAGCCCCAGCAGCGACCTCTTGAGCACCGCCAGCGCCGCCTCGGGCGACAGGTGCCCGTGCCAGGTGAGGACGTCCCGCAGCGGGACGCCGTCGACGGCCTCCAGCAGGATCGCCGAGACGGGGCCCTCGTCCAGGTGCCCGTACCAGCGCGCCACGTACGGGCTGAAGATCTGCTGGACGAGCGCCGACTCGTCCTCGAACCTGCCGCGGGTCGCCGGGTTCGTCGAGGCCAGGTACTTGATGACATAAGGCTTGCCGGAGCTGCGGTGCCGGACCAGGACCGTGCGTCTTCCCGGCCCGCTGCCCAGCTCCCGCACCTCGACGTATCCGGGGACGCGCCAGGTCCCGACCACTCCCATGGGGGGCAGATTACTGAATCGCCCGCGGGAACCGTGCTGGAATGCGTCAAGTCCGCCGTGACGGGTTGTCGGGGGACGAAGTGGTGATCATCGCTTCGGCGGCCGCAGCCCGTCCAGGAAGAGCACGGCGAGCTGGCGTCCCACCTGCCGGTGGGTGAGCGGGCCGTCCGCGCCGAACCAGGTGTGGACGTTGTTGACGGTGCCGAGGAACCCGTGGGCCATGACGCTCGCCGAGACGTCGCGGCGGACGGCGCCGGCCTCCTGGCCCTCGGCCAGGAGGCCGCGGAACATCTGGTGGTAGCGGCGGCGGTCGGCGCGGATCGCCTCGGCCGGCTCGCCGTCCAGCAGGTGCGTCGAACGGGCCCAGACGGTCAGCGGCTCGAAGTGCTCGGCGACGTGCTCGACGAGGTCGAACACCGCGTCGTGCAGCCGCCGCCCGACGGGGGCGTCGCCGGCGGCGATGGACGCCAGCCTGCCGGTCTGCTCGGCGAGGAGGTCGCGGTAGATGCAGATGAGCAGATGCTGCTTGGAGTCGAACCAGTGGTAGAGGGCGCCCTTGGTGACCTGCGCGGCCTCGGCGATCTGCCGGGTGCCGGTGGCCTCGTACCCCTGGCGGGCGAACAGGTCGGTGGCCGCGGCGAGGATGCGTTCGCGGCCCTCCCCGCGCACCGCCGTGCCGCCGCTCATCCCCGCCCCGGGATCAGCCGCGTCGCGCGGTCGACGAGGACGGCGACGGCGGAGCCGAAGTCCTTGAAGGCGGGGTTGGTGGTCTGCCCGGCCCGGTAGCGCGCCCAGATCTGCTGGGCGATGACCGCGAGGCGGAACAGGCCGTAGACCTCGTAGAAGACCCAGCCGTCCCCGGGCAGGCCGGTGCGCGCCAGGTAGCGGGCGACCATCTCCTCGCGGGTGGGCATGCCGGGCAGGTGGGAGGGCTGGCGGCGCAGCAGGGCGAAGAAGGGGTCGTCGTCGGCGGTGACCCAGTAGGCCATGGACGCGCCCAGGTCCATCAGCGGGTCGCCGACGGTGGCCATCTCCCAGTCCAGGACGCCGACGACGCGCGGGTCGGGGCCGTCCAGGTCGAGCACGAGGTTGTCGAGCTTCCAGTCGCCGTGCAGCATCCGGGCGGCGACGTCGTCGGGCTGCCGCTCGTCCAGCCAGGCCAGCAGCGGCCCGGCGTCGGGGGCGTCGTCGGTGGCCGCGCCGAGCCAGCGCCGCGACCAGCCCTCGATCTGGCGGCGCACGTACCCCGGGCCCTTGCCGAGCGCGGCGAGCCCCGCCTTCTCGACGTCCACGCTGTGCAGGTCGGCCAGGGTGTCGATCACCGTCTCGCCCAGGGCGCGCGCCCGCGCCGGGCCGAGCTCGACGCCCGGCGGGAGGTCGGCGCCGAGGATCACGCCGGCCAGGTGCTCCATGACGTAGAACTCGGCGCCGATCACCGAGGGGTCCTCGCAGAACCCGTACACCCGCGGCACCATCGGCCAGAACGGGGCGAGCCCGCGCTGGACGGTGACCTCGCGGCCCATGTCGTGGGCGGACGCGGCCTTCCGGCCGTGCGGGGGGCGGCGCAGCACCAGCTTCCGGTCGGGGTAGGCCAGCAGGAACGTCAGGTTCGACGAGCCGCCGCCGAACTGCCGCACCTCCGGCGGCCCCGGCAGGCCGGGAAGGCGCTCGGACAGCCAGCGGTGCACGGCCTCCACGTCGAAGGCGTCCTCGGCGCGCGGCTCTCCGGCCGTCATCGGTCCCGCCACGTTCTGCCTCCCGGAGCTCGGTTCCGTCCGCCGTAACATACCGGGCGCTCAGTACGTGTCGCCACAACGAGTTCGCCCCGCCGTTCTTCTCTCCTCCGTCCAAGAAGTGAACAATGGGCGCATGAACGCTGCCTCGACGCGGAATCTGGTGACTCTGCTCGCGGGCATGGGAGCCCTGCACTTCGCGGCGCCCCGCCCGTTCGACCGGATCGTCCCCCAGAGCCTGCCCGGCGGGCCGCGCACCTGGACGTACCTCAGCGGCGTCGCCGAACTGGCCTGCGCCGCGGCCGTGGCGGCCCCCGGGACGCGGAAGCTCGGGGCGCTGGCGGCGGCGGGGCTGTTCGCCGCGGTCTTCCCGGCGAACATCAAGATGGCGATCGACTGGCGGACCCGCCCCGCCCCGCTGCGCACCGTCGCCTACGCCCGGCTGCCGCTCCAGATCCCGCTCTTCCTGTGGGCGCTGAAGGTGGCGCGCGACGCGGAATGACGCCGGTCAGCCGAGCCCGCCGCCCTGCGGGACCGTGATGCGGGTGATCAGGGCGTGCAGGTGGGCGCGGAACCGCTGCAGCGCCTCCATGCCGAGGGGCTCGCCGCGGGCGTGGTAGCGGTGGGGGCCGGGATGCTGGATGCCGCCGGACAGGAACCCGTGCACGCACCACACGATCGTCCAGATCAGGTACTCCGGGTCGATGTCGGGCACCGCCACGTCCTGCACCGCGGCCGCCATCATGGCCGACAGGGAGCGCACCTGCTCCTCCATGTCGGGGATGTCGGCGGCGTCCCCCATCCAGCGCTGGAGCCACAGGGAGATGATCTCGGGGTGGTCGACGTGGAAGTCCAGGTAGGCGTCGACCAGGTCGATGACCCCCTGCCGGGTCGGGGTGAACGTGGCGGTCGCCGCCTCCAGCGCCTCGCGCTCGGCCGCCTGGATCCGCAGCATCACCTCCCGGTAGAGGATCGCCTTGCTCCCGAACCGCTCGGTCAGCTCCTCCACGCCGATCCCCGACGTGTCGGCGATCAGCCGCCACGGGGTTCCGTCGAACCCCAGGTCGGCGAACAGCCGTATCGCCACGGCGATGATCCGTTCCCGCTCCGCATCCTCCATGGCTCTTACTCTAGGTAATCGCCGGGTGCGGAGCGTGTCCGGCTCTCGTCAGCCGGCCCGATCCGCCCGCAGCGCCTCCTCGGCGGCCTCCCGGAGCGCCTTGTGGCGGGAGTAGAAGGGGAAGCCGAGGAGGACGCAGAGCACGATCGGCGCCAGGATGAACGGGCCGGGGTCGAGGCAGAGGGCTGCGAGGGCGAGGAAGGACGCCCCGAGCAGCAGTCCGGCGTTGCCCGCCCGGACGCGCACCTCCAGGGGGACGCGGGCCGCGGCGACGCGGTCCCTGCGGGAGGCCTGGACGTCGCCCAGGCCCCTTCTGAGCCGGGCGCCGGAGATGACGCACAGGAGGCCCAGGCAGAGGGGGCCGACGGCGCTGAGAAGAGGATTCACCGGCGTCCCGTCAGAACCAGTCGTCGATCTGGTCGACGAGCCAGCCGCCGCCGCCGACCACGACACCGGCGCCCAGCCCGATGAGGCCGCCGACGGTGGCGCCCGGCAGCGCCCCGACGCCGCCGAAGGGGGCGCCGATGGCCGCGCCGATCCCGGCGCCGCCCCCGACCCAGCCGGCGAAGCCCGCCCAGTCGAAGTCGTCGTCGGGCAGGCCGTCGTCGAGCTCGTCCTCGACGTGGTTGAGCCGGTCCCGCAGGCCCTGCGAGAGGTTCTTGTCGTCCGAGAGCGTCTTGGTGGTGTTCATGACCGACCAGCCGTCCTCGCCGCCGGAGTAGAGGCCGACCAGGCGTCCGGCGCACTCCTTCTGGAGCTTCCGCGCCTGGTGGAATCCGTCGATCCAGATCCGGTACGCCTCGTTCTCGGCGGTCTGGCTGGCCATGGGGTCGTCTTCCTTGGCCGCCTGGGCCTTGGTCTTGAACTCGCCGGCCCGGTCGTTGATCGACAGCTGGAGCTCCGAGAGGGCGGTCGCCAGCTGGTCGAGCTCGAAGGCGGCGTCCTCGGTGAACATCGAGAGCTTCTTGGCGTCGGAGGCGTCCTCGCCCCAGGCGTCCTGGAAGTTGTTGGCGTCGTCGCCCTTCCAGCCCGCGTCGGTGACGAGCTTCTTCACGGACTTCTCGATGGCGTCCACGACCTCCTCGCTCGGCGGCACGTAGCCGTAGAGCTTGTTGGCCAGGGCGGCCAGGCCGCGGATGTCCACGCCGAGGGACAGGTCTTCGCCGACCGCCTGCACGCCGGCGGGGACGGGAGCCGCTTCTTTCGGTGCCATCTCGCTCTCCTGAGGTCAGTAGCCCACGCGCGGCTGGATGGTCGAGGGGTCGTCGATGCTCCGCATGAGGTCGTCGATGTCGTCCTCGGTGTCCCGGTAGCGGTCGTGGACGGCCTTCAGCTTGTCGCCGTGGATCTGCATGGAGGACCCGAGGGAGTCGTGCAGGGTGGAGATGGCCTCCAGGACCCGGGTGATGGCGTCGCCGAGCGAGGACTCGGTCACCTGGGGGACGGCGCCGATGTCCTTCGGCACGATCTTGTCGTAGTTCGCCCCCTGGGTCTTGAAGACGGAGGAGGAGTCGAGGATGTCGGCGTAGACGACGTTGATCTCGGAGCTCATACCGTGCCTTCCGCTGCTTCGTCGGTCGCCTCGTCGGTCATGAGGTGCGGGTTGAGGACGACGCCGATCTTGTCCCTGCCCACGATGTAGAGGAGCTCGATCAGCGGTGCCTCGGCCCACGGCTGGTCCGCGCCGAGCCGCTCCTTGAGGAGCTCCAGCGAGGTGTAGACGGCCAGGCCCGCGGTGCCGTCGACCATCTCCCGCAGCTGGTACTCGGGCCGGTCGTTCGGGCCCGCCTCGCGGACCGTGGGGACGAAGGCCGTGGACAGCTCGGACAGGTGCCGCTCGGGCCGCGGGGCGGACCGCTCGGGCGCCGCGCCCGGGTCGGCGGCGCCCGCCGGGCTCGCGGCGGCCAGCCGCCGTGCCTGCTCCTCCTGGCTCTGCGGAGCGTAGGGGGTGCTCTGGTTCAGCAGGGAGTCCAGAGAACGCGGGGGGACGGAGTCCGCCAAGACCGGAACCTCCAACACGATGGGGTAGCTGGATGAAGGGAGGGAACGTTGTAATTTGCGCGGAAAGTTTAGGGGAGGGGTCGGCGGCGTTCAACGACTTTCGATCTTGTTTCGGATAACTCGTCCTGAAAGATGGAGGATTCGGGCTCTAGGCTTTGCGCGTGACTTCCGGGCGGAACGTGGTGGACGGCCGTTTCGAGCTGCTGGCGCGGCTCGGCAGCGGCGGGATGGGAACGGTCTGGCGCGCGCGGGACCTGGCGCTCCACCGGGAGGTCGCGCTCAAGGAGGTGCGCCCGGGCGGCGGCGAGGCGCCGCCGGACGAGGCGCTCGCCGGGATGTACCGGGAACGGGTGCTGCGGGAGGCGCGGGCGCTGGCGCGGATCGACCACCCCCACGTGGTGACGATCCACCACATCATCGATGAGCCGGACATGCCGTACCCGTGGCTCGTCATGGAGCTCGTCCGCGGCGAATCCCTCCAGGACCGCCTCGCCCGGGGGACCATGACCCCCGCCGAGGCGGCACGGACGGGCCGCGGCGTCCTCGCGGCGCTCCAGGCCGTGCACCGGGCGGGCATCTGCCACCGCGACATCAAACCGGGGAACGTCCTGCTGCGCGCCGACGGCAGCCCCGTCCTCACCGACTTCGGCATCGCCGTCCTCGAAGAGGCGTCACGGGTGACCGCGACGGGAGGCCTCGTCGGCTCCCCCGAGTACATCGCCCCCGAGCGCCTGCACGGCCACGAGGGCGACCCCGCCTCCGACCTGTGGTCCCTCGGCATGCTGCTGTACGTGGCGGTCGAAGGCCACAACCCCGTCCGCCGCACCACCCTGGCCGCCACCCTCGCCGCCGTCATGACCGCGCGGATCCCCGCCCCCCGCCACGCCGGCCCCCTCACCGAGGCCCTCGCCGCCCTCCTCGTCCCCGACCCGTCCGCCCGCCCCGACGCCCCCGCCCTGGACCAGCTCCTCGCCCGCGCCGAAACCGCACCCCCCGCCCACCCGGAACCGACGGCTCCCCCGACCCCGCCCGCCTTCCCGGCCGGCCGACCCACCCACCCTGCGGGTGGTGCCGCCCTTCCGGGCGACCCGTCCGCGTTTCCTGCGGGCGGGGCCGCTTTCTCCGGTGGGTCGTCTGGGCATCCTGCGGGTGCTTTTCCAGGCGGCCCGTCCGCGTTTTCGGCGGGCGGGGACGCCTTCTCCGGTGGATCCTCTGCGCATCCTGCGGGTGGGGCCGCCTTTCCCGGCGGGCCGTCCACGCATCCTGCGGGTGGGGCCGTCTTCCCGGGGGGACCGGCCACTCATCCGGCGGGTCCGGTTTCCGCGGCGGCGCCTCGGCGCCGGGCGCCGCTCATGCTCGTCGGAGCCGGGGGGCTGGTGCTCGCGTTGATGTTCGGCGGCGGCACGCTGCTGGAAGAATTCGAGGGAAACGGAGTGGACGGGGCGGATGTGCCGCCTTCCGCGCCCGAGCCTTCACGGTCCGCGCCCGCGGCGGCCGCCGAGGACGATCCTCCCGGGGAGGGCGGGCGGCCCGCGACCCTGCTGACTCCGGCGGGCATCCGCGGCGTCATCGACGCCTTCGAGAAGGCGACGGGAAACGACCGGTTCACCGATTTCAGCGTCTACGAGGAGTACGCCTACGCGGACGTGCCCGTGCCCGGCAGGAGCAAGGCGGCGGACAGGTACCTCTACCGGAACGGCAAGGTCCAGCGGCAGGGAAGCGGCAGCGGCGACGGGAACTCCATGAGCCTTCGCGCGTTCGACTGGAGCACCGTCCCCCGCCTCCTGCGCACCGCCGACCGGAAACTCAACGTCCCCGACCCCGACAACCGCTACATCACGATCGACCCCGCCTGGACGTTCGGCGGAGGCAGACCCGCCATGCTCGTCTACCTGGCCGACGAGCACGGCGGCGGCTACCTGGCCGCCGACGCCAAGGGAAAGGTCCTGCGCGTCTACCCAGCGGAATGACCGCGCCCGACGACCGACGGATCGGCCCCGCCGGCGGTTCCGGCGGGTCGGTCCTGCCGGTGGTCCCCGGCGGGCGGGTCCTCCGGTGGTTTCGGGCGGGTCAGTCCTGCCAGCGGTTCCAGTGGATGACGGTGTCGGGGTCGGGGCGGTCGACCGGCTTGAAGGTCTCGCCCGTGTAGTGGGCGACGGGGGTGAGCATCACCTGGGTGACGCCGTCGAAGGGGATGCCCAGGAGCTCGGCGACCGCCTTCTCCTGCTGGAGGTGCACGGACGTCCAGCAGGTGCCCAGGCCGTGCAGGCGCGCGGCGAGCATGAACGACCACAGCGCGGGCATGGCCCCGCCGAGGAGCGACGCCGTCACCCAGGACCCCAGGCCGTCGGCGCGCCCGGCCACGCAGCCCACGACGATGGCCGGGACCTCCGGCATGATCTCGGCGAGCCGGTCCGCCGAGACCGCGGTCCGCTCCTGCTGCTCCCGCTCGGCCCCCTCCTTGGCGATGCTCCCGATGTAGATGCCGTCCAGCTGCCGGTACACGTCGTACCCGGCCTGGTAGAGCTCACCGAGCCTCCGCCGCACCTCGGGATCGGTGACGACGACGAAGCGCACCGAGATCTGGTTGGACGGCGCAGGCGCCTGAAGCGCGATCCGCACGCACTCCCGCAACACGTCGTCGGAGACGGGCCGTTCGAGATCCAGCCGCTTGCGCACGGCGCGCGTGGTCGTCAGAAGCTCCAACCCCGACAGGGGAAGCGCGCCTTCCCCACTGAAGGCGGAAGGACCGGTCTGCGCAGAGGACATGCGGCGGCTCCGAAGGTGTCGTGCCATGAACGCGAACGGGGACGGCCCGTCACCGCCCCCGAGTCGATCATAAAAGGATCAACCACCCCGGGACAGCCCCTCCGTCCGCCGAAAGCCGCACCCCGCCCGGCACCGCGTCCCGCCGTCCCGGCTCCCTGACCGCCCGCGGGCGGTCAGGGAGCGGTCAGGGGGCGGTGAAGCGGGGAGCAGGGGCGCCATGGAGGTGACCGGGCGGAAGCCGGCGGCCGCACAGGACGAGAAGGAGATCCTGGGCGGGGGCGCTCAAGGGCCGGCCAGAGCCCAGGGACCAGTCCATGTCGTCGGCTTGGAGGCGCACTCCGGTCAGATCCGTACCGAAGAACTTCCGGCTGCGCGGAGAGTCCGAGCCCCCCAGGACGATGAGAAGCCGTTCGCGGGGGACGCGGCGGTCGAGCCCCAGCGCCACGGTGATGTCCAGACCGTGGATCACGTCATGGGACAGCGCCCCCGCATAACCGCCGCCCGGGGGCTTCCAGGGAAAGCGGGCGTTCTCCCGCAACATCGCGGTGAACTCCTCCGGCGTGTACCTCTCGGCGTCCTGCCGCGCGTAACGGTCGGCCATGCGGTTGAAGTCGCCCCGGGCCCGGATCATCCCCTTCAAGAACCTCCCGGTCGACGAGTGGTACGGCATCGTCATGTGCGCGACCACCTCCCGCACCCGCCACCCCTCGCACAGGCTCGGCGCGTCCCAGGCCTCCGCCGGAAGCCCGCCCAACAACTCCGCCAGCTCCTCCCTCTCACCCGCGATCTGATCCCTGGTCTCCGCCTCGCCCACGTCCACGCTGTCCTCCCTCGCGTCCGGCGCCCGATCCCGGTGCCCGTTCACATCCGTCATCCCCCCGACGAACGGACCCCTCGCCGCAGGACACCCCCTCCACCACGAATTTCGTCTTTCTGCGCGAGACAACGCAGAACGGCACCCCCGAGAAGGCGTCTCCGAACGAGCGGTGAGCGGAGGCGAAGAGAGGACACGGAGGGGAAGGACGGCGGGCCCAGATAGAGGAGCAGCGGGGAGATCGCGGATGAGATGCACGGTGGATCGGGAGGGCGGGATGCGCGGTTGATCAGGTGGTCGGGGTGCGTGGTGGGCCAGGTGGACGGTGGATCAGGTGGACGGGATGTGCGGTGGGTCGGGGGAGCGGGCGTCGGGGTGGGGGAGGGTGGCGAGGCGGTGGGCGAGGTAGTGGCGTTCGGGGGCGGTGGGGGCGAGCGCGAGGGCCTGGCGGTAGGCGGTGGCGGCTTCGGCGGGGCGGTTCAGGCGGCGGAGGAGGTCGGCCCGGGTGGCGGGGAGGAGGTGGTGGGCGGCGAGGGCGCCTGAGGAGTCGAGGGCGTCGAGGAGGGGGAGGGCGGCGGCGGGGCCGTCGGCCATGGCGATGGCGATGGCGCGGTTGAGCTCGACGACGGGGGACGGGGTGAGGCGGGCCAGGTGGGCGTAGAGGGCGGCTATCTGGGGCCAGTCGGTGTCGGCGGGGGTGCGGGCGGTGGCGTGGCAGGCGGCTATGGCGGCCTGGACCTGGTAGGGGCCGGGGGAGCGGCGGGCCAGCGTCCGGTCGAGGAGTGCCACGCCCTCCTCGATCCGGTCGCGGTCCCACCGGGTGCGGTCCTGCTCCTCCAGGGGGATCAGGGAGCCGGAGGGGCCGGTGCGGGCGGGGGTCCGGGCGTCGTGCAGGAGCATGAGGGCCAGCAGGCCGGCGGCCTCGGGCTCGTCGGGCATCAGGCGGGTGAGGACGCGGGCGAGGCGGACGGCCTCGGCGGTGAGGCTCCGCCGGACGAGCTCGTCGCCGGAGGAGGCCGTGTAGCCCTCGTTGAACAACAGGTAGAGCACGCCCAGGACGGCCCTGAGCCGGTCGGGGAGCTGCGCGGGCCCGGGGACGCGGAACGGTATGGCGGCGTGCTTGATCTTCTGCTTGGCCCTGGTCAGGCGTTTGGCCATGGCCGGTTCGGTGACCAGGAAGGCGCGGGCGATCTCGGCGGTCGTCAGGCCGGCGAGGGCGCGCAGGGTGAGGGCGACCCGCGCCTCCGGCGCGAGGGCCGGATGGCAGCAGGTGAACATCAGGCGCAGCACGTCGTCGGGGATCGCGTCGTCCGGCCGGCCGCCGGACCGCGCGTCGCCGGACGGGGCCGCGGCGGCCACCTCCCTCAGTTTCGCCTCGCCGACGGCGGCGCGGCGGATCCGGTCCACGGCGCGGTTGCGGGCGACCGTGGTGAGCCAGGCGCCGGGACGGCGGGGCACCCCCTCGGACTCCCAGCGCTGCAGGGCCAGGGCGAAGGCCTCCTGGGCGCACTCCTCGGCCAGGTCCCAGTCGCCGGTCGCCCGGATCAGGGCCGCCACGACCCGGCCCCACTCCTCGCGGAAGGCCGCGGCGACCGCCGACCGGGCGTCGTCCGGGGCGCTCACGGCTCCCAGAGGGGCCGGATCTCGATCGTGCCGTAGCCCGCGGCCGGATGCCGCGAGGTGATCTCGACCGCCTCGTCGAGATCGGCGCACTCGATGATGCAGTAGCCCCCGATCTGCTCCTTGGCCTCGGCGAACGGCCCGTCGGTGAGCAGCACCTCGTCGTCGCGCACCCGGACGGTCGTCGCCTCGGACGGCGGCCGCAGACCGCTGCCGCCCTGGAGGACGCCCCGCTCCAGCATCTCCTCCGACCAGCCGCCGCAGCCCTCGTCGGCGTGCTCCGCGGCGGACTCGTCTCCGCAGATCAACAACATGTACTTCACGGGTTCCTCCGGAATCTCGGTGTCGCCATGACGACGAACGGCGCCCCGGGAAAAGGACGGCGCTCCCGTGACCGATCGTGCCGGACCCCGCCCCTCTCCGGAGCCCCCGCCCGCCATCTGTGGAGAACCCGAGCCGCGGGACTCGGCCCGCCCGAAGCCCTACGCCTGAGGCGAAAAGGTCTTTCCGGCCACCGCACGCCGGGATACAGCTGAAGAAAGCAGCCGCGCGGAAGAGGAGAGACGCATGCAGGGTCCGGCCGTCAGTGGCGAAGAAGAACCCCGCCCCTTGCTGCGGACGATGCTCGGCGACGTGCTGCGCCGCAACCGCCGCGAGCAGAGACGCACCCTGGAGGACGTGGCACGGGCCGCGAAGGTCTCCATGCCCTACCTCTCAGAGGTGGAGCGGGGCCGCAAGGAGGCCTCTTCCGAGGTGCTCGCCGCCGTCTGCGACGCCCTGCGCGTCGAGCTCTCCGACGTGCTGGCCGAGGTGGGCCGCGACCTGGCGGCCGACCGCGTCCGCCGCGAACGCGTCATCCGCCTGGACGTCGCACTCGGCCGCCGTACCGCCCGCCCGGCCCGCAGGTCCGGCGACACCTACTGCCTCGCCGCCTGACCCGCCCGGCCGCGGGGCCGGTCAGCGGGTGATGATGATCTGGTCGGCCAGGCCGTAGTCGACGGCCTCGGCCGCGTTGAAGGTGCGGTGGCGGTCGGTGTCCTCGCGGATCTTGTCCACCGGGTGGCCGGTGTGCCGGCTGAGGATCTCCTCCATCTCGGCGCGGACCGTCGCCACCTCGCGGGCCTGGACGGCCAGGTCGGGCAGGGTGCCGCGGGCCTGGCCGGACGGCTGGTGCAGCATCACCTTCGCGTGGCGCAGGAGGGCGCGCTTGCCGGGCGTCCCCGCCGCCAGCAGGACGGCGGCCGCCGACGAGGCCTGCCCCATGCACGTCGTCGCCACGTCGGGCTTGACGAAGTGCATGGTGTCGTAGATGGCGGTCAGCGCGCTGAACGAGCCGCCCGGAGAGTTGATGTACAGGTTGATGTCGACGTCCCCGCTCACCGACTCCAGGTGGAGGAGCTGCGCCATCACCACGTTGGCGACGCCGTCGTCGATCTCGGTGCCGATGAAGATGATGCGCTCGGCCAGGAGCCGCGAGTAGATGTCGAAGGCGCGCTCCCCGGAGGACGTGCGCTCTACGACGGTCGGGATCATGTACTGGCTCATCACAGCCCCACCTTCTGGCGGACGAGCGACGGGCGGACGTCGTCGACGCGTTCCACGATGTGGTCGATGAACCCGTACTCCAGGGCCTCGCCGGCGCTGAACCAGGCGTCGCGCCTGCTGTCCCGCTCGACCTTCTCCTCGGGCTGCCCGGTGTGCTCGGCGGTCAGCCGGGTCATCAGCCTTCCGATGCGCTCCAGCTGCCCGGCGTAGATCTCGATGTCGGCGGCGGTGCCGCCGAAGCCCGCCGACCCCTGGTGCATGAGCACCTGGGCGTGCGGCAGGGCGAACCGCTTGCCGGCCGTCCCCGCCGTCAGCAGGAACTGCCCCATGCTCGCGGCCAGCCCCAGCACCAGCGTGCTCACGTCGTTGGGGATGAGCCGCATCGTGTCGTAGATCGCCAGCCCGGCGCTGACGGAGCCGCCGGGCGAGTTGATGTAGAGGCTGATGTCGCTGCGCGGGTCCTCGGCCGACAGCAGCAGGAGCTGCGCGCAGATCCGGTTGGCCACCGGGTCGTCGACCTCGGTGCCCAGGACGATGATGCGCTGCTGGAGCAGCCGTCCGGCCAGCTGGTCGTCGAGCGATCCGCCGATGGCGGGCCCTTCGGAGGCGGTGTGCATGGTCTCTCCCCGGTACTCGGTGCGGTGTTGCGGCCGACGCTAGGCCGCCCGCCGGACGGCGCCCAGGGATCTCTGCCGTCAGCAGAGAAATGACGCTCTCCGCGATCACCGGCCCCGGAGCGGTGCTGCCGGAGAGCGCCCTTATCCTGGCGGTGGCTTCGCCGTGCTGACGACCCCCGAGCCCCGCGCGAGGTACTTCCCGCCGTTCTTCCGGCGACCACATACCCCTGAGAGGACCTGAAGTGACTGACAAGGGCTGGGACCGCCTCATCGTTCGCGCCTTCTCGGTGATCGCGGCCGTGGAGGCGTTCACCTGGGCGGGGCTTCTGATCGGCATGTACTTCAAGTACGTGCCCGAGACGACCGAGCTGGGCGTCAAGATCTTCGGCCCGCTGCACGGCGGGGTGTTCATGCTCTACGGCGTCGTGGCGATCCTGGCCGCGGTCCGCCTGAAGTGGTCGTTCTTCTGGACCACGGTCCTCGCCCTGGTCGCGGCGGTCCCCCCGTTCGCCACCGTGGTCTTCGAGGTGTGGGCGCGCCGCAGCGGCCGCCTCACCCCGCAGGTCCCGGCCGCGGTCCCGGCGGCGGACTCCGCGAAAGCCTGATCTCCCAGAAGGGCCCCGGCGGAAGCCGGGGCCCTTCTTCTTGTGCCGGGAAGGCTTCTTGTGCCGGAAAGACCGAACCGGAGGAGGGCCGCGGTCATCTCATCAGGCCATGAACACCCTGCGCTTTCGGCTTGCGGTGCTGGTGGGGATCGCGGTGACCCTCGCGACGGGACTCGGGGTCACTCTCATCGGCTTCGGGAAGGCCGGGGAGTACGCCGGAGGCGCGCTTTACGCGTGCCTCATCGGCCTGCTGATCCTGCTGATCCTCCCGCGCATGAAGCCCCTTCTCCTCCTGGCCTCGACGGCAGGCGTGTGCTGGGCGGTGGAGTTCTTCCAGCTGACGCCGTGGCCCGCGGAGTGGGCGGAGCAGAGCTTCCTCGCACGCCTGGTGTTCGGCTCGACCTTCCACGCCCCTGACCTCCTCCCCTATATCCTCGGGGCGGGACTCGTCGCGGCCGTCCACGCGTGGACGCGGCGCGGCCCGCTCCCGGAGGCCGCCCCCTGAGCTCACACGTTATTCTCCATAATGGAGGGTGCGACACAGTGAAGCTGCTGGATGACGAACGGTCTCGGGACGTGGCGCGATGCGCGTTCGAGCGCCTGCTCGAACTGACCGAGGCCACCGCCGCGTTCGTGAAGCGGCGCCTGGCCGAGCACGGCCTGTCACGGGCGAGGGCGTCGGTGCTGTGGGTGCTGCACCATCGGGGTCCCGTGACGCAGCGGGAGCTGTCCGACCTGGTCGGCGTGACCCCCCGGAACATCACGGGCCTGGTCGACGCCCTGGAGGCCGACGACTACGTCACCCGCAGACGCCACCCGAACGACCGCCGCGCGATGCTCGTCTCCCTGACCGCCAAGGGCGCCGAGACGATGAACAGAGCCCAGGACGATTTCGGCGAGAACGCCTTCCGCCTCTTCTCCGACATCCCCGCCCAGGAACTGGACACCTTCCTGGAGGTGAGCGGCAGGCTCATCACCCGGGTCCGGGAGCACGCGGCCCCCTGTCACGACGCCCCGGGCCGGACGAGCCCGCTCTCGTAGGCGAAGACGACGGCCTGGGTGCGATCGCGCAGCCCGAGCTTGCCCAGCAGGCGGCTCACATGCGTCTTCACCGTCTGCTCCGAGACGAACAGCCGCTGCGTCATCCCGAGCGAGAATCCGCTGATCCTCCGCCTCCGGCGTTCCCGAGCCCGACCCGCTCCAGCACCTCCCGCACCCTGCGCTCGCCGATCCCGTTGGAGTAGGCGAGCCACAGCAGATGGTGAAAGGCCGCCCGCCCTGCACAGCCCCGGGCTCCAGCAACAGACGGTCGCACTCCCGGCGGTGGGCCGGTCCAGGCCGACGATCACCCGCAGAGTCGTCGATTTCCCGGGGCCCTCGCAGGAGTGACGCTCTCACCTGCCGAGGACGTGTTCACGGCCCCAGGCGCCGAGCGGTTCCAGGGCCTCGTTCAGCGACGCTCCGAGCGGGGTCAGCGAGTATTCGACGCGGGGAGGCACCTCGTCATGGGCCACGCGGTGCACGATGCCGTCGGCCTCCAGTTCTCGTAGATGCGAGGCGAGCACCTTCTCGGACACACCCCGTAGGGATCTGCGCAGTTCGCCGAAGCGCCGCGGACCCTCCGTCAGCTCCCAGAGGATCAGCACCTTCCACTTCCCGCCGATCACGTCCATCGCGGCGTCGATTCCGCAGATGAACATTCCCGGCCTGCGCGGGACCGTCATGGTGCCTCCACCTGCTCGCTCACCTCGAGGTGAGTGCGCACCTCAAAGTGCGTACTTGATCATTTCCGGGCTTCTGACCAGCCTAGAGCGCATGAACGACAACACTTTCGAGCATTCTCCGCTCACCGTCCTGGGACTCGGGGCCATGGGGACGGCGCTCGTCCGCGCCTGGCTCGCCGCGGGGATGCGGCCGACCGTCTGGAACCGCACGCCGGGCAAGGCCGACGCGCTGGCCTCCGAGGGGGCGAAGCCCGTCGCGACGGCGGCCGAGGCGGTGGCCGCGAGCGGTCTCGTGGTGGTGTGCCTCCTCGACGACGCCTCGGTCGGGCAGGCTCTGGACGGGATCGATCTGACCGGCAAGGACCTGGTGGACCTCACCACCCGCACGCCCGCCGAGGCCCGCGCCCGCGCCAGGTGGGCCGAGGAGCGCGGCGCCCGCTTCCTGGACGGCGGGATCATGGCCATCCCGCCGATGATCGGCGTTCCGGAGTCCGGCGGGTACGTCTTCTACAGCGGCTCGCGCGCCCTGTTCGACGAGCACCGGGCGACGCTGTCGGTCCCGGCCGGCGCCGAGTACACCGGTGAGGACCCCGGTTCCGCCTCCCTGCACGACGTCGCCCTGCTGAGCGCGATGACGGGGATGTTCGCCGGTGTCGCGCACGCCTTCGCCCTGATCCGCAAGTCGGATATCGCGCCCACGAGCCTCGCCCCGCTGCTCGTCGACTGGCTCAACGCCATGGCGCAGGGCGTCCACGAGCAGGCCGCGCGTCTGGAGAGCGGCGACTACACGCGGGACGTGGTCTCCAACCTCGCCATGATGGTCGAGGGCGACGGGACGCTCCTGCGCACGGCGGAGGAGCAGGGCGTCACCCCGGAACTCCTCACCCCGTACATGGCGTTGATGGAGCGCCGGGTCGCCGACGGACACGGCGAAGAGGACGCGACGGGAGTCATCGAGTTGCTCGTCGGCTGAACCCCGCCCGCTGAACCGCCCGCCGGTCCGTCAGGACGGGCGGTGGGAGCCCAGGCCGGTGAGGGAGCGGACGGAGAGTTCGTCGTAGCTCTGGGCTTCGGCCTTCTCGCGGCTCAGGAGGCTGCCGAGGACCGCGCAGAGGAAGCCGAAGGGGATGGAGACCAGGCCCGGGTTCTCCAGCGGGAAGAGCTGGAAGTCGATGCCCTCGGGCAGCAGGGAGAGGTTCCTGCCGGTCTCCGGGTCGGTCTTGCCGGAGACGGTGGGGGAGAGCAGCACCAGGAGGAAGCTGCTGCCGAGGCCGCCGTAGATCCCGGCGAGGGCGCCGGTCGCGGTGAAGCGCTTCCAGAACAGGGACAGGGTGATGGCGGGGAGGTTGGCGGAGGCCGCCATGGCGAAGGCCAGGGCCACCAGGAACGCGACGTTCAGGTTGCGCGCCACCACCGCCAGCATGATCGCCAGCAGGCCGATGAGGAGCGCCGCGACCCGGGCGACGGCGACCTCCTGCGACTCGCGCGGGCGGCCCAGCATCAGCACATGGCCGAAGTAGTCGTGCGCCAGGGAGGTGGAGGAGGCCAGCACCAGCCCGGAGACGACGGCGAGGATCGTCGCGAAGGCGACCGCGCCGATGAAGGCCAGCAGCAGTTCGCCGCCGAGCCTGCCGCCCAGGTGGCTGCCGAGCTCGTGGGCGAGCTGCAGCGCCGCGGTGTTGCCCGCCGGGTCCTGCGCGGAGATGGCCTTCTCGCCGACGAGCGCGGCGGCGCCGAAGCCCAGCGCCAGCGTCATCAGGTAGAAGACGCCGACGAGGCCGATCGCCCAGTTCACCGAGCGGCGCGCGGCGCGGGCGTCGGGGACGGTGAAGAACCGGCCGACGATGTGCGGCAGGCCCGCCGTGCCCAGGACCAGGGCGAGCGCCAGGCTGATGAAGTCCAGCTTGTTGAGGACCGTGCGCACGGTGTCGCCCTGGACCTCCTGCCCGTAGCGCCCGCCGGGCTGGAGGAACCCCGAGGAGCCGCTGGCGTCGGCGGCGGCGCCCAGCATGGTGCTGGGGTTGAAGCCGAACCGGCCGAGCACCAGCACGGTCAGCACGACCGTGCTGGCGACGAGCAGCACCGCCTTGATGATCTGCACCCAGGTGGTGGCCTTCATCCCGCCGAACATCACGTAGAAGATCATCATGACGCCGACGCCGACGATGGTGAGCACCTCGGCGGCTTCCCCGGAAACGCCGAGGAACGTCCCGCCGGAGTGCACGCCCAGCAGCAGCGACACCAGCGCGCCCGCGCCGACCATCTGGGCCAGCAGGTAGAACACCGACACGGTGACCGTGGAGACGGCCGCGGCCGTGCGCACCTTCGGCTGGCTGCGCGCCCGGTACGACAAGACGTCCGCCATGGTGAAGCGTCCGGCGTTGCGCATCATCTCGACCAGCAGCAGGCTGAGCAGCCACGCCACCAGGAAGCCGATCGAGTACAGGAAGCCGTCGTAGCCCGACAGCGCGATGAGCCCCGCGATGCCCAGGAACGACGCGGCCGACATGTAGTCGCCGGCGAGCGCCACCCCGTTCTGCGCCCCGGAGAACATCCGGCCCCCGGCGTAGAAGTCGTCGGCGCTGCGGGTGTTGGCGCGCGCCCAGAACGTCACGCCGAGCGTGATGACGATGAAGACGACGAAGAGGGCGAGGGTCAGCGTCCGCCCGTCGCCGGTCGCGGAGATCACGCCTGCCCCCTGCCCGCCTGCTCGTCGGCCGGGAACCAGTCGTCCATCCGCCCGCGCTCGGCCATCATCCGCGCGTACGCCTCCCGCCGCCGCTCCACCTCCTGGCGGATCTGCGCCGCCAGGGGGTCGAGCCTCCGCCGCGCGTAACGCGAGTAGTACCAGGCCAGCAGGAACGTCGAGGCGAACTGCAGCATCCCGAACACCAGCGCCACGTTGACGTTCCCGACCACGGGCCGCGCCATGAACCCCCGCGCGAACACCGACAGCCCGATGTAGAGCAGGTACCACCCCAGGAAAACCACGAGGAGCACCGCGATGAGCCGCCGGAACCGGCTCCTCAGCAGCCGGAACCGACGGTCCCCGACGATGATGGAGCACTCATACCCGCCCACCTGTTCACTTCCCCGCCGCGGTCGCGGCGCCGAATACCCGGCCATGCCGACCTCCCCGCCCTAGCAGTGCGCACCATCGACTCCGTATCGAGATCAAACGATAACTATGAGTGCGCGCTTTCGCCTGGAAACACGGGAAGCCGTCACGACCGGGTAACGCTCCGGGACGTCAGGAGGAGTTGAATCGGCGGAGGCGGAGGCTGTTGCTGACCACGAAGACGCTGGAGAAGGCCATGGCCGCGCCGGCGAGCATCGGGTTCAGCAGGCCTGCGGCCGCTAGGGGGAGGGCGGCGACGTTGTAGGCGAAGGCCCAGAACAGGTTGCCCTTGATGGTGCCGAGGGTTCGGCGGGACAGGCGGATCGCGTCGGCGGCGGCCCGCAGGTCGCCTCGGACGAGGGTGAGGTCGGCGGCCTCGATGGCGACGTCCGTTCCGGTGCCCATGGCCAGGCCCAGGTCGGCCTGGGCGAGGGCGGCCGCGTCGTTGACGCCGTCGCCGACCATGGCGACGACCCGGCCCCGGGACTGCAGGTCCTTGACGACGGACGCCTTGTCCTCCGGCATGACCTCGGCGTGGACCTCGGTGATCCCGACGGACGCGGCGACGGAGCGGGCGGCCGCCTCGTTGTCGCCGGTCAGCAGGATCGGGGTGAGGCCGAGGCCGCGGAACCGGGTGACGGCCTCGGCGCTGGTCTCCTTGATGGTGTCGGCGACGACGAGCAGGGCGCGGGCGGCGCCGTCCCAGCCGACGGCCACGACGGTCTTGCCGGTCGCCTCGGCCTCCTCCTTGGCCGAGGCCAGGGCGGCGGGCAGCGGCTGCGACCACTCGGCCAGGAGCCGGGGCCGGCCGACGAGCACCGCGTGCCCGTCCACCAGGCCCTGGACGCCCAGGCCCGGCACGTTCTGGAAGTCCGCGACGGGCGGCAGGGCCCCCGTGCGGTCCGCGGCCGCCTTGGCGACGGCCTTGGCGATCGGGTGCTCCGAGGCGTCCTCCAGGGCCCCGGCCAGGCGCAGGACCTCCGCCTCGTCCTCGCCGGGGGCGGTGACGACGGCGGTGAGGCTCATCTTCCCGTGGGTGACGGTGCCGGTCTTGTCCAGGACGATGGTGTCGATCCGGCGGGTGGACTCCAGGACCTCCGGGCCCTTGATGAGGATGCCGAGCTGGGCGCCGCGGCCGGTGCCGACCAGCAGGGCGGTGGGCGTGGCCAGGCCGAGGGCGCACGGGCAGGCGATGATGAGGACGGCGACCGCGGCGGTGAAGGCGGCGGTGGCCGAGGCGCCGGAGCCCAGCCAGAAACCGAGGGTGGCCACGGCCAGGACGATCACCACCGGCACGAAGATCCCCGAGACGCGGTCGGCGAGCCGCTGGGCCTGGGCCTTGCCGCTCTGCGCCTCCTCCACCAGCCGCGCCATCTGGGCGAGGCGGGTGTCGGAGCCGACCCGGACGGCGCGCACGACGAGCCGCCCGCCGGCGTTGACGGTGGCGCCGGTGACGGTGTCGTCGACGCCGACCTCGACGGGCACCGGCTCACCGGTGATCATGCTGGTGTCGACGGCGGACGCGCCCTCGACGACGATCCCGTCGGTGGCGATCTTCTCGCCGGGCCGGACGACGAACAGGTCGCCGACGGCCAGCCGGTCGATCGGGACCGTGACGGGCGCGCCGTCGCGCAGCACGGTCACGTCCTTGGCGCCCATCTCCAGCAGGGCCCGCAGCGCCGCGCCGGCCCGCCGCTTGGAGCGCGCCTCGAAGTACCGTCCGGCCAGCAGGAAGACGGTGACCCCGGCGGCGACCTCCAGGTAGATGTTGCCGCCGCCGTCGCTCCGTTCCACGGTGAGCTCGAAGGGGTGCTTCATGCCGGGTTCGCCCGCGTGCCCGAAGAACAGGGCGTAGAGCGACCACAGGAAGGCCGAGGCGGTGCCGAGCGAGACGAGGGTGTCCATCGTCGCGGCGCCCAGCCTGAGGTTCTTCCAGGCGGCGAGGTGGAACGGCCACGCGCCCCACACCACGACGGGCGCGGCGAGGGCGAGCGAGGCCCACTGCCAGTTGCGGAACTGCAGCGCCGGGACCATCGCCATCGCGATCACCGGGACGGCCAGCACCAGGCTGACGAGCAGCCGCTGCCGCAGCGTCCGCAGGGCGGAGTCCTCCGGGGAGGACTCCTCCGCGTCCTCCTCGCGCGGCGGCGCGGGCAGCTCGGCGGTGTACCCGGCCTTCTCCACCTGGGCGATCAGGTCCTCGGGCGTGACCTCGGGCCCGTAGGAGACGCTCGCCTTCTCGGTGGCGTAGTTGACGCTGGCGGTGACGCCTTCGAGCTTGTTGAGCCGCCGTTCGACGCGGTTCGCGCAGGAGGCGCAGGTCATCCCGCCGATCGTCAGTTCGACGCGGTCCTGGACGGGGTTCATCAGGGCCTCCTTACGAGGTCGGCAGGGCGGCTGGACCAGTGGATCGTTCAGCATGCGTGAGCATGCGTTCAGTTGCGGGTAGCGCGCCGTCAGGCGCATGGCTTTCAGTGGACGTGGACGGTGAATTCCGCGGTGCGGACCTGGCCTTCGTGCTGGAAGTCCAGGTAGAGCCGGTGGTCCCCGCCCGTGGGGGCCTCGGCGAAGAAGGTGATGTCCGGCCCGGAGGCCGTCTTGCCGTCGCCGGGAGCACCTTCCGGATGGACATGAAGATAGGCGAGGTCGTCCTTGCGCAGCGCCACGAGGTGCCCGTAGGCCCCCAGGTAGGGCTGGAGGTCGGTGACGGGCTTCCCGTCCTTGTTGACGGTCAGGGTCAGCTCGCTGGTCCGGCCCGCGGCGAGCGTGCCGTCGAGGGTGACGGTGTACCCGTCGACCTCGGCCGTGTCGGACGGCGCGGGCAGCGGGCGCTCGGTGGCCGTGCCGGGCACGTCGGTGTCGAGCGTCAGCACCTGGGCGTCGCCGCCGGTGGGCTTGAAGTCGGCGAACGCGCGGTACGAGCCGGGCTCGCCGAGCGGGGACTCCACCTCCCAGACGCCGTCAGGACGCAGCTCGGGGTGGACGTGGCGGAACCCCGAGAGATCTCTGCGAACGACGATCAGGTGCATCTTCTTGTCGTGTTCAACGTCGTAGGCGGTGACGGGCTTCCCGTCCCGCCCGGTGACGCGGAAGGCGAACCGGCCGCCCGGCGCGTCCTGCCGGCTGATCGCCAGGTCCGTGGCGGCCGCGGGCTCGGCGGCCGCCTCGTCTCCGTGCGCCCCGTGGTCCTCATGGGAGGCGGGTTCGCCGCTCTGGACGTGTTCGGGCCGTTCGGCCGGGTCGGGTCCGAGGACCTTCCCCGCGCCGAGGGACACGCCGAACACCCCCGCCATCCCCACTGCGAACGCGCCGAGCTTCACCGCGGTGTTCATGATCTCTCCTTCCGGGTCCGTCCTTTTCTCGAACCATATACCCCAGGGGGGTATTTCGCGGAGATGGTGTGACGCGAGTCATAGTTCGAGAAAAGGGGCGCGCCGCCCCGGATCAGCGGGTCAGAGGGTCTCGCCCATCCAGACGACGTGCTCGTTCTCGGCCAGAACGGTGAACCCCAGCGCCCGGTAGAAGCCGACGGCGCGCCGGTTCTCGGGCGAGACGCCCAGGTGGATCCCGGGGGACCCGGCCCGCCGGAGCTGCTCGCGCAGGCGGTCCATCAGCCTTCGCCCGTACCCCTTGCCCTGCGTGCTCGGCAGGAGGTCGATGTGCAGGTGGGAGGGGTGGCTCGCGACGATCTCGTCCGGAGCGGGGTGGAAGTGGTGGATGGCGTACATCAGCCGCTCGTCCGTCGTCGCGGGCTTGCCCGGATCGGGGTACCGCTCCCGCAGCGGAGGCCACCACTCCGCCTCGCACCGCGCCTCGAACGCGCGGGTGTCGGGCGCTCCGAGGATGTAGCCGAGGACGTCGCCCTCCTCCTCGACCACCGATGCGAAGCCAGGGCAGAGCTTCATGTACGCCCCGGCGTAGACGTGCCCCAGCAGTTCCGGATCGGTGATCAGGTGTGTGGCGTCTTCTCCGGACGCGCCGGTGCGCAGGCAGATGTCGTAGACGGCGGCCTCGTCGCCCGGTCGAAATTCGCGGATCATCACCGTCTCCTCGCCTCGGTACCGTGAGCACCATGCCAGATCTGTTCGTCTACGGCACGCTTCGCTTCCCCGAGGTGCTGGACGCGCTGCTGGGCCGGGTGCCCGAACTGTCCCCGGCCAGGGCGGAGGGGTGGCGGGCGGCGGCGCTGCCCGGACGGGTCTACCCCGGGCTGGTCGCCGCCCCCGGCACGGCCGACGGCCTGCTGATCAGCGGCCTCGGCGCGGACGAGTTCGCGCTCCTCCACGCCTACGAGGACGCCGAGTACGAGGTCGTCGAGATCCGCCTCACCGACGGCCGCCCCGCCCTGGCCTACCGGTGGCTCCACGAGGCCCTGGACGAGGACTGGGACCCGGAGCGGTTCGCCGCGCAGGTCCTGGACGCCTACGTCCCCGGCTGCGCGGCCTGGCGGACGGAGTACCACGTTCGATGATCTGGGGGAGTCCGGCCGATCCTCGCTTCGCTCCGGTCGTCCGTGCTTTTCTGGGGGGCGACCCCCAGGCCCCCGGGGGGAGTCCGGCCGATCCTCGCTTCGCTCCGGTCGTCCGGACTCAGGGGACCAGCGCCACCTTGCCGGTGACCTGGCGGTTCAGCAGGGCGTCGAGGACCTGGCCCGCCTCGGCCAGGGGCCGGACGGCCGGGGCGATCGGGTCGAGCCGTCCCGCGGCGACGAGGTCGAGCGCCTCGCGGTGCAGCTCGGCCTGCCGCCCGGGGGCGGCCATGGACCATCCGCCCCAGTCCACGCCGACGATCGCGCGGTTGCGCAGCAGCACCTGGTTGAGGGGGAGCGAGGGGATCCCGCCGGTGAAGCCGATGACCGCGTACCGGCCGTAGTTGCGCAGGGCGCGCAGGGCGGGGTCGGCGAGCTTGCCGCCCACCGGGTCGTAGACCACGTCCACGCCGCCTTCGGAGAAGGCGCGGGCGGCGGTCTTCACGTCCTCGGCGAGGGTGTCCACCACGGCGTCGGCGCCGGCGGCGAGGGCGGTGTCGCGCTTCTCGGCGGAGGACGCGCCGGCCAGCACCTTCGCGCCCAGCGCCTTGGCGACCTGGACGGCCGCGAGCCCCACGCCGCCGCCGGCGCCCAGCACCAGGACGGTCTCGCCCTCCCGCAGCCCGGCCCTGTCGCGCAACGCGTACAGCGCGGTGCAGTAGGACTGGGTGAAGGTCGCCGCCCGGGGGAAGTCGAGCACGTCCGGGATCACCACGGCCGCCTGGGCCTGCACCACGACCTGCTCGGCGAAGCCGCCGATCCCGCACAGGGCGGCCACCCGGCTGCCGACGGCCGGCCCGCTCACCCCGGGACCGAGCGCCTTGACGGTCCCGGCGACCTCCCCGCCGGGGACGAAAGGCAGCGGAGGCTTGATCTGGTACCGCCCGTGCAGGAAAAGCCCGTCCACGTAATTGGCGCCGGCCGCGGCCACCTCGATGAGCACCTGCCCGGGACCGGGCACCGGCTCGGGCGCCTCAACAGTTTCCAGAGATCCCAGTTTTTCCACCGTGAATGCACGCATTCCGGCAGACTAAAGGGAAGTGATATCGCGCACGGCCCGGGGGTCGCCCCGGGCCGTGCGGGTCAGTCCAGTTCCTGCAGGGTGTAGCGCAGTCCCATGTGCGAGGGGCGGAAACCGACCTTCTGGTAGAAGCGGATGGCGTCGGGGCGCTGCCGGTCGCTGGTGAGCTGCACGACGCGGCAGCCCATCGCGCGGGCCTCCTCGATGGCCCAGCGCAGCATGGCGTGGCCGACGCCGCGGCCGCGCAGGTCGCCGGCGACCCGGACGCCCTCGATCTGGGCGCGGGAGCTGCCCATGTAGGTGAGGCCGGGGATGTAGGTGAGCTGGAGGGTGGCGATGACGTCGCCGTCGACGTCGGCGACGATCAGGCGGTTGTGCGGGTCGGCGTCGATGGTGGCGAACGCCTTCTCGTAGTGCTCGTTGACCTCGGGCGACTCGCGGGTGCTGCCCAGCACGTCGTCGGCGAGCAGCCGGACGATCTTCTCGAGATCGGCGCGGGTGGCCTCACGGAAAACGGGCTGCTTGCGGGTGGTCATGGCCCGCAGGCTACCCGGCGCCCCGCGCGCGGCGTCCGGCGGCTTCCCCGTAACGCCGGGTTGTAGTACTACGTGTTGTAGTACTACATTGGGTGGCGTCAGAAGGACGCAAGGAGGCGTGCCGTGAAGGCGACCATGTACCGCGATGTGGCGAACCCGCTCGCCGTGCGCAGGGACACCGACGAGCACTGGACCGATCTGGCCGAGTGTCGCGGTGCGGACCCGGAGCTCTTCTACCCGATCTCGGAGGCCGGTCCGGGGCGGGACGTGGTGGGCGAGGCCAAGCGCATCTGCCACCGCTGCCCGGTGACCGCCGACTGCCTGGACTGGGCGCTGCGCGCCGGCGAGCCGGCCGGGGTGTGGGGCGGGACGACCCCCGAGGAAAGGCGTTATCTGCGTCGCTGAGGGGGCGGGCCGCGGTAATCCAAGAACTTATCGGGTATATCGGTCGTTAACCTGAAAAACGACAGATAGGGCAGGTCCCCGATGAGCGCCCGAAGCCGGGAACTCGGCCGCAGAGCCGCCGGAGAACTGACAGTTCAGGCCACCCGCGCCCTGGGAGGCGCGGCCCTGGTGGGCGGGATGCTGGCCCTGATGTGGCTGCTGGAGGCCATCGACTACGTCCTCGGCGGATGGCTCGACCTCTACGGGATCCGCGCCCTTCACCTCCCCGACCTTCCCCAGATCTTCAGCGCCCCCTTCCTGCACGGCAATTTCGAGCACCTCATGGCCAACACCGTGCCCTTCGCGGTGCTGGGCTTCGTGGCCGCCCTGCGCGGTCCGGGCAAGTTCGTGCTGATGAACCTCATCGTCATCGTGATCGGCGGGCTGGGCGTCTGGCTGACCGGCCCGCCGGACTCCGAGACACTCGGCGCCAGCCTCCTGGTGTTCGGCTACTTCGGCTACATCCTCGGCCGCGGCTTCTTCGAACGGCACTTCGGCGACGCCCTCATCGCGGTGGCGGCCTTCGCCGTCTACGGGAGCATCCTGTACGGCGTGCTGCCCACCAACACCATGGTCTCCTGGCAGGGCCACCTGTTCGGGCTCATCGGCGGCCTGGTGGCCTCCTACGCCCTGCGCCGCCGCAGGGTCGCGGAAGCCGACCCCGTGCCCTCCGGGGTCTGAGCCGCCCGGATCACCGGGGACGCACGGAGACGTCCGTGACGACGGCGTCGGCGGGCGTCTCCAGTGCGCCGACGATGGTCCTGGCCACGGTCGAGGGGGCGATGTAGTCGGCCGGATCGTAGGAGGCGCCCTCCTGGGCGCGGACCCTGCGCTGCATCTCGGTGGCCGTGCGGCCCGGGTAGACGCTCGTCACCCGGATGTCCGGCTCCTCCTGGCGCAGCGCGTCCGCGAGCGCCTTCAGGCCGTGCTTGCTCGCCGCGTACGAGGCCCAGCCGGGGTTGGCGCGCAGCCCCGCACCGGAGTTGACGAACACCACGTGCCCCGAGGCGGCGCGCAGGGACGGCAGGAGCAGCCGCGTCAGCTCGGCGGCGGCCACCAGGTTGACCATGAGCTGGTCGATCCACGAGTCGGCCTCCTGCTCGGCCACCCGGCCCAGCTCGCTCATCCCGGCGCTGTGCACCACGCCGTCCAGGGCGGGCGGCAGGTCGGCGACGGCCAGCGCCGCCTCGATCCGGCGCGGCTCGGCCAGGTCGAGGGGCACCGTCCGGACGTGCTCGCCCCGTTCGCCCGCGGGCGCGCCGCCGGACCGCGGCAGCGACCAGCCCTGCGTCTGCCCGTAGGGCGAGGCGGCGAACCGGGAGGCGATCGCGGTCAGCCGTTCGGGGGAGCGCCCCGAGAGGATCAGGTCGTGTCCGTGCTCGCGCAGCAGCTCGGCGGTGGCCAGCCCGATGCCCCCGGTGGCCCCGGTGATCAGATAAGTCCCCATTTCCTGCCCCCTGTCGTCGGCCTCGCTCAGTTGGGCCGCAGCACGCGGGCCACCCCGGCGATCAGCGCGGTGGCGAGAATCCACCCGGTCGCGATGATTCCGTACCCCAGCCACTGGGTCCACCCCACCGCGTCCCAGGCCCCCCGCTGCCCGAACGCCCCGATCGGGATCAGCAGGTCGATCACGTAGGCGAAGGCGTTGAAGTCGGGCAGCTCCCCGGCCTCCTTGATCGGCCGCGGCGGCACCCTGGTGTACACGGCGGTGCCGAAGGCGACGATCGCGGCCAGCCAGCCGAAGGCCAGCCACGGCCGGTACCCGTAGCCGACGGTGTAGTCCAGCAGCGCGCTCCACAGCCGGGACGGCCACGGCAGGGTGCGGCGGCGCCGGCGCATCTTCAGCAGCTGGGTGCGCCGGGCCAGATGCTCGTTGCCGTCCCTGAGGTACCAGGCGGCGAGCTGCTCGTACGGCTGGGGCCGGAACCCCTCGGGGTCCCGGCTCACCCAGTCGACGCGCCGGGCGACGCCCCCGCCGCGCAGCGACTCGTACGTCGCCCCGGACAGCCGCAGCTGCTCCGGCCAGGCCTCCGGACGGTCGAGCAGCACGCCGAGCCGGGCGTACGACAACGAGACGATGCCCTCGACAGGTTCGGAGGGAGAGAGGATCAGCTCGCTGACGGTGGCGTGGCTGAGCTGGAGCGCCACCCGCCCTGGCGCCCGCAGCGCCCCGGCCTGGTCGAACGAGAGCGTCCCGTCGACCCGCGCCCCCCGGAGCTTGACGGTGCCCTCCGCCTGGAACCCGCGGCTGCACTCCATCGCGTCGGTGACCACCAGGTTCTGCCCGTCCAGCGCCAGGCGCCCCGGGTTGGACAGGCGGGCGCCCTCCAGGAAGAACCCTCCGGTGAACCGGGCTCCGGTCAGCCGCATCCCGCCGGTGATCTCGGCGTTCCGGATGAAGACCCCGCCCTCGACGAGCAGCGCCCCGGCGAAGAGCGCGTACTTCTCGTCCCCCGCCGTGATCTTCGTGCCGTTCATCCGGAGCCCGCTGAGCAGCTGGGCCCGGACCAGCTTGATCTGCCCCTCGACGACCGAGCCGGAGAGGCTGACATAGCCCTCGGCGCGCAGCCCCGCCGCGTCGAGGCCCGGCATGGCGCAGTCGGTGAGGTGCAGTTCCCGGGTGCGCGCGTCGTGGAAGCGCGGCGCCTCGTCCAGGACGCACCTCTCCAGGCGCAGCTCGCACTCGACGGCGCCGCCCGAGACGTCCAGGCGGCCGGTCACCTGCGCACCCCGCAACCGGACCGCCGGGACGAACCCCCGTTCGGGCTCCTGCGCGCCCAGCAGCAGCCGGGCGATCACGGACGCCGAGACGACGGCGTCGGGCTCGTCGGTCAGATCCACCAGGACGCCCCTGGCGTGGGCGTCCCAGAGCCTTTGCTCAGCGCTGTTCAGTTCGGGCTCCAGGTCGTGTCCGGTTTAGAAGAAGCCGCGCTTGCGCCCCGCCTGCTGGAGGAAGGCGTCGATCTCCTGCTCCCAGTTGGTGTTCTCGAAACCGGCGTTGGGCACGGTGAAGCGGCTGAACGTGTCGTGGCTGCCGCCGAACATGGTGCGCTTGTCCAGCTCCAGGATGACCTCGGTGGTCTGCGGGTTGCTGACGAAGGTCACCTCCAGCTGCTTGATGTGCTGGGCGTAGCGGCCGCCGGGGTGGAACTCGATCTCCTGGTAGAAGGGCAGGAGCTGGGTGACGCCGTAGATGCGGCCCTTCTCGCAGTCGGCGTTGCGGAAGTGGAAGCCCAGGTTGGAGAAGGCCGCCAGGATGCGCTCCTGGGCGGGCAGCGGGTGCACCGCGACGGGGTCGAGGTCGGTGGCGTCGACGGCGCGGGCGACCTCCAGCTCGGTGGCGACGCCGACGGTGGTGCCGCGCAGCGGCTGGCCGTACATGTGGGTGAGCGGGGTCTCCCACGGGACCTCGAGCTGGAACGGGAAGCTGTGGCGCACGCCCGGCTGGAGCTGGAACGCCCCGGACAGGTGGGCCTTGGCGTACTTCTCGTTCTGGGTGTACTCGTTGTCGCCGCTCTCCACCTCGACGCGGGTGACGAGGGCCACGTTGATGCCGAGGATCTCCGAGACGCCGTCCCCGCCCGTCAGGTGGATGTCGCCGACGATGATCCCGCCGGGCCGGACGTTGGAGTCCCGCAGGATCGTCTCGATGGAGGGGCCGCCGACTCCGAAGGCGCTGAGCAGCTTCTTGAAGACCATGTTTCCGCATCTCCTTGAGGGTGGGCGGGGCCGGTCGGCCACCGTCACTCCTCTCTTAGTCGTGCGGGCAAACCAGTACGTTCCGTGATCATCTCGTACAACTATGTGGTATGAGTCACACTCCGGTCGGGGCCTGCGAAGTCTTGTCACTGTTACCGACGGGTAGCATCATCAATAGTTACTAACCGGTAGACGCGGGATGCGCGGCAACCCGCCGAGCAAGACGGGGTGTCACCCATGGGGCACTACAAGGCCAATCTTCGGGACATCGAGTTCAACCTCTTCGAGGTGTTCAACCGCCAGGAGGTCCTCGGCAAGGGTCCTTACGAGGACATGGACGAGGACACCGTACGCAGCATCCTCGACGAGGTGGTGCGGCTGACGACGGGTCCGGTGGCGGAGTCCTTCGAGGACGCCGACCGCAACCCGCCGAAGTTCGACCCGGTCACCGGCGAGGTGAAGATGCCGGAGTCGTTCAAGAAGTCCTTCAAGGCGTGGATGGACGCCGAGTGGTTCCGCCTCGACCTCTCCCCCGAGCTCGGCGGCAACCAGGCCCCGCGCTCCCTGGGCTGGGCGGTGGCCGAGCAGGTCCTGGGCGCCAACCCGGCCGTCTACATGTTCTCCTCCGGTCCGGGCTTCGCCCAGATCCTCTTCAACGAGGGCAACGAGGAGCAGAAGAAGTTCGCGCAGCTCGCCGTCGAGCGCCAGTGGGGCGCCACGATGGTGCTGACCGAGCCCGACGCGGGCTCCGACGTCGGCGCCGGCCGCGCCAAGGCCGTCCAGCAGCCCGACGGCACCTGGCACATCGAGGGCGTGAAGCGCTTCATCACCTCGGCCGAGCACGACATGTCCGAGAACATCTACCACCTGGTGCTGGCCCGCCCCGAGGGCGCCGGCCCCGGCACCAAGGGCCTGTCCCTGTTCCTGGTGCCCAAGTACCACGTGGACGTGGAGACCGGTGAGCTCGGCGAGCGCAACGGCGTCTACGTCACCAACGTCGAGAAGAAGATGGGCCTCAAGGTCTCCACGACCTGCGAGCTCACCTTCGGCGAGAAGCACCCGGCGGTCGGCACGCTCGTCGGCGACAGGCACGACGGCATCCGCCAGATGTTCCTGGTCATCGAGTACGCCCGCATGATGGTCGGCACCAAGGCCATCGCGACCCTGTCGACCGGCTACCTGAACGCGCTGGAGTACGCCAAGGAGCGCGTCCAGGGCGCCGACCTGACCCAGCAGGCCGACAAGACCGCCCCGCGCGTCACCATCACCCACCACCCGGACGTCCGCCGCTCGCTGATCACCCAGAAGGCCTACGCCGAGGGCATGCGCGCGCTGGTCCTGCTGACCGCGACCTACCAGGACGCGATCGCCATCGCCAAGCACGAGGGTCGCCACGACGCCGCCGCGGAGAAGATGAACGACCTCCTCCTGCCGATCGTCAAGGGCTTCGGCTCCGAGCGCTCCTACGCGCTGCTGGGCGCGGAGTCCCTGCAGACCCTGGGCGGCTCGGGCTTCCTGCAGGAGTACCCGATCGAGCAGTACATCCGGGACTCCAAGATCGACACCCTGTACGAGGGCACCACCGCGATCCAGGGCCTCGACCTGTTCTTCCGCAAGATCCTGCGCGACCAGGGTGCGACCCTGAACGTCCTGCTGGGCGAGATCAAGGAGTTCGCCGCCTCCGAGGCCGGAAACGGCCGCCTGAAGAACGACCGCGCCCTGCTCGCCCAGGCCGTGGCCGACACCGAGGGCGTCCTCGGCGCGATGGTCAACGCCGCGCTGGGCTCGATGGAGAACCCGAAGGAGATCTACAAGGTCGGGCTGAACACCACCCGCCTGCTGATGGCCCTCGGCGACACCGTCGTGGCGTGGCTGCTGCTGCGCCAGGCCGAGGTGGCCCTGAACAAGCTGGGCGGCGAGGTCTCCGAGGCCGACCGCGACTTCTACACCGGCAAGGTCGCCGCCGCGCAGTTCTTCGCTGCGAACGTCCTGCCCCGCATCGCCTCGGACCGCGTGATGGCCGAGAACACCACCCTGGACGTCATGGAGCTGCCGGAGTCCGCCTTCTAAGGCACCCTCCTCGGATCCGACGCACCACGAGGCCCCGGCACGGAAACTCCGTGCCGGGGCCTCGTTTCGCGTCCGGACGCCGCCGCGCGCGGTGATCGCGCCCACAGAGGCGGTCACGTGTCCGGCGCCGTGGAGTTGGGGAGACCTTTACTGAGACATCCATTCTCCGGAAAGGGAACGGTCATGCGCTTCAGTCTGGCGATCTTCCTCTTCACCGTGGGCGCCATCCTCAAGTTCGCCATCAAGGCGGACGGCGACCCGGTGAGCATCAACACGATCGGCGTCATCTTCATGATCATGGGTGTGGTCACCCTGGCCGTGCAGTACCTGCCGGGCCGCAAGCTCGACTCCGAGGTCGTGCCGCACATCGAGCGGCCGGGCGACGGCGGGCCCGAGGTCATCGTCCGCGAGGTCCCCGTGCGCGAGGTCCCGGTGCGCGAGGCGCCCGTCCAGGAGACCCGCGCCCGCACCGACCGCGACGTGATCGACTGAAACCTCTGCTGTGATGGCGCAGTCTGCCCGAAGATTCGCGTCTGGTGCGGTGGTCACGGGGTAAATCTTCCGGTGGGACATGGTAGGAGCTGAGTGATCTGTGCCACGATGGGACTAGATCTCCCTTACGCGCTCCGCCGCGACCCGGCGGGAGTGAGGGGGCTCCGACCACCTGGCAGGTGCGGCGAACCCGCGCTCCAGGCAGACGAAGGAGGCGGTCGTGACCCTTGACGCGCACACCGTGCACGACACGGAGCTCATCCAGCTGCTCACCCCCGAGGGCGAGCGGCTCGAACACCCCGACTACCCGCTCACGCTCACCGACCCGCAGCTGCGCGACCTCTACCGCGACCTGGTCGTCGTGCGGGCGCTGGACCGCGAGGCCGTGGCGCTCACCCGGCAGGGCGAGCTCGGCCTGTGGCCCTCGCTGCTCGGCCAGGAGGCGGCCCAGGTCGGCTCCGGCAGGGCGCTGGGCGCCGGGGACATGGTCTTCCCCACCTACCGCGAGCACGGCGTGGCCTACTGCCGCGGCCTGCCGCTCCTGAACATCCTCAAGCTCTTCCGCGGCGTCGACCACGGCGCCTGGGACCCGCGTGAGTTCGGCTTCCACCTGTACTCGATCGTCATCGGCAGCCAGACGCTGCACGCCACCGGCTACGCCATGGGCATCCAGCGCGACGGCGGCCGCGGCGCCGGCATCGGCGACGCCGCGATCGCCTACTTCGGCGACGGCGCCACCGCCCAGGGCGACGTCAACGAGTCGTTCGTGTGGGCGGCCGTCTACAACGCGCCGATCGTGTTCTTCTGCCAGAACAACCAGTGGGCGATCTCCGCGCCGCTGGAGCGCCAGACCCGCATCCCGCTGTACCGCCGCGCCCAGGGCTTCGGCTTCCCCGGCGTGCGGGTGGACGGCAACGACGTGCTGGCCTGCCTGGCCGTCACCCGCCGCGCCCTCGACCTGGCCAGGACCGGTCGCGGCCCCACCCTCATCGAGGCGTTCACCTACCGGATGGACGCCCACACCACCACCGACGACCCCACCCGCTACCGGTCCTCCGCCGAACTGGAGGAGTGGCGGCTGCGCGACCCCGTCGTCCGGCTCCGCGCGTACCTGACGCGCAGCGGGCAGGCCGAGCCCGAGTTCTTCGACGAGACCGACGCGCACGCCAAGCGGGAGGCCGCCGCCCTGCGGGCCGCCTGCCTGGCACTGCCCGACCCGCCCCCCGCGGAGCTGTTCGACCGGGTCTACGCCGCCCCCCACGCCGTCCTGGCCGAGGAGCAGGCGGCCTACGACTCCTACCTGGCGGGGTTCCGGTGAACGAGGCGATCGAGACCATGCCCAGGCCGCGCAGCCAGACGCTGACCCTGGCCAAGGCGCTGGGACAGGGCCTGCGCAAGGCCATGGCCGACGACCCGAAGGTCGTGGTCATGGGCGAGGACGTCGGGCGGCTCGGCGGCGTCTTCCGGGTGACGGACGGGCTGCAGAAGGAGTTCGGCGAGGACCGGGTGATCGACACCCCCCTCGCCGAGTCCGGCATCGTCGGCACCGCGATCGGCCTGGCGCTGCGCGGGTACCGCCCGGTGTGCGAGATCCAGTTCGACGGGTTCGTCTTCCCCGCCGCCGACCAGATCATCACCCAGCTCGCCAAGATGCGGATGCGCTCGCGCGGCGCGGTCGAGCTGCCGGTGGTCGTGCGCATCCCGTGCGGCGGCGGCATCGGCGCGGTCGAGCACCACAGCGAGTCGCCCGAGGCGTACTTCGCGCACACCGCGGGACTGCGCGTGGTGGCCTGCGCCAACCCCGTGGACGCCTACTGGATGATCCAGCAGGCCGTGGCCTGCCCCGACCCCGTCGTCTTCTTCGAGCCCAAGCGCCGCTACTGGGACAAGGCGCAGGTCGACCCCGCCGACGGAGGGGTGCCCTTCGACCGCGCGGTGGTGGCGCGGCCCGGCACCGACGCGACGCTGCTGGCGTACGGGCCCATGGTGAAGACGTGCCTGGAGGCCGCGCAGGCCGCCCAGGAGGACGGGCGCTCCCTGGAGGTCGTCGACCTCCGCTCGCTGTCGCCCCTGGACACCGCCACGGTCGTGGAGTCGGTGCGCCGCACCGGCCGCTGCGTGGTGGTGCACGAGGCCCCGGTGTTCGGCGGTTTCGGCGGCGAACTCGCCGCCCGCGTCACCGAGCACTGCTTCTACCACCTGGAGGCCCCGGTGCTGCGCGTCGGCGGCTTCGCCACCCCCTATCCCCCCTCGAGGCTGGAGGACCACTACCTCCCCGATCTCGACCGGATTCTGGACGCGGTGGACAGGAGCTTCTCGTGGTGAGGCACTTCAGGCTCCCCGACGTGGGGGAGGGGCTGACCGAGGCGGAGATCGTCAGGTGGCACGTACGGCCGGGCGACCCCGTCGAGCTCAACCAGACGGTCGTGGAGATCGAGACGGCGAAGGCGATCGTCGAGCTGCCCAGCCCGTACGAGGGGGTGGTCGCCGAGATCCTCGTGGAGGAGGGCGACACCGTCGCCGTCGGGACGCCGATCATCGGCGTGCGCGAGCCGGGGGACGCGGCGCCCGAGCCTCCGGCGGGCGGGGAGGCGCGGCCTGCCGCGGGCGCGGCGGAGCCACGGACACCGTCGGAGGCGAAGGAGCCACGGACGCCGGTGACGGAGGAGCCGCAACCGTCGGTGGCGGAGGAGCCGCAGACCGAGACCGCCGCGCCCGGGGGGCGCACGCCCGTCCTGGTGGGCTACGGCGTGAAGCCCGGCAGCACCCGGCGGCGGCCGCGCAAACCGGCGGCCACCCGTCCCGCGGCCCTGCCGCCGGCGGGCCGGGCGCTGGCCAAGCCGCCGGTGCGCAAGCTCGCCCGGGACCTCGGCGTCGACCTCTCGACGATCGTGGGCACCGGGCCCGAGGGGACGGTCACCCGCGAGGACGTGCGGGCGTCGGTGGCGGAGCCCGCGGCCCCCGGGGCGCTCACGGAGCCCGCGACGCCCACGGCGCCTGCGGAGTCCACGGCGCCCGGGGAGTCCATGGCGCCTGCGGAGTCCACGGCGCCTGGGGTGTCCACGGCATCTGAGGAGGCCGCGGCGCCTGCGGAGGCCGCGGCGTCCGTGCGGGAGCGGTCCGCGGTGCCGCAGGAGCGCGCCGACGAGGAGCGCGTTCCGGTCAGGGGGGTGCGCAGGGCGACGGCGGCCGCGATGGTCTCCTCGGCCTTCTCAGCCCCGCACGTGACGGAGTTCCTGCAGGTGGACGTCACCCCCGCCATGAAGATGGTGGAGCGGCTCCGCGCCCTCCCGGAGTACGCCGAGTCCAAGGTCACCCCCATGCTCCTGGTCTCCCGCGCCCTCCTGATCGCCGCCCGCCGGCACCCGATGATCAACTCCTCGTGGGACGGGGCGGCCGGGGAGATCGTGGTGAAGCGCCGCGTCAACCTGGGCGTGGCGGTCGCCGCCGAGCGCGGCCTGCTGGTGCCCAACCTCAAGGACGCCCATGCCCTGCCCCTGCCCGACCTGGCCGCCGGGCTCCAGGCGCTCATCCGCAAGGCGCGCGACGGCCGGTGCGAGCCCGCCGACCTCACCGGCGGCACCCTCACCATCACCAACGTCGGCGTCTTCGGCGTGGACGCCGGCACCCCCATCCTCAGCCCCGGCGAGGTCGCCATCCTGGCCGTCGGCCGGATCCGCGAGCTCCCCTGGGTGCACAAGGGCAAGGTCAAGCCGCGCCTGGTGACGACGCTCGCCCTCTCGTTCGACCACCGCGTCGTCGACGGCGAGCTCGGCTCCGCCGTCCTCCGCGAGACGGGCGCCCTCCTAGAGCAGCCCTTCCGCCTCCTGGCCCTGGGGTGAGGCGCCGCTCGCGAAGGTGAGCCGCCGCTCGCGGCGGCGGGGGTTACTCGCGCGACAGCGCGCGGGTGGCCCCCGCCGCCACCGTGAGGCCGAGGAGGAGGCCCGCGGCGACCAGGATGTTGGCGGCCACCTGGTAGGGGCCCTCGGGGGCGAACACCGTCTCCTGGCCCAGCGAGCCGATGGGGAGCAGGAGGTCCAGGGTGTAGAAGAAGGCGTTGAAGTGCGGGTGGTGACCGTCGTCCAGGATGCCCGGCTTCTCGATCGTGAAGAGGATCGTGCCGGCGACCTGGAGGGCGGCCAGCCAGGCCAGGGCGCGGAACGGCTTGTAGCCGTAGCCGACCAGGACGTCCTGCAGGTAGCCGAAGATGCGGTGGTGCCAGGGCTGGGTGGCGCGCCGGTCGCGCTGCTTGGCCAGCAGGACGGCGCGGGTGTCGGCGTCCAGGCCGATCGTGCGGTAGGTGGCCGACAGGCGCTCGTACGGCTGGGGCTGGTAGCCGTCCTTGTCGCGGCGGATCCACTCCAGCCGCTTCTGGGCGTCCAGCGGCGGTTCGAGCGTCTCGTAGGCCAGGCCGTCGAGCTGGAGCGAGGAGGCCCAGGTGTCCGGGTCGTCCCGCAGCAGGGCGATCTTGGCGTAGGAGAGGTCCACCACGCCCTCGACCGGCACGGCGGGGCGCAGCAGCAGCTCCTCGGCGCTCAGCCGCTGCACGTTCAGCGCGGTGCCGGCGGGGTTGGCGAGCCTGGCGCCCTTGAAGCTGAGCTGCCCGCCGATCTTGGCGCCGGCGAACGAGGCCTCGCCCCGGCAGGTGAAGCCGCTGGAGCAGTACACGTCGATGTCGACCACGAGGTCGTCGGCGTCCAGGGCGCGGCCGCGGTGGTTGAGCCGGGCGTCCACCAGGGACAGGTAGCCGCCCACGCGGGCGCCGCGCAGCCGCACCTCGCCCTCGGCGGTGAAGCCGTTGTCGCAGAAGACGTTCGCCCCCACGTCCAGCCGGGAGGCGTACAGGGCGGGCCCGCCGGAGTTGCGCAGGGTGGCCCCGCGGAAGATCAGCTGCCCGCCGATCCGGGCGCCCGGCAGCCGCACCTCGCCCTCGGCCAGGAACCCCTGGTCGCAGTAGACGTTGGCCTCGACCTGGAGCCGGTCGGCCAGCAGCGACTCCCCGGCCGGGTTGGTCAGCTGCACGCCCGTGAGGCTGAGGATGCCGCCGACGTGCGCCCCGTCCAGGAGCACCCCGCTGGTGATGACGCTGCCCGCCAGCCACAGGTGCCCGTCGACGCGGGCGCCGGAGGCGTCCAGGCCGGGCATCTGGCACTGCACGAGCTGCACCGTCTGCAGCTGCGCCCAGTACAGCCGGGGCTGCTCGGCCAGCACGCACTCGGTGAGCATCATCGGGACCCCCACGTGCGCGTGGCCCAGGTCGAGCGAGCCCGTCACGTAGGCGCCGCGCAGCTGCAGCTTGGGCACCTGGCCGGGCTCGGACCCGCGGGCGCCGGTGAGCAGCGCGACCAGGACCGCGGCGCGCACCCGGCGGTGCGGTCCCCACTGGTCGGTCTGGGCGGCGTCGAGGGGCGTCAGGTCCACGAGCTCGCCGGAGGGGAAGGCGTCCCATACCCGGCGCTCGGCGGGGGTGAGGTCAGAGACGTCCAAGGACTGGCTCCTGGGGGGAGGGTCGCGCACGTGGCGTACGCTTTCGGATTGCCGTCAAGAGTAGAACAGCGATCAGTCGCGGGCGTAGGTCCGCGAGGGGGGAAGCGTAGTGGCGCGTGTGGTCGTCGAGGTCATGCTGAAGCCGGAGATCCTGGACCCGCAGGGCCAGGCGATCGGCCGGAAGCTCCCGCAGATGGGTTTCGAAGGAGTGGCCGCCGTCCGTCAGGGCAAGCGGTTCGAGATCGAGCTGGCCGGTCCGGCCGACGAGGCGGCGGTGGAGCGCGTCCGCGAACTGGCCGGCACCCTGCTGGCCAATCCGGTGATCGAGGACTTCGAAGTCCACGTCGCGGAATAGCGCTTCACCCGGAGAAGAGGCCCGGCGGAACAGGCCGTCTTGTCGCGTTCCAGCAGGTAACGAATTCAAACGATCCGCCGGCCCGTGATTATCGCGGATACCGCGGGGAACTGTTAGGTCCGTCCGACTTTCCGAGGTGGGCCTGGTGGATATGAAATTCTCGCTGGCTTTGCCCTGTGAGGAGCTGAGCGTGCCGGTGATCCGCCGGGTGCTCGGAGACGCGCTGCGCGGGCTCGGCGTTTCCGGCGACTGCATTCACGACATTCTGGTGGCCGCCTCCGAGGCGTGCACCAATGTCGTCCGGCATTCGTCGACCCGCGAATACGAGGTCACCGGGCATATCGACGAGGAAACCTGCGTGCTCTCGGTCATCGACCACGGCGACGGGCTCGGGCCGGTGGCGCGCCCGGCGGGGGGGCTCGCCGAGTCCGGCCGCGGCCTGGACATCATGAACTCCCTGATGGACGACCTGTCCCTGACCACCACGTCCGACGGGGTGCGCGTCGTGCTGCGCAAACGACTGACCTGGTGCGACGAGGCGCTCATCCGTCGCCTCGAATCAGAACTGGTCCGTAGCGCCGGGTAAGTTATCCCGGTAGACGGACGTCCTCACCTGGGACGCCGAGGACAGCAATGGAGTGCCGATGGCCCGCGTGGGCGTCATCACTTTTCCTGGTTCCCTCGATGATCGTGACGCCGCCAGAGCGGTGCGCATAGCGGGCGGCGAGCCCGTGGCCCTGTGGCACGCCGACACCTCCCTGCAGGGGGTCGACGCGGTGGTCCTGCCCGGCGGCTTCTCCTACGGGGACTACCTGCGCGCCGGGGCGATCGCCCGGTTCGCCCCGCTGATGGAAGAGCTGATCCCCGCCGCGCGGGCCGGGCTGCCGGTCCTGGGCATCTGCAACGGCTTCCAGGTGCTGGCCGAGGCCCACCTGCTGCCGGGCGCGCTCATGCCCAACGCCGAGGGCCACTTCGTCTGCCGCGACCAGCGGCTGCGCGTCGAGAACGCGGAGACGGCCTGGACGTCGCAGTACGCCCAGGGCCAGGAGATCGTGGTCCCGCTGAAGAACATGGACGGCCGCTTCACCGCGTCCGCCGAGACCATCGCCGAGCTGGAGTCCGCCGGCCGGGTCGTCGCCCGGTACATGGACGTCAACCCCAACGGCTCGATCAACGACATCGCCGGCGTCGCCAACGAGGCCGGCAACGTGGTGGGGCTCATGCCGCACCCGGAGCACGCCGTGGAGTCCCTCACCGGCCCGACCACCGACGGGCTCGGTTTCTTCACCTCGATCGTCAAGGGCCTGATCAACGCATGAGCGGTACCGACAACGTCGCCCTCGCCCACCGGACCCCCGAGCAGCCCCAGCCGTACAAGGAACTGGGCATGAACGACGAGGAGTACCAGAAGGTACGCGACATCCTCGGCCGTCGCCCGACCGCCTCGGAGCTGGCCATCTACTCGGTCATGTGGTCCGAGCACTGCTCGTACAAGAGCTCCAAGATCTACCTGCGCCAGTTCGGCGAGAAGGCGCCCAAGACCGACAAGCTGCTGGTCGGCATGGGGGAGAACGCCGGCGTCGTGGACGTCGGCCAGGGCTGGGCGGTGACCTTCAAGGTCGAGTCGCACAACCACCCGTCGTTCGTCGAGCCCTACCAGGGCGCGGCCACCGGCGTCGGCGGCATCGTCCGCGACATCATCTCCATGGGCGCCCGCCCGGTCGCGGTGATGGACTCGCTGCGCTTCGGCGCGGCCGACGCCCCCGACACCCGCCGGGTCCTGCCCGGCGTGGTCAGCGGCATCGGCGGCTACGGCAACAGCCTCGGCCTGCCCAACATCGGCGGCGAGACGGTCTTCGACCCCTGCTACCAGGACAACCCGCTGGTCAACGCCCTGTGCATCGGGGTGCTGCGGCACGAGGACATCCACAAGGCCTCCGCCTCGGGCGTCGGCAACAAGGTCGTGCTCTACGGCTCCTACACCGGCCCCGACGGCATCGGCGGCGCGTCCGTGCTGGCCTCGGCGAGCTTCGACGAGGAGTCGCAGACCAAGCGGCCCTCGGTGCAGGTCGGCGACCCGTTCATGGAGAAGCTGCTCATCGAGTGCTCGCTGGAGCTGTTCCAGAAGGGCCTCGTGGAGGGCATCCAGGACCTCGGCGCCGCCGGTGTGTCGTGCGCGACCACCGAGCTGGCCGCGGGCGGCACGGGCGGCATGGACGTGCGGCTGGACACGGTCCCGCTGCGCGACCCGAACCTGCTGCCCGAAGAGATCCTGATGAGCGAGTCCCAGGAACGCATGATGGCGGTCGTCACGCCGGAGAACGTCGAGCAGTTCATGGCCGTCTGCGCCCGCTACGAGGTGCCCGCCACGGTCATCGGCGAGGTCACCGACTCGGGCCGCCTGGTGATGACCTGGCACGGCGAGGTCATCGTCGACATCCCGCCGCGCACCGCCGCGCACGACGGCCCGGTCTACGAGCGCCCCGTCGCGGTGCCCGCCGACCAGACGCGGCTCCAGGCCGACACGCCCGGCCGCCTCGCCCGCCCGTCCAACCGGGACGAGCTGCGCAAGACGGTCCTGTGGCTGGCCGGTTCGCCGAACCTGGCGTCCAAGGAGTGGATCACCTCCCAGTACGACCGGTACGTGCTGGGCAACACCGTGCTGGCCCAGCCGGAGAACGCCGGCGTCATCCGGCTGGACGACGAGACGGGCCTGGGCGTCGCGCTGGCCCTGGACGGCAACGGGCGCTACACCCGGCTCGACCCGTACGCGGGCGCCCAGCTGGCGCTGTCGGAGGCGTACCGCAACGTCGCCGCGACCGGCGCGCAGCCGCTGGCCGTCACCAACTGCCTGAACTTCGGCTCTCCGGAGGACCCGGGCGTCATGTGGCAGTTCTCCCAGGCCACCGCGGGCCTGGCCGACGCCTGCCTCGCGCTGGGCATCCCGGTCACCGGCGGAAACGTCAGCTTCTACAACCAGACCGGCAGCACCCCGATCAACCCGACCCCGGTGATCGGCGTGCTGGGCGTGCACGCCGACGTCCGCCGCCGCACCGCGATGGCGTTCGCCGCCGAGGGCCACAAGCTCGTCCTCCTGGGCACCACCCGCGAGGAGTTCGGCGGCTCGGAGTGGGCGCACGTCATGTACGGCCACCTCGGCGGCCTGCCCCCGCAGGTGGACCTGCGGGCGGAGGCGGCCCTGGGCTCGGTGCTCATCACCGCCGCCCAGGAGGGCCTGGTCTCGGGCGCCCACGACCTCTCCGACGGCGGCCTCTCCCAGGCCCTGGTGGAGGCGTCCCTGCGCGGCGGCCTCGGCGTCCGCGTCGCCCTCCAGGACGACCCGTTCGTCGAGCTGTTCTCCGAGTCCGTGGCCCGCGCCGTGGTCGCCGTCCGCCCCGAGGCCGAGGCCCGCTTCGTGGACATCTGCACCCAGGCCGACGTGCCGTTCACCACCATCGGCGTGGTCGGCGGCGACGCCTTCACCGTGGACGGCGCCTTCTCCATCCCGCTGTCCGAACTCCGCGAGGCCCACACCGGCACCATCCCGGGCCTCCTGGTCTGACGACCCCCGCGGCCCTGACGGTCCGCACCGCGGAGCCCGCCCCTTCCCGGGGGCGGGCTCCGCGCCGTTCCAGCCCTACGGCGCCGCCGCACGGCCGAGGCGGGGACGTACGAGGCGGGGGTTCAGGGCAGGAGGGCGGCCGCGGCGGCCTCTCGGACGGCCTGGGCCACCGCGTCGAGGACGGGGGTGTGCAGGGACCACTGCTGCCAGTGGAGTTCGACGTCCACATGGCCGTCGGGCTCCAGGGGGACGGCGCGGCCTTCGGCCTGGAGGGGGTCGGAGTGCTCGGCGGGGAGCAGGCCCCAGCCGAGGCCGTGGGCGATGGCGCGCGCGTAGTCGGCGGTGGAGGGGATGTAGTGCCGGGGCGGTTCGAGGTCGCGGCCGGCGCGCTCGCGGATGTAGCGGTCCTGCAGGTCGTCCTTGCGGTCGAACATCACCACGGGGGCGCGGGAGAGGGCGTCGGCGGTGACGCCGCCGGGGAACCAGCGTCGGACGATCGCCGGGGCGGCGAACGGGCGGTAGCGCATGACGCCGAGCCGTACCGCCGAGCAGCCCTGCACCGGGCGCGCCTGCGTGGTGATGGCGGCCATGACCTCGCCGGAGCGCAGGAGCTCGGCCGAGTGGTCCTGGTCCTCGCGGTGGACGTCGAACACGGCGAGGTCGGCGACCCGCGCCAGAGCCGCCATCGCCCAGGTGTTGAGGGAGTCGCCGTTGATCGCCAGCGGCACCCGGGGGAGCGCCGAGGCGGGGGGTTCCCCGGACCCGCCGGGCAGTCCGGACTCGCGCACCACCGCCAGGACCTGCCGGGCGAGCCGCACGTAGTCGGTGCCGAGCCCGGTGGCGACCACGGGCCGGGCCCGGCGCAGCAGCACGGCCCCGGCCGCGGACTCCAGCGCCTTGATGCGCTGGCTGACGGCCGAGGGCGTCACGTGCAGCACCCGGGCGGCCCCTTCGAACGAGCCCTCGTCGACCACGGCGACCAGGGCGTCCAGCTGAGCCATCTCCATGAAGCGAATCTAATGCAACCGTAGAAACATTCGTTGGACTACATCGGGGAACGTTCCATAGGTTCGATGGCATGCTCGTTCACAGCCTCGCCGGTCTGGGCTTCGGCCTGTCCCTCATCGTCGCCATCGGCGCGCAGAACATGTTCGTCCTCCGCCAGGGGCTGCGCCGCGAGCACGTGGGAGTGGTGGTGGCGATCTGCGCCGTCTCGGACGCGCTCCTGATCTGCCTCGGCGTCGCGGGCGCGGGCGCCCTCCTGGCGGCGGTGCCCCGGCTCGACACGGCCCTGCGGTGGGGCGGCGCCGCCTTCCTCACCGTCTACGCCGTCCTGGCGGCCCGCCGCGCCCTGCGCCCCGCGGGAACCTCCCTGCGCTCCGAGGACGCCGACACCGGCCACCAGGGCGCCGGCCACCCGGGCGTCGGCGGTGCGGGTGTCGGCGGTGCGGGCGCGGCCGCGGTGGCGGGCACCGCCCTCGCGCTCACCTGGCTCAACCCGCACGTCTACCTCGACACGGTCACCCTGCTCGGCTCGGTGGCCGGCGGCCACGGGGCGGGCCGCTGGTGGTTCGGCGCGGGCGCGATCCTGGCCAGCCTGCTGTGGTTCGCCTCCCTCGGCTACGGAGCCCGCGCCCTGCGGCCCCTGCTCGCCCGCCCGAACGCCTGGCGGGTGCTCGACGGCGTGATCGCCGCCGTCATGCTCGTGATCGCCGTGTCCCTCGTCGCCGGAGCCCGGTAGGCGGCACGGGGTGCCGCGGGCGCCGCAGCCTCGCCGAACCCGCTCCCTGAGGGAGCGGGTTCCGTCTTTCCCGGGCGGGGCTTCTCCGGTCCTCTCCGCTCAGGCCTCGTCGGGCCGGAGCCGTTCGGCGGTCTCCTGGTAGGCGCGGGCGGCGCGGGCGAAGTAGTCGAAGAGGACGGAGAGCTCGTCGGGGGAGTAGCCGGAGAGGATCCGGCCGATCTCCTCGCGGGCGGGCGCCATGACCCGGTCGAGTTCGGCGGGCCTGCCGATCGGCTCGATGAGCACCTTGCGGCGGTCTCCGGGCGCGGGGGCGCGGCGGACGTAGCCCGCCTGCTCCAGCCGGTCGACGAGCCGGGTGGTGGGCCCGGTCGTCAGCCCGGTGCGGGTGCCCAGCTCGCCGGGCGTCATCGGGCCGCCCAGCTCCAGGATGTTCAACGCGTACAGGTCGGTCGCGCCCAGGCCGCAGGCCCTGGCGCTGGCGTGGCCGTGCAGCATCACCGCGCTCACATAGCGGCGGTAGGCGAGGCTCGCGTCCGGCGGCGGGGTTGACACGTGATCCTCCGGTCCATAATCTCTTCCTCAAGGAAGAGGAATCTTTCAGGAAGAAACTTCTCATAAGAAGTTATCATGGAAGGTGAACGACATGGCAGAACTGAAGGTCCCCGCTCCGGCCGCCTCCGCCCCCGCCGACGGGGCGTCCGCCTCCCGACGGCCGCGCCGCGTCAAGCGTGCGCTGGCGGTGTCGGCCCTGGCGCTCGGCCTGGCCGGAGCGGGCGCCTATGTCTGGCTCGCCGGTACCTCCGGGGTCGACGCCACCGGTGAGCCGGAGTGCGCCGGTGTCGCCTCTGCCGCCCCTGCGGGGTCCCACGCCCAGATCTGCGACGTGCTGAAGCGGCTGACCGAGGCCTGGGGCCGTGGAGACGCCGACGCCTACGGCGCGCTGTTCACCGAGGACGCCACCTACACGACCTACGTCGGCACCCATTACCAGGGCCGCCGCTACATCACCGAGGCCCACCGCGCCCTGTTCGGCGGCTTCCTCAAGGGCACCAGGCTGGCCGACTCCTACCTGGGCATCCGTTTCTACGGCCCCGGAACCGCGATCGTCACCAGCCGCGGCGACACCTACAAGGGCGAGTCCGAGAAGCCCGGAAAGCTCTCCAAGACCCAGACCTACACGCTGGTCCGCGAGGGCGACGGCGCCTGGCGCATCGCCGCCTTCCACAACACCAAGCGCCAGTCCGTCATGGAGCGCATCTCCTTCTGGTTCGCCCCCGACACCCGTCCCGAGGCCGAGAGGTGACACGCCCGCGGCGGGGGCGGGCCGCGGCGAGGTCACGGCAGGGACCGGACGCGGGTGATCTGCTCCTCCTGGACGCGCAGCGAAGTGCGCAGGAAGTCCAGGATGACGGCGAGTTCGTCCTGGTCGTAGCCGCCGAGGGCTTCGGCGCCCGCCCTTCCGACGGGGGCGAAGAGCTCGGCCTCGGCGGTGCGGGCGGCGTCGCTGGCGGTGATCAGGACGCGGCGGCGGTTGGCCGGGTCCCGGGTGCGGAAGACCAGGCCGGCGCGCTCCAGGCGGTCGATGGCGGTGGTGGTGGCCGCGGGGCTGAGTCTCGACGCGGTGCTGAGGCCTCCCGCGGACAGGGGACCGCCGTTCAGCACCACGTCCAGGCAGCGCAGGTCGGTGCGGTTGAGGCCGAGGCGGGCGGCGGCGGCCTCGTCGAAGGCGTCGAAGCTCTGCTGGAGGCTTCGTATCAGGGCGGCGACGGATCCGATGGACTCTTCTTTCGACATTCGAATCTTTCTGTTAACGTAAATTTCGTTGAACGAATGATACTGCACCGGAGGAAGCGATCATGGAAACCCGCACCGCCGACGACGCCCGGATCGCCGAGCTGTTCACCGCGTTCATGGACGCCTGGACCGCGGGCGACGCCGAGGCGTTCGGGGCGCTGTTCACCGAGGACTCCGACTACGTCTCCTACGACGGCACCGTCGCGCGCGGCCGCGGCCGCCACGAGCACAACCACGACCTGCTCTTCCGCGGCGTGCTGAGCGGCTCGGCCCTCGTCGGCGACCTGGAGTCCGTCCGCTACATCACCCCGGACGCGGCGGTCGCCCACGGCACCGCCTCGGTCCTCATGCCCTGGCGCTCGCAGCTGCCCGCGCGCCGGCTCTCCCGGCAGACCCTGGTCCTGGTCCGCACCCCCGAGGGCTGGCGGATCAGCGCCCTCCACAACGGCCGCGTCCGGCCCGTCACCGTCCCGGGGCCCGACGCGTTCCCCTCGAAGATGTCCCGCCTCATGAGCCGCGCGGCACGGCGCCTGGGCCTGGGCCGCCGCTGAACGACCCGGGACGGGGCGCCGGAAGGCGGGGCGTCAGAAGGCGGGGCGTCAGAAGGCGGGGCGTCAGAAGGCGGGGCGTCAGAAGACCGAGATGTGGACGTGGTCCCAGTGGTTCTGGGTGATGCCGCCGCGGTCGGACATCGCCGACCAGCCGGGGCTGCGCATGTCGTAGATGCGCTGCTTCCAGATGACGTACTTGACGCCGTACTTGCTGGCGTTGTTGATGGCGAACGCGGCCACCTGGTCGCCGTGCTGGAGGCGTTCGGCGGTCGGCATCTGCCCGGCGGTGCTCTCCATGAAGTCGCAGGCGCGGCCGGATCCGTGGTCCTGGGGGTCGCCCACGCGCGTGCAGCCGACCACGGGGAAGGGGCGGTACTTGTCCAAGATCGCCTGGTAGAGGGTCTTCATTCGGGGGGTCATCCCGCCCGCGCCGATGAGGGGCGTGGGGGCGAACCGCTCGATCTGCCGCTTGATGTCGGCTTTCCGGGACTCCATCTGCTGGATCTTCTTCTCGAGCTTCTTCAGGCTGGCCTTCGCCTCTTTGGCGGCCTCGGCCTGGAGGTCGAGCGTGTGCTGGATCTGGTTGGTGCGGTTGGCCTCGTTGCTGGACAGGTGGCTGACCAGCGACATGCCCGACAGCAGGTTGCTCGGGTCGCCCGCCTGCAGGACCGACAGGGAGGGGTCGATGCCGTTGGCCATGTACTGGCTGGAGGCCAGCCGGGAGACGACGTTGCGGGAGCGGTCGAGGTCCTTGGCCAGGTCCTTCTTGCGCTGGAGCGCCTGCTGCGCCGACCGCCGGATGTCCTTGAGCTCCTCCAGCTCGCCGCCCAGCTCCTTGTCGAGTGCGTTCAGCTGCCTGGTGAGCTGGCGCAGCTTGGTGTTGTCACTCGGCAGGGGGACCACGGCGCCGGAGGAGGGGGCTGCCAGTATCAGCGCTCCGAGGGCGGCGGCCAGAGCCGCTCCGGCGCGTCGCCGGACTGACGTCACGGGGGTCTCCTCTCGCCCGCTTGCGGTCTGCGGGGCAATCTCGCAAAGAGTAGCCCCAAAAGCGACCAATCGTTTTTTACCGTCTTGCGGCCGCGCGGCACCGCTCAGGGGCGGCGCGGCTCAGTCTGCCGGAAGAAGCCGTCCCGCGTCGGCGGTTCACTCACGCTTGAGGGTCGCCTCGTAGTGGTGCTTGCCTCCCGGCTTGGCCCAGGAGTAGAAGAGGCTGCCGTCGCCCGCGTCCTTCACCGTGACGTCGCCGGGGGAGCAGTGCCCCTTGGTGCGGGTGAAGGACATCCGCATCTCCTGGCCCGAGCCGCCGGTGCGGGTGAGCCGGCCGGTGCAGTTGCCCACGCCGAGCTTGGCCGTGGCCTGCTCCGCGTCGGCGAAGGTCACCACGATGCTGAACTGCACGCCCGCCTGGTTGGTGGCGGTGCCGCGCCAGGTGCCGCTGAAGGCCGCCTGGCTCTGCGCGGACGGCGTGCCGGACTGCGCGGTCTTCGGCTCGTCCTTCTCGGCGCCGTTCCACAGCAGGGTGATCACGATGATGCCCACGACCACGCCGATCACCAGCGCGCCCAGGCCCTTGATCATGCGCTGGTCCTGGCGGGCGGCGGCGGGCGTGCGGACGTCCACCGGCGGCGGGCCGTTCCACGCGGCCGTCATGTTCGGCAGCGGCTCGGGCTCGGGCCACTCGTCCCGGTCGGGGGCGGGCGGGAGGTACGGCCCGGAGAACGGGTCCGCGGGCCGCTCCGGGGCGGCGGGGCCCGCCGGGAGGGCGGGCTCCAGCGCGGGGAGCGCGAGGGTGCTCTCGGCCGACCAGGGGTCCTCGGGCGCGGGGGCGTTCAGGAGGTCGCGCGCCTCGGTCTGCTGGGAGGCGGGCAGCGGCAGCCCGCGGCGCAGCAGCGTCTGCAGCACCATCTCGGCGGTGGGCCGCCGGAACGGGTCCTTGTTGAGCGCCATGACGACCATGTCGCGCACGGAGTCCGGCAGCTTGTGCAGCTCGGGCTCGCCGCGCAGCACCCGGTCGGCCACCGTCTCGGCGCCGTCCTCGCCGAACGGCGGCCTGCCGGAGGCGGCGGTGGCCACGATCGCGGCCCAGGCCCACATGTCGCTGCTCGGCCCGGGGGCGCCGGCGCCGCCCAGCTGCTCGGGCGCCTGGTAGGCGGGGACGCCCGGCTCGGGGGGCAGTCCCGCGGCGGTCAGCGAGCGGACCACGCCCACGTCGGTCAGCACCGGCCCGTCGTGGGCGATGAGCACGTTGGTGGGCTTGAGGTCGAGGTGGGTGATCCCCGCCTTGTGCAGCTGGGCCAGGGCGAGCGCGATGCCGACGGCCAGGCGCTCCACCGTGGTCCGGTCGCCGCGGCCGCTCTGCACCAGCATCTGCTGCAGGGGCGGCCCGGCCACCAGGTCGGTCACCAGGAACGGCCAGTCGCCCGCGACGTCGGCGCCGATCGGGCGGGCGGTGCGGCTGCCGCTGACGCGCCGGCCCGCCATCGCCTCGCGCAGGAACGCGCCGCGCGCCTCGGGGTCGCCGCCGAGCCGGCTGTGCAGGAGCTTCACCGCCACCGGGACGTCCCCGTGGAGGCCCTGGAACACCACTCCCCGGCGTCCCTCGCCGAGCCGCCCCTCCAGTTGATGGTCACCGAGCCGGCCGGGGTCGCCGGGCTGCAGCGGCTGGACGTCGGACATGGTCACCTCGAAAGATCGCACTCAACCGGCACATTTCTACCGGTCCGCGCGCCCGCCTGTAACGTCGTCCGGGTGAATGCCAGCATGGAGGCGGTGTCCCGGACCCTCTCGGCCTACGCCGCGGGGGAGCGGCCGGAACGCGCGGTGGAGAAGGCCGCAGTGAAGCATCTTCTCGGACTTCTGGTCCAGAGGGCACCCGGAAAGTCGGTAGAAGTAAGAATTCCTCCGTATGCGGCCGTTCAGTGCGTCGAGGGCACACACCACACCAGGGGCACCCCGCCCAACGTGGTGGAGACCGGCGCGCGCACCTTCGTCGAGCTGGCCACCGGCCGGCTGGCCTGGGCCGAGGCGGTGGCCGACGGCCGGGTGCGGGCCAGCGGCACCCGCGCTGACCTGGGAGAATTGCTGCCGTTGATCACCCCTTAGCGGGTTTTGCCAGGCCCTGTCGTGAGGTTGGGCTTTTGGGCCTTGCCAGAAGTCCGGGAAACGCGCACTGTGCAAGGCATGCTCGCCGCGCACTGGACATGACGGGAGGCGGCCTTTCCGCCCTGCTCGACCCGGCGGTGGACCTGGTCCCCGCCCGGACCGGCCGCGCCCTGCGCTTCCACGGCGGGGATCGCGCCGTCATCCCGGCCGCGCCCCAGCTTGAACTCGACCGGCTCTTCGGCTTCGGCGGCCGGTTCTTCCCCGGTCGGGGCGAACCGGCCACCGGTAACTGATGCGGCACCTCTTCACACCCGTGGGCCGCAGGACGTCCGCAGCATGGGCTGCTGGCTCTACCGTTCCTCATCGGTGAACGCAAGTTGCACTGGCATGTCCCGAACGGTCTTGGACACACTGGTCCCCCGCTTACGCATACCATCCGGCAGCGGCCTTCCTGAGGCCGATCCGTGACGGGTGGGCGGGCTCCCTATGCACTCAAGGACCTGGACGGTCAGAACGGTTCGATGCCCAACATGATCACTCCGGTCATGCTGGGGCGAGACCGTTCGTCACCGGACCAGTCGCCCTTAAACGCACTCCATAGCTTAGGGTATGCGAGTCGGAACCGTATGTGTTTTCGGCGAGGTGGTGGCGGTTTCGGCCGGACGGCCTAGGGGCGGCCCGCCTTGAGCAGCGGGAACCTGGCGTCCAGGCAGTGCGAGCGCTCCAGCCTGCCGCTGTAGCGGTCGGCGCACTGCACGGCCTGGCGCCCGAACCACACCAGCGTGCCCGTCGCGACCACCAGGGTCAGGACGGACATCGCGATCCCGGCGTAGCCCAGGCCGCGGCCGCGGTCCCGGCGCACCGCGTACGCGCCGAGCGCGATCCCGGCCACGGCGAGCAGCATCCCCAGACCGCACATCCAGAAAGTGAGGAATCCAACGATCCCGAGGCTCAGGGCGGACGCTCCGGTCACGTGAGTTTCGGGGGAAACCGTGATGCTGCTGGGAGAGCGGGGCAGTGCCATGCCCCCAGGTTTCCCCCCGGAGGGAGGCTCACGCCTTCCCCTACGGCAAGGGTCGTTTAAAAAGCATCCGGTCGCTGACCCTAGACTGGACAACGTGTCGCGCTATGCCGATGGACGTCTGAGCCATGAGCTCGATCCCCACGACAAGGGCCCGCAGGACGCCTGTGGCGTCTTCGGCGTCTGGGTACCACCGGACGCCGCTCCGGACGCGGAGGTGAGCAAGCTCGCCTACTACGGTCTCTACGCCCTGCAGCACCGCGGCCAGGAGTCGGCCGGCATCGCGGTCAGCGACGGGGCGCGCATCGTCGTCTTCAAGGACATGGGACTGGTCTCCCAGGTCTTCGACGAGTCGGTGCTGTCCACCCTGCGCGGCCACATGGCGATCGGCCACTGCCGCTACTCCACCACCGGCTCGCCCACCTGGGAGAACGCCCAGCCGACGTTCCGGGCCACCGGGCACGGCTCGCTGGCGCTGACCCACAACGGCAACCTGATCAACACCCCCGAGCTCGCCGCGATGCTGGAGCCGGGGCAGCTCACCGCGACCACCGACACCGAGGTGCTCACCGCGCTGCTGGCCACCCGCGAGGGCGGCCCGCTCAAGGCGGCGCACGAGATCCTCCCGCTGACCCGCGGCGCCTTCTCGCTGGTCTTCATGGACGAGCAGACCCTGTACGCCGCCCGCGACCCCGAGGGCATCCGCCCGCTGGTCCTGGGCCGGCTGGACCGCGGCTGGGCGGTGGCCTCCGAGACCGCCGGGCTCGACATCGTCGGCGCCCAGTTCGTCCGGGAGGTCGAACCCGGCGAGATCCTCGCGATCGACGCCGACGGCGTGCGCTCCGAGCGGTTCGCCGAGGCCCGCCCCAAGGGCTGCATCTTCGAGTACGTCTACGTGGCGCGCCCCGACACCACGATCGCCGGCCGGTCGGTGCAGGCGACCCGGGTCGAGGTCGGACGGCTGCTGGCCAAGGAGCACCCGGTCGAGGCCGACATGGTGATCCCCACGCCGGAGTCGGGCACCCCCGCGGCGATCGGCTACGCCGAGGCCTCGGGCATCCCCTACGGCCAGGGCTTCGTCAAGAACTCCTACGTCGGCCGGACGTTCATCCAGCCGTCCCAGACCATCCGGCAGCTGGGCATCCGGCTCAAGCTCAACCCGCTGCGCGAGGCGGTCGCCGGCAAGCGCCTGGTCGTGGTCGACGACTCGATCGTGCGCGGCAACACCCAGCGCGCCATCGTCAAGATGCTGCGCGAGGCCGGGGCCCTGGAGGTGCACGTGCGCATCTCCAGCCCGCCGGTGCGCTGGCCGTGCTTCTACGGCATCGACTTCGCCACCCGCGCCGAACTGATCGCTGGCAACCTCAACGTGGAGGAGGTGCGCCAGTCGCTGGGCGCCGACTCCCTGGGCCACATCTCGCTCGAAGGCCTGGTGGCCGCCACCGAGCAGCCCAAGGAGCGGCTGTGCCGCGCCTGCTTCGACGGGGTCTACCCGATCCCGGTGGAGGAGGCCGCCCGCGGCAAGCACGTCCTCGAGTCCACGCACACCCGTTAAGGAAGCCCCAGAGTGAGCACGTACGAGGCAGCCGGAGTCGACATCGCCGCCGGTGAGCGCGCGGTCGAGCTGATGAAGTCGCGGGTCGCCCGGTCCCGCCGCCCCGAGTGCGTGGACGACGCCAGCGGCTTCGCCGGCCTGTTCGACGTCTCGGCGCTGCTGAAGTACCGCCGCCCGCTGCTGGCGACCTCCACCGACGGCGTCGGCACCAAGGTCGACCTCGCCCGCAGGCTGGGGATCTACGGCACGATCGGCCACGACCTGGTCGGCATGGTCGTCGACGACCTGGCGGTCTGCGGCGCCGAGCCGCTGTTCATGACCGACTACATCGCCTGCGGCAAGGTGGTGCCCGAGCGCATCGCCGAGATCGTCGGCGGCATCGCCGACGCCTGCGTGCTGGCCGGCACGGCCCTGGTCGGCGGGGAGACCGCCGAGCACCCCGGCCTGCTGGAGCCCGACGAGTTCGACGTCGCGGGCGCGGCGACCGGCGTGGTGGAGGCCGACGAGCTGCTCGGCCCCGACCGGGTGCGGCCCGGCGACGTGGTGATCGCGATGGCCTCCTCGGGCATCCACTCCAACGGCTACTCGCTGGTCCGCCACATCCTGCGCGAGACCCCGCTCAGCCTGGAGCACACCGTCGACGAGCTGGGCCGCACGGTCGGCGAGGAGCTGCTCACCCCCACCCGGATCTACGCCCGGGACTGCCTGGCCCTGAAGGAGGCGGGCGGCGTCCGCGCGTTCGCCCACATCACCGGGGGCGGCCTGGCCGCCAACCTCGCCCGCTCCCTGCCGCCGGGCGTCGACGCGGTGCTGCGCCGCTCGTCCTGGACGGTCCCGCTGATCTTCCAGATCCTCGCCCGCTACGGCCAGGTCGCCCAGGCCGACCTCGACCGGACCTTCAACCTCGGCGTCGGCATGGCCGCCATCGTCGCCCCTGAGGCGGCCGAGGAGGCGCTGGCCCTCTGCGCCTCCCGCGACCTCCCCGCCTGGGTGCTCGGCGACGTCATCGCCGGCGAGGGCCGCGCCGCCCTGGTCTGAGGACCGCGGGCGGGGCCGACCCCTCCGGGCGGAGCGGCTGCGTTCAGTTGCCGGTCAGGTACCGGGTGAGCCCGGCCGCCATCGCCACGGCCATGCGCTGGCGGAAGTCGGCGTCGCTCAGCTTGGCGGCGTCGGTCTTGTTGCGCATGTTGCCGGTCTCGATGAAGATCTTCGGGACCTGGGACATGTTGAGGCCGCCCAGGTCGTCGCGGACGGTGACGCCGTCGTCGCCGATGTAGTTCGCGTACGGCATGCCGGTGCCGGACTTGAAGGCGTCGCGCACGTCGTCCCCCAGCTCGCTGGAGGGGGCGGCGATCTGCTCGTTGAGGCCCTTGACCGGCTTCGGCTTGATCACGTGGAAGCCGCGGCCGCTCGCCGCCGCGCCGTCGGCGTGGATGGAGATCACCGCGTCCGCCTTGTTGCGGTTGCCGACCTCGGCGCGCTCGTCCACGCACGGGCCCGAGCCCTTGTCGTTCTGGCGGGTCAGCACGACCTTGGCGCCCTGGCCCTGCAGCACCTTCTGCAGGCGCTGGGCGGTGTCCCAGGCGAAGGCGTGCTCGGAGTAGCCGGCGTCGGTGGCGGTGCCGCCGGTGTCGCACGCCTTGTAGCCGTTGCCGACGAAGACCTGGTGGCCCTTGACCGGGCCGCCGTTGTGGCCGGGGTCCAGCACGATCGTCTTGCCCTTGAGCGAGACCGCGGACTGCCGGCGCGAATCCGAGCCGCCCGCGCCCTCTCCGTCGTTCGGACCGGCGGTCGGCGGCTCGGCGGTCGGCGTACCGGACTCGTCGGACCCGCCGCACGAGACCAGCCCGACGCTGGCCACGGCGACCGAGCCGAGTGCCAGTGCGAGGGCCTTGCGTCCGTTCGCCAAGATCAACTCCTGTGCCTGTGATCGGTCTGTTACCAACCGGCTCAGTCTATGGCGAAACACCGGGGTGGTCGGCTTCCGGGGCGTTCCGGGCTCAGAGCGCGGTCTCCTCGCGGCCCAGCAGGGCGGCGAGCGCCCGCGCCTCCTCGGCGTCGAGCCCGAGCACCACCCGGGGACGGCCCCAGGGATGGTCCAGCGAGTGCGCCACATAGCTGGCCACGGACTCGGCGGCGGCTTCGGTCTCGGCCATGCCCCGCGCGCGCCGCCACCGCTGCCAGGCACGCTCCAGCTCGCCCGCCGCGCGCTGCGCGCACGACACCAGTTCCGGATCACGCACGTTCGTCCCCCCTCGATGGCCTTCTCGGCCGACGGCGCCCCCGGCTCCGCCGTATCGCCGGTCACCATCCAAGAACGGCGGGGCGTGCCGGGTCAGCGGTTCGGCGCAGACTTGGACTCCGCCTTACCCCTCGGTGAGGAAAGATCTCCATGCGGGCGGGGTGTCGTTCAGCCGCCCACCGGACCGGTCGTGGCACGCACCACCAGGTGCGGCAGCACCAGTTCCTGGCGCACCTCGCGGGAGGGGTCCTCGATCCGGGAGCACAGGAGAGAGGCGGCGACCCGCCCCATGTCGCGGCGCGGCTGGTCGACGCTGGTCAGCGAGATGTGCCGGATCGCCGCGAGGTGGGTGTTGTCGTAGCCGATGATCGAGACGTCCTGGGGCACCCGCAGGCCGAGCTCGTCGGTGGCCGACAGCGCGCCGGTGGCCACCAGGTCGTTGGGCGCGAAGATGGCGGTCGGCCGCTCGCCGCGGGTGAGCAGCGCCCGCGCGGCGCGGTACCCGCCGTCCTCGGTGAAGTCGCCCGGCTCCACCACGACCTGGTCGGACAGCCCGTGCCGGGCCATGGCCGCCTCGTAGCCCGCCCTGCGGTAGCGCGCGGTCGCCGACGGGGCGCCCTCGATGTGGGCGATCCGCCGGTGCCCGTGCGCCACCAGGTGGTCCACCGCGAGGCTGGCGCCCAGCTCGTCGTCGTCGACGACGATGTCGACGCCCTCGACGTCCCGCTCGCCGACCAGCACGACGGGCACGCTGGAGGCCGCCTCCTGCAGCGAGTCGGGGACCACGCTCAGCAGCACCAGGCCGTCGACCCGCATCTCCAGGAACGCCTCGACGGCCTCGGCCTCGAAGAGCGGGTCCCACCGGCCGGAGCCGACCAGCATCCGCAGCCCCTCGCCGTGCAGGCTCTCCTGGAGCCCGTCAAGGAATTCGGCGAAGAAGGGGTTGTGCAGATCGGCGACGAGCGCGCCGATGAGCCGGGTGCGCCCCTCGACCAGGCTGCGCGCCACGGCGTTGGGCCGGTAGCCCAGTTCCCGCGCCGCCTTCAGCACCGCCTGCCTGCGGCGTTCGCTCACGTGCGGTGAGCCCCGCATGACCAGGGAGACCAGGGATTTGGAGACGCCGGCGCGCTCCGCGACATTGCGGATCGTCGGCTTGCTCGCGGACTGTCGGGGCGCCATCGCGTCGGACCGCGGGGCGCTTTCGTCACCTGACATGGCTCTCCTGTCGGGGGGAAGAACAGGCCTGCCGCAATATTTTGGTCACTTCTCAGGAAGAAGATGCCATGATGCCCCCCGATAACGCCAAACGGCTCCAGGGTAACGGGTAACGGTCGCATTTATTTGGTCGTGATAGATCGACCGAAACTAAAAAGGTGACATAAGTGGACGTTCGTGACGGGGGTCCGCGGCCTTCGCCGCGCATATGACCGGGCGGCCACCGGGCCGAATCCTCGGATACGCTTCGCTGATGGACGATCGTGCGCTGACGGGCGCCTCCCGCAGGCGCGGCAGGAGAAGGCTCAGCGTCGACGAGCGGCGCGAGGAACTGATCGAGGCCGCGCTCGAACTCTTCAGCCGCAAGGCTCCGGAGGAGATCTCCATCGACGACGTGGCGGCCACGGCGGGCGCGTCGCGCGCGCTGGTCTACCACTACTTCGGCGGCAAGCAGGAGCTCTACCTGGCCGCGCTGCGCAGCGCGGCGGGGCGGCTCAGCGCGCTGCTGTCGGCCTCCGGCGACGGCACCCCGCTGGAGCGGCTGAACGCGGCGCTGGAGCGCTACTTCGACTTCGTGGAGGAGCACGCGGCCGGCTACCTGGCGATGCTGCGGGGCGGCCCGGCCTCGGCGTCCGGCGAGGTGAGCGAGATCGTCGAGAGCACCCGCGTGCTGCTGCTCGACCGCATCCTGCGCGAGTTCGCCATCGACTCGCCCGGGCCGGTGCTGCGCGTCACGCTGCGCGGCTGGATGTCGCTGGTGGAGACGGCGGCGCTCGACTGGCTGCAGAACCGGGACCTGCCCCGGCAGGAGCTGCAGTCCCTCCTGGTCGAGCAGCACATCCTGCTGGTGCACAACGCCACGCTGCGTGACCCGCAGCTGCGGGAGGCGTACGACCGGCTGGTCCGCGAGGAGGCCGAGGTGGCCTCCCGGGCCCTGGACGGCTCCTGACGGCCGGGCCCGTACAAGGCTGAGCCGTCGAGGCCCCCGATGGGCGACTCGACGGCTCATTGAGCCTTTTTCGGTTGTCTCTCCGCCCGGCGGTCCTACTCCGACCGCTGCTGCGGGATGCCCGCGAGCAGCGCGCGGACCTCTGCCTCGCGGTAGCGCCGGTGGCCGCCCAGCGTCCGGATGGACGTGAGCTTCCCGGCCTTCGCCCACCGGGTGACGGTCTTGGGGTCGACGCGGAACATCGTCGCCACCTCCGCCGGGGTCAGCAAGGGCTCTGCCTCGGGTGTACGTGCTGACATCTTTGCGGCCTCTCCTCCGTGGACCGTCTGACAGCCGATCCTGCGATCTTCTTTTGCGCGCGGTTCGCCGATGTCTCTTATGGCCCGGAACGAGCCGCTATGACATCACAAGGTGTAACCTTGCCATCACTCAGCGCAGTAAGCAAGCCCCTGGCTCAAATCTGCGTGTTCGTGATGACTGGGTTACGCTGCGTGATTCTAGCGACACGTATGGTGGCATGGCGGGGAGAATCGAGAACTTTCTGCGGGAGTTTGTCCTAGCCAGATGTAGGCAAACCGTCACGCAGGGCTGTGAGCAGGGGTTTTTGCCAGCACTTTGCTGAATGTCAGTTGGCGCTCTGGAGTGACCGGATCGCCCGCCAACGCGTCCGGAGTCGCAACTGCATCGCCACGGCCAGTTCGAGCTCGTCCCGCTCCAGTGCCACCAGCGCCACCGCGCACTCGCCGACGGAGTCGTCCGCGGCCAGCGAGTCGTCGTCGACGAGGTGCACCAGGCCGCCGTAGTCCAGCTCCACCAGGGACCGGGGATGGAAGGCCGCGAGCTCCTCCTGCAGGAGCCGGGCGTCGCCGAAGGGCGACACGCCCGTCCCGGCGCGCGCGCCGGCGGCGGCCGCGCGGGCGAGCCGCTCCCGGGCGCGGGCCATCGTGGTCAGGTAGCCGAGCGAGCGGCGCGGGCCCAGCACGAGCGTGCGCTCCTCGCGGACGAAGGGCACGAACCACGGGAACGGCACGTGCCAGTTGCTCTCGCGTATGTGCGGGTCGGGCGGTGCCGGAAGGACGGGGGAAGCTCCCTGGACGGCGCTGAAAGCCTCCCAGGAGCGCAAACGCCGCCGCCAGGGGCAGAGATATACCTCCCCGGAGAAATGCCGTACATAAGCGCTCTGGCCGTCGTAAGCGGGCGGATCGCATATCCCGTCCCGGTCGGCGGGCGGGACGGCTCCCGGCCGCCCCGCGTGCTCGAGGCGTCCGGCGCTCCGGAGGTCCTCCGGTCGGGCCGACCACCGCGCGCGCTCCGGCCCGGGAAAGGCGTCGAGCGGTTCGTAGACCCTCAGGTAGGCGGTGTACGGGGGCACGCCCGCATGGTGACACGCGAGCACCGCGCGGACACGTCCTGAAATCCTCTCGTTGTCATTCCCGGTGGGGACTCGGTGCCGAATCATGGCGCAGGGAGTCCCCGGACGGTCTTAGGCTGACTCTGTGACCGTTTTCCAGGGGCACGAACAGGTCGTCTTCTGCGAGGACAGAGCGAGCGGCCTGCGCGCGATCATCGCGATCCACTCGACGGTGCTCGGCCCGGCGCTGGGAGGAACCCGCTTCTATCCCTACGCCTCGGAGGAAGAGGCTCTTGCCGACGTGCTCGAGCTGTCCCGGGGTATGACCTACAAGAACGCGCTGGCCGGGCTCGACCACGGCGGCGGCAAGGCCGTCATCCTCGGTGACCCGTCCCGCGACAAGTCCGAGGCGCTGCTGCGCGCCTACGGGTGCTACGTGCAGTCGCTGGGCGGCCGCTACGTCACCGCCTGCGACGTGGGCACCTACAGCCCCGACATGGACCACGTGGCCCGCGAGTCCCGCTTCGTCACCGGGCGCACCGAGGCGGCCGGCGGAGCGGGGGACTCCTCGATCCTGACGGCCTTCGGGGTCTTCCAGGGCATGCGCGCCGCGGCCCGCCGGGTCTGGGGCGAGCCGACGCTGCGCGGCAGGACGGTCGGCATCCAGGGCGTCGGCAAGGTCGGGCGCCGGCTGGCCGACCTGCTCGCCGAGGACGGCGCCCGCCTGGTGATCTGGGACGTGGACGACGCGGCGACCGCGCGGGTGGTGGCCGCCCATCCGATGACGACGGTCGCCGCCGACACCGCCGGCCTGCTCGCCGCGGACCTGGACGTGTACGCGCCGTGCGCGCTGGGCCAGGCCCTCACCGACGAGGTCGCCGCCACGCTCCAGGCGCGGATCGTCTGCGGCGCCGCCAACAACCAGCTCGCCCACCCGGGCATCGAGAAGACGCTCGCCGAGCGCGGCGTGCTCTACGCCCCCGACTACGTGGTGAACGCGGGCGGGGTCATCCAGGTGGCCGACGAGCTGGAGGGCTTCTCCATGGAGCGGGCCCGGGCGCGGGCGGCGCGGATCTACGACACCACCGGACGGATCTTCGAGCTGGCCGAACGGGACGCGGTGTCCCCGGCCGTGGCGGCCGACCGGTTGGCGGAGCGTCGAATGTCCGAAGTCGGGCGTCTTAGGAGCATCTGGCGGTGAACACCCGTTCAGGTGTCGTCCGACGGAAATCACGTGGAGTCCGCAAAGGAACACTCTAGAAGGCTTCTCCGCAGGTCAGGGCTGTAGTCCCCACCGGTTAGACTGGTTTCCGCGAAGGTAAAGCGAGGCGCCACCGCGGAGACACGTACCGAGCTGGGTGTAAAACGGGTACGGTGGTACCCGTAGCTGACGCATGGCTCAGACGTGTCAGCGCGTGTGCGTAAGCGTAGCGATAGGGCCAGTAGAAGCCCTGACCATCAAGGGGGTCGAGTCCAATGGGGCGAGGCCGAGCCAAGGCCAAGCAGGTAAAGGTCGCTCGCCAGCTGAAGTACAACGGCGGCCATACTGACCTCGACCGCCTTTCGGACGAGCTAGGAGTGTCCTCCCGTCCGGTGACGGAAGTCGACGACTCCTACAACGACGAGCTGCTGGACAAGTACGCGGATTACGCGGACTACGACCAGTCGAAGGACGGCTCTGCGGGCTGATCGTCGAGCCACTGCCCGGTGACGGGCAGTGGCTTCGTCATATCCACCGTCATCGGCGGCGTCTACCCGTTCAAGGCATGGTCGAGGCCGTCCTCACGGGGTCCGAGGAACTTCGGGTCCCGGTCGAGGACGACGTCGGCCATCGCCTTGAGCGTGGCGGGCACCTCTCGGACGTAGCCGTAGACGGTGGGGCCCAGATAGGGCTGCCGGTCGCCGACGCCCTGGGCGTCGAGGCCGGCTCGTCGACACAGCGCGACCGCGCGGGCCACATGGAAGTCCTGGCTCACCACGATCGCGCTGTCCGCGCCGAAGATCTTCCTGGCGCGGACGCAGGAGTCCCAGGTGTCGAATCCGGCGTAGTCGAGGACGATCTTGTCCTCGGGGACGCCGTGTTCCCGCAGGTAGTCCCGCATCGTGGACGGCTCGTCGTACCCGGTGCGGCCGTTGTCCCCGCTCACCAGGACCGCCCGGACCTTGCCGCGCCGGTACAGCTCGACCGCGACGTCGAGCCGTCCGGCGAGGAACGGGCTGGGCCCGCCGGCGGGGTTCAGGCCCGCGCCGAGGACGAGGGCGGTCTGGGCGGGACGGGCGTGCGCGGCGTCGGTCAGGTGTCCCCGGGCGGTGCCGTACGTCCATCCGGTGGGCGCCAGCACCACCGCCAGCGAGCCCGCGGCCAGAGTTATCCACAGCTTCGGTGAGCGCAACCGCGGGGAGATCCATCGTCGTCTCACGGCGCTCACTCTAGCGATGTGCGTCCCCGTCATGCGCTCCGGCAGGATGGGGCGGGTGTTGAAGACCCTTCGTTCCCACTTCGAGCGCGCCGGGTACACGGTGGCCGGAGTACGCGACGCGCTGGGCCCCGTGGCCGGTGGCGCGCTGGCCCGTGATGAGATCGTGCCCGCATTGCGAGCGACCCGTGACGGATCACCCTTGTCCCTGCTGACCAGGCTTTTCTGGCTCCAGGTGCCGGTTCCGGCGGCCGGGCTGCCCGCGGAGGAGCTGGTGGCCGCGGGGCTCGCCGAACGCTCCGGGGACGAGCTGCGCGCGCTCCTCCACGTCGAGCCGCTGGAGGCGTCCGGGCCGGTCCGCTACGCGGTCTCCGACCTGAAGATCAGGCCGGGGGACGGGCCCGTGCGCCGCGATCACGTGGTCGGGGTGGGCGGCGCTTCCTACAACCTGGCGCGGCTGGTTATCCACAAGCCTGTGGATAACTTGCTGGACCTGGGGACGGGCTCCGGCGTGCAGGCGCTGCTCGCGGCCGACCGGGCGCGGCGCGTCGTGGCGACCGACACCAACCCGCGCTCCCTGGAGCTGGCGCGGCTCAGTTTCGGCCTCTCGGAGGTCGACGCCGAACTCCGGCTGGGCTCGCTGTTCGAGCCGGTGCCCGAACGGTACGACCTGATCGTCTCCAATCCGCCCTTCGTGATCTCGCCGGACGGGCGGTTCTCCTACCGGGAGTCGGGGATGCCCGGCGACGAGGTGTGCCGGAGGCTGGTCGAGCAGGCGCCGTCGCGGCTCACCGAGGGCGGCTGGTGCCAGCTGCTGGCCAACTGGCTGCTGGTCGAGGACGAGCCGTGGGAGGAGAGGGTGGCCTCCTGGATCTCCGGCTGCGACGCCTGGGTCGTCCAGCGCGACGTCCAGGACCCGGCCGAGTACGCCGAGCTGTGGCTGCGCGACTCCTGCGAGGCCGGCACCCCTGAGTACCGCGCCCGGTACGACGAGTGGCTCGACTACTTCGCCCACCACCGGGTCACCGGCGTCGGCTTCGGCTGGGTCACCCTGCGCGAGGGCGGCGACTCGGTGCGGATCGAGGAGCTGCGCCACCAGGTCGAGCAGCCGGTGGGCGCCTACGTGGAAGGCGTTCTGGACGGGATCGCCGCCGCGGACCGCCCGTTCACCCGGCTGCGCACGGCCGACGGCGTGGTGCAGGAGCAGATCGGCCGCCCCGGCGCGGAGGACCCGGAGCGGATCGTCCTGCGCCAGGACGGCGGGCTGCGCCGTGCGACCGCCGTCGGCACGGTCGAGGCGGCGCTGGCCGGGGTCTGCGACGGCACGCTCCCGCTCGACCCGCTGCTCGGGGCGATCGCCCAGCTCACCGGGGGCGACGAGGAGGCGGTGCGGGCGCACGCCGAGGCCGTGCTGCCGGAGCTGGTGGCCGACGGCTTCTTCGAGGCGGCCGGCTAGCGGCCGCGGCGCAGCTCCCGGTTGATCCTGTAGGCCCACAGCGGGCCGCCGTAGATCATCGCGGTGTAGGCCTGCACGAGGGTGGCTCCGGCGGCCAGGCGCGTGCGTACGTCCTCGGCGGTCTCGACGCCGCCCACGGAGATGAGGGTGAGCCGGTCGCCGGTGCGCGCCTTCAGCCGCTTGAGGACCTCCACCGAGCGGTGCTTGACGGGCGCGCCGGACAGGCCGCCCGCCTGCGCCGCGACGGCCGGGTCGCCGCGCAGCCCCTCCCGGGAGATCGTGGTGTTGGTCGCGATGATGCCGTCCAGGCCCAGCTCCAGCGCCAGGTCGGCGACGGCGTCCACGTCCTCGTCGGCCAGGTCGGGCGCGATCTTGACCAGCAGCGGGGTGGCGCCCTTGGCCTCCTGCACGGCGCGCAGCAGCGGGCGCAGGTGCTCGACGGCCTGCAGGTCGCGCAGGCCCGGCGTGTTGGGCGAGCTGACGTTGACGACGAGGTAGTCGGCGAGCGGGGCCAGCCGCTCGGTCGACTTCACGTAGTCGGCGGCGGCCTCCTCCTCGGGCACCGCCTTGGTCTTGCCGATGTTCACCCCGACGACGACGTCGCGCCTGCGGCGCAGCCGCGCCACGGCGTCCGCCGAGCCCCGGTTGTTGAAGCCCATCCGGTTGACGACGGCGCGGTCGGGCGGCAGGCGGAACAGGCGGGGGCGCGGGTTGCCCGGCTGCGGCTCGCCGGTGATTGTCCCGACCTCGACGTGCCCGAACCCGAAACCGGCGAGCGCCTCGTAGACCTGGGCGTCCTTGTCGAACCCGGCGGCGAGCCCGAGCGGTCCGGGGAACCGCAGGCCGAGCGCCTCGACCTCGGGCCCGCGGGGGCCCAGCAGCCTGCGCAGCAGCCCGGTCAGGCCGGGGACCGCCTGGACCACGCGCAGCAGCCGGATGGTCAGATGATGGACCCGCTCGGCGTCGATCCGCCGGAGCACCTGGGAGAACAGCAGCGCGTACACGGTGTCCCATCCTCTCAGGCGGGCAGACCCGTGCATGTGGGGGGTCGTGGTGGACGCGGCGGAGATCGCGGGTCATCCTGGGAAGGCGGCCGCCGGGAGAGAGGGGTACGGGGTGGCGAAGGACGATCCACCGCCTTGCGGCCATTGCGCGGGATCGGGGCGGGTCACCTACCAGCGCCCCCGGCAGCGGGAGGACGGCTCGGTGACCTGGGTGGACAGCGTGGAGAACTGCCACGTGTGCGACGGCACGGGACTGTGCCGGTGATCCCGGAGCGGTGCGGGCTCGACGCCTGCCGCTGGTGCGACCGCGACGACCTGGTCTGCCGGTTCTGCGACGGTTCGGGCTGGTGGCGTCCGGAGAAGCCCCAGCGCGAGGCGGGCGGCGCCATCGGCTGGACACGGGTGGACGAGCCCTGTCGCATGTGCGGCGGCACCGGCAAGGAGCACGACCCTCTGCCGGTGCGCGGCTGAGCGGCCCTCAGGAGCCGTAGTAGGGCGCGCCGCCGGCGACGCGCTCCAGTGCGGCCATCTCCTGGCGGTCGCGGACGCACTTGGCGAGGGTGAACGTCGAGGTGATGACGTACAGCATGGCGATGCCGAGGAAGCCGCGCACCCACATGTCGACGGGCAGGTACACGATCCCGAGGCCGACCGCCGCGAACGAGATGAGGAACGAGAGCGCGGCCTGGAAGAAGAACGCGTTGGAGGTGATGTTCCGGGAAGCCGGTGCCATGGGGGGTCTCCTTCGGGGTGGGGAGGCGCCGGACGCGGTCAGGGGCCTCAGGAGGCACCGGGGGCCGTCGCGGCGGTCTCACGGGTGGTCACAGGGGGATCGTCCCTCCAGAAGGGCTCTGCGACATCCGTAGAGGTACTCAGAAAAGTCTGGTCACCTCAGCGGGGCCGGGAAAGATGGGACTCATGAGAATGGTGAAGTTCCCGCACTCCTGTATCCGGTTCGAGACCTCCGAAGGCCGGCTGGTCGTGGACCCCGGAGCGTTCTCCGGCTCCGCGCCGCTGGAGGACCCGGACGCCGTCCTGATCACCCATGTGCATTTCGACCACCTCGTCCCCGACGCGGTGCGCGACCTCAAGTCCCGCCGCCCCGACCTGCAGATCTACGGGCCGCCGTCCCTGGCGGAGTTCCTGAAGGACACGCCCTTCACGGAGGTCCGCCACGGCGACGTCATCCGGGCCGCCGGGCTCGAGGTCAAGGTGTTCGGCGAGAAGCACGCGGTGATCCACCCGTCGATCCCCGTGATCGAGAACGTCGGCTACTACTTCGACGGGGTCTTCCACCCGGGCGACGGCTTCACCGTGCCCGACCTGCCGGTGCACACGCTCCTCGCGCCGACGGCCGCGCCGTGGATGAAGCTGAGCGAGGGCGCCGACTACATCGAGCGGGTCGCGCCGCAGAAGGTCCATCCCATTCACGAGGCGATCCTCGGCGACGACGGGCTCGCGGTGTTCGATCGCCTGCTGGGATCGCTCACGACGCCCGAATACGTCCGTCTGGGACCGGGCGAGGGCGTCGATCTGTGATCACAGCTCGCTAACGCTCCGTGTGTGCCGGGGGCGGGGCGCGGCGGCGCTGGTTGCATGACGGGCTCACAGGTCATCGTTCGGGGGGAAGGTGACCGCCTGTGTTCGGCCCTGCGCTGCCGGCCGCCGTCTTCCTGGAGCCACCGGGTGTTCCGCTCTGGCGGGAGCCCGCCTTCGGTGCGGTGCTGCTGCTGATGCTCGCCCTGTTCGGGCTGCACCGCCTGCTGGCCCGCACCATGTCGGACCTCTTCGACGGCGGGCGCGCCGCGCGGCCCTCCACCGTGACGGGTGGAGGGCCGCGCAGCGCGCTCTCCGCGGTGCGGGACGCCGGACGTTCCACGGGTTTCACCGGGCCGGGGGCCGAGGGGTTCCTGCGGGCCGTGCTGGTCGAGGTCGTCACACGCGGCGGCGGACGGGCGGTACTGAGCCGCCCGGGGCTCCACCGGCTGCTGGACGGCCTGCTGGAGCCGCCGCTCCTGACGCTGCTGGCCTGCCGCCTCACCGTCCACGAGGACGCCGAGGAGGCGGCACGGGAGGTGGAGCGGGGTCTGTCAGCCGACGGTGAGGAGCATCTCTACTGGTTCCTCGTCTCCGACCGGGTGGCGGGGCCGCTGCCGGAGCACGAACGGCTCCACGTCCTGCTGCTCGGTCCCTGGCGGCGCACCCGCGAGATCTCTTCGGAGGGCCTGTGGGAAGGCGAGGCCGTTCCTACGCTGACCGTCTCGGAAGCCGTGGAGCGCCTGCATCTCTTCGGCCTGACGCTCTGAGGCCCGCCGAGGTCACTTCTTGCGGGCGTGCTGCTCGCGCTTCCGCTCCTTCTCGACCTGCTCCAGGTTGCCTTCGCGCACGTGCTGGGCCGTCCTGGTCATGTCGCCTCGGGTGATCTCACCGGGTGTGGGCCGTGCCCATCCCACGGTGTCGTCCATGATCCGCACCGCCTTCGCCACCGGGAGCATCAGCACGATGATCGCCGCGCAGATCCAGATGAGCACCCACGCTTTGAAGATCAGCGCGACTCCGGCCACGGTGAAAGCCACGAACACTGTGACGACCACCAGCCATGACGACAACTTCCCGTGCGGACTGCCCTCCGGATGGACGAGCCGGGGCAGTTCCTCGTCGTGCGCGCTTCCGCTCCAGTGGGCGTCGACCATGGGCCCCCCGCTCAGGTGCCCCTCGGTCCGCTCCCGCGGCCCCTCCGTACCCGGACGTTCCTCGATGGCCATGACCACTCCTTTCGTCCGTCGTGTACGGTCCCATTGCCGCTTGCGATTCCCCCAAACCGGCTAGAAGCCCTCTTTGCCTCACTAAGTGACCCTTCTCACCGTCACCGCAGCCCGACCGGTGACAGGGCACACAAAAAGCCGGAGGCCCGAACCCGATCTCTCGGATTGGACCTCCGGTGCTGGTGGCCAGGGGCGGGGTCGAACCGCCGACCTACCGCTTTTCAGGCGGTCGCTCGTACCAACTGAGCTACCTGGCCGTGCAAGGGAAAGCGGTCCTGACGGGACTTGAACCCGCGACCTCCACCTTGACAGGGTGGCGAGCACTCCGACTGCTCCACAGGACCTTGGTGCTGCCTCCGGTGCTTTGCGCTTTCGCTCCGTGGCAACGACCGAAAGCTTAGGCCATGTGGGGGAGTGGTGCCAACTCGGATTCCGGGGCGGGGGTCTCGCGGGCCCTTGGCGCCGTCCAGGAGCTCCCGCATGACGTCCAGACGGCCGACGTGGCGGGTGGTCTCCTCGATCACGTGGAGCATCGCCCCGCGCTGATGGCCGACCGGGCCGGACATGCCCATCGCCGGCGAGGAGGCAGGCACGCGCCGGTGGGCGGGCTCCTCGGCGAGGCCCGCGCATTTGGTCGCGGGAGTGGCGCGGTACCGGTCGAGAAAAGCGGTACCGGTCGAGAAAAGAGGAGAGAAGCGTCAGCTCGTCGCCCGCGGGAGGGGGACCGCTCGGCTCATTGTCGCAAGCTAATGAGGGGATGCGACCGAAGTAAAGGCCTCCAGAACATCTGGAGTGAACAGAACGAAACGCGCTTCGACGACCTCGGTGTGAGTATTTTTCACGGTTTCCACGGCGATTTTCGCGGCGTCATGGACGGGCCAGCCGAAGATGCCCGCCGAAATGGCGGGGAAGGCCACGGTCCGTGCCTTCAGTTCGTCGGCGACGCGCAGGGACTCGCGATAGCAGGACGCCAGTAGCGCCGAGCGGTCCTCGGTCGGCGACCAGACGGGGCCCACGGTGTGGATGACCCAGTCCGCGGGAAGCAGGCCCGCCGTGGTGGCCACGGCCTGCCCGGTGGGAAGCCCTTTTCCGTAGTGCGAGGCGCGCAGTTTCCGGCAGGCCGCGAGGATCTCCGGACCGCCTCTGCGGTGGATCGCGCCATCGACTCCGCCGCCGCCCAGCAGGGAGGAATTCGCGGCGTTGACGACCGCGTCCACCCGGGCTTCGGTGATGTCGCCCAATGCCAGTGTGAGCTGCATTTCCTGCTTCCTTTCCGGTGGCCCGTTCCGGACGGAGGAGGCCTCCGCCTGATTCTCCCGCCCCCTTCCCCGTCCGGAACAGGGCAAAGGCGAACCTCGTGGCCGCAGCGGCTGTCTCATCGGAAGATCCATCGCTGGAGCAGGGGATTCATCCAGTTGCTGGTGTTATCTACTAGTAAGTTGAGGTTCATGTTGCTTCATGCTTGTGCGCGGGTGGTGGAAGCGGCACGGGGCGGGGGTGCGGATTTCGGGCAGAGTCTGCGGGAGGCGCGGCGGGCCATCGAGGCGGCGGGGCCGGAGGAGGCGATCGCGGCGGCGCACCTCCTCGTGGACGCCTCGGCCGAGGTCATGCCGCAGCGGGGAGGCTGGCTCGCCGTGCTGGCCGGATCCCTGGCCGAGAAGGGCGTGGACGTCGACGGCATTCCCGTCGTCGAGCGGCTCAGCGGGATCGCGGCCGGGGCGGTGACGTTCGCGGAGGCCTGGGGGGCCGGGCTCCCCGACCCCGCGCAGGGGCCCAACCAGCAGATCTGGGAGCGGGCGCGGCAGCTCATGGGCGAACGGGCCCGCGTCCCCATGCAGTGCTGGTACGCGCTTCCGCACTTCACCAAGAGCGCCGTGACGCTGCTGACGTACTCGCCGGCGACCCGCGCGGCCGTCCGCGACCGGGACGAGATCACGGACCGGGCCGTGGAGTACTGCCCCGACCTGGAGGACGTCCGCGACCTGCGGCGCATGCTGGACGGCGAGGAGTTCCTCATCCTGGACCGCCCGACGCGGCAGGGCTGGTCCGTCACCATCCACGGCATCGGCGACAACTTCCAGCTGCACGTCCTGCTGGCGGCGGTGCTGGCGGGCCGGATCCTGCCGGGCGCGCCTCCGGACCCGCGCTGGGTCCGCTGCTCCACCACCGGCGACGTCGAGCCCGGCACGCCGCCCGTCCCCGACTGGTGGCGGCTGACCGACGTGCACGGCGAGCGGATCCGGCACGAGGGGATGCCCGCCGACATCCCCGTCTTCGGCGAGTCCCGGGTCGTGGTCCTGGACCCGCCGGAGCCCTCGCACCCCCGGCAGCCGGGGCGGCGCTTCCCGCTGATCCGCGGCTCCCTCGTCCTGGACGCGGCCTACCACCCCGAGGACCTGACGGCCTGGTGGCCCGCGCTCACGCCGCCGCACCTCACCCAGCCGCATTGATCCTCCTTCGCGAAGAACGTCCGGGGGTCGCCAGACCAGAACTGTTATAACTCTCGGTGAAGGGTCGGTCACGCGATAGAAATGGGCACGCCAAGGAAAGTCCGGGGTCGCTGGGGGGTCGGCACACCCGGACCTTCCTTCGGCCAAGAGACGAGGCGGGCCGCGGTATCGGTGTGTTCGGACCGCGTCCCGCCTCCGCCACCCGGTCCCGCTCCGGGGGCGGGCGGGCGGCGGCCGTCAGGCGGAGAGCTGCTGGTTCCAGCTGGTGAGGAACGAGTCGACGAGGTCGGCGGCGCGGGCCTGCGCCTCGGAGCCCAGGGTCTGCCGACGGCGGGCGATGGCCGCGAGGGAGTCGGCCGCCTCGTTCAGCAGGTGGCCGCTGTGCCCCTTGACGTGCTGGAAGGTCAGGCCGGGGCGGTCGGCGACCCGGCGGGCCAGCAGGCGCAGGTGCGGCGCGCGGTAGCCCGGAGGCAGGGCCGCGACGTCCCCGGCCTGCCAGCGCCGCAGGAAGGACAGCGCGGGCAGGCTGTCGAGGAGGACGGTCATCTCCAGGCGCGACTCGACGGACGACAGCAGCAGCTGGACCGCGCGCAGCTCGGTGATGATGATCTTCGAGGGTCCGGTGGGGTCCTGCGGCCCGGCCTTCCAGCGGCCGAGTCCCCACCGCCCGTCCGTGGTGAGGAAGCCCATGCCGCCGTGCCCGTGCTTCCAGGAGGCGTCGGTGGCGGCGACCAGCGGGCGGGTGCCCGTCCAGCGCGCGACCTGCCCGGCCAGGGCGGGACGGGGCGCCTCGGGGGCGACGCGCGCGGGCCGGGGGCGGCTGATGCGGGAGACGGGCGGGGACGTGGGCCTGTGGTCGTGCCCGGCGGGGCCTTGCAGCGTGCGTTCGGCGAGGCCGAGGACGGACTCGGCGGCGGGGAGGTCGCCCGCCCGCGCCGCGGAGAGGGTGAGCTTGAGCAGGACGCCCACCTCCTGGCAGCCGGCGCAGTCCAGGGGCACCAGCGCGTAGCGCTGGAGGCGGACCACGCGGACGGTCAGGGGTTCGGGAACGTGGGCGAGGAGGCTGCGGAACTGGGCGGCGGTCATGCGAGGAGACAAGCGCACCTCCCTACAGGGTGTGTGTGGGGTCTGACGTCGGGTTGACGCCTGGAGTTCCCGGGAGATTCACCATTGTCACTACTGCCCAGATAGCGGCACTATTGCGCCATGTTTACGCAGGTCTCGGTCAGCCGACTGACCCGGGGAAAGCCCGGACGCCCCACGCCGGAGGATCTCGCCTCCCTGCTGTACCGAGCGTGGATTGTCGCTTTTGCACTAAAAATGCTGGGCTCGTCCTGGGATGTTTCCTGGCACTTCAAATGGCTCCGGGATGACTTCGCGCCCCCGCACCTGCTCAACAGCGCCGGGACGATCCTGGCGATGGTGCTGGTCGGCGTGCACTGGTACACCGGATTCGGCGTCGACCGGGCCGCCAAGCGGCTGATCGAGACAGGAATGGCCATCTTCATGATCGCCATTCCGGTGGACGTGGTGAACCACCGCGTCAACGGGCTCGACATCACCAGCTGGAGCCCTTCGCACGCGTTGCTCTACCTCGGCACCGCGCTCATGCTCATCGGCGTGATCAAAGGCAGCCGCGGGGTGGTGCAGGCGGTCTTCTTCGCCCTCTTCCTGGAGAACTGGCATTTCCCGGCGCTGCACCAGGAATACGGCGTCTATGGATTCAAGTCCTGGCTCGAGGGCAGACCCGAGGCCGAGCCGATCCTGCTGGAGTTCGCGGCGAAGCAGATGGGCCGACCCGTCGACACCGTGATGGCGGAGCGGTTCGCCTTCCCCGTCTCGGAGTGGGTGTACCCGCTGTGGACGGCCGTCGGCACCGTCTTCATCCTCGTCCTCGCCCGCCGCGTCGTCGGCATGCGCTGGACGGCGACGGGCATCGCCGCCGGCTACCTCGCCTACCGCGTCGTCGCCGGGTACCTCCTGGACCTCATGGACTTCCCGCACTCGGCGATGCCGTTCTTCCTGCTCGCGGCCGCCGTCGCCATCGACCTGGCGTTCCGGTACATGCCCGCGGTGCCCGTCGCGGGCGCCCTGCTCACCACGGGCGCGGCGTACGCGGGGCTCGTCCTGCAGGACTGGATCACCGAGGTGCCCCCGTACGCGCTGGAGGCATGGCCCGTCGCGGCGGTGCTGCTGTGCCTGCTCTGGTACGGGCAGAGCAAGATCAAGGCCCTGGATCCCCCTGAAACGGTAGCTTCTTCTGCGTCGTGAGGTTCCGCGTCGTGCGGGCCCGCCGAAGGAGGACGAACGATGCTGCGTGCCGTGGTGGTCTTCTCGCTGCTTCCGCTGGCCGTCATGGCCCCGGCGACATCGGCCTCCGCGGCGCCCAAGTGCCCGGTGGGCGTCTGGAAGCTCACCGGATACCAGAAGAAGGCGGTGTCGAAGGTCTACGACACCGCCTTGCAGTCCCGCGGCATGGGCGGGACGAAAGTGAAGATCGCCGCTGACGGCGGCATCACCTACGACTTCAAGAAGTCGGCGAAGCTCGTGACGAAGGGCCGTACGAACAGCGTGCCGATCGCCGAGACCGCCCTTTACCGCCGGGTGCTCAAGCACAAGACGTCATGGAAGGCCGGGAAGCTCTCCGTGAAGCGCGCCACGGCGGCCGGGACGGCCCTGGTGAAGACCGTCCAGAAGAAGCCGGAGAAGTCGACGAGGACGCAGAAGGTCGCCCCGCTCGTCCGCGCGGAGCAGGAGACCGTCGTCCCCGGCGGACGCGTCGCCTACACGTGCGGCGCGACCACGCTGCACCTGAAGCGCACGATCAAGCTCGACTCCCACGGCGGGCGCGAGGTCGCGCACTGGTGGTTCGAGCGCTGATCCGGGCGCTGGGCCTCAGAGCCAGTTCCAGCGGTTGACCGGCCAGATGATGACCCGGGCCTGCCCGACGACCGAGCTGACCGGGACGGGGCCGTTGTCGCGCGAGTCCGCGGAGCCGCCGCGGTGGTCGCCCATCACCCACAGCATGTCCTTGGGCACCTTCACCGGCGCGAACGAGCGGTGGTCGTCCTCGTAGACGTAGGGCTCGTTCAGCGGCTTCCCGTCGACGGTGACCCGTCCCTCGTCGCAGCACTCGACGGTCTGGCCGCCGACGGCGATGACCCGCTTGATGAGGTCCTCCCGCGGCCAGTCGCCGGTGCCGTGGAAGACGATGATGTCGCCGGGCTCCGGGTCTCCCAGGTGGTAGCCCAGCTTCTCGACCAGCACCCGGTCGCGCGTGCAGTCCTCGCACCCGTGCAGCGTCCGCTCCATGGAGCCGGAGGGGATGTAGAACGACTGGACGACGAAGGTGCGGATCAGCAGCGCGAGGACGACCGCCGTCACCAGCAGGAACGGCAGTTCGCGGAAGAACGACTTCTTAGGCGGTGCAGACGTCACACCGGCCACCCTAGATCGTGGGCGCGTAACAAGTGAATAAAGGGCTCAGGTCAGGTCGGCTTCTTTCGCCGCCCTGCGGCCCTGCTCCCAGCCGTCCAGGTCCTGGATCGTACGGCCCCGCACCGCCTTCACGGTGGGGAAAAGCCGTTCCACGGCGGTTTCCACGGCCTGGTCGCGGCGCGCGAGGACGGGCAGGAGGTCGTCGGTGACCTCTTCCTCTCCCGCTCGGGCGAGTCGTTCGCCGATGTGGTGGGCGAACGAGGTGAGGAAACTCTGGCGGAACCTGCGCTTGGAGCCGTTCTTCGGCATCGCGGCGTCGGCCTGCAGCAGCAGCGACGTGTAGAGGAGCTCCACCGCCTCCAGGTCGGCCGGGTAGCCCAGGACCGTGGAGAAGCCGAGATCGGACTGCCAGACGGCGCGGCAGCGGTTCGCCTCGGCGACGACGTGCAGCAGGGTGGCCTTGGCCTCCTCGTACGGGTTGTCCACGGGGAGCCGGACGCCGGTCGGGGCGTCTCCGGGGGACTCCAGGGCCGCCTGGTCGAGGCTGTGGCGGGTCATCAGCCGCTGGGCGGCGGCCACCAACGCCTCGGCCTCGGCCGGGAAGGAGGTGGACTCGGCCTTGGCGAGCAGGGCACGGATCCGTTCGAGCGAGGGGTGGGCGGGCGCCGCCGAACGGGTGAGCGCGGCGATCCTCGGCAGCCTGCGCAGCTCGCACAGGACGTCGACGAGGCGGCTGATCGCGGTGAGGCGGTCGCGGTCCCCGGGGCCGGGTTCGTCCAGCAGGGCGGCGTGCGCGGGCGAGTGGAAGCGGGCGAGGTGGCGGCGGAGGTCGTCCGGCTGCCAGCCCCGCTCCGCGGCGGCGCGGACGGCACGTTCCAACGCGGCGGCGAGCGGACCATCGGCCGCGCTGTTCGCCGACAGAAGAGCGATGGCGGTGTCTCGGCTCCGGAGATCATCGGTGAACTGGGCATCCATCGCCGCGGTGATCAACTGCTCCGGTTCTTGCACATTCCCATCGTCTCATTGCTCTTTTCCGACAAAACGCTTTGCCCTAGGGTGCGCCGGGGACCAGAGAAGTTGAGGAGACGACATGCGTACAGCGGCAGCCGCTGGAGCGATCATTCTCGGTGCGACGGCGGCGGCGGTGGTGTCCGCCTCCGCGGCCACGGCCGCCCCCCAGTGCTGGACGGGTTCCTGGAAGGTGACCTCCGCCAGCGCCGACCTGGACAGCAAGGACCTGAAGTTCAAGCTGAAGGGCGGCGCCGGCATCAAGCTGAAACTCCCCAAGAGCGGTACGGCCACCTACGACTTCACCGGATCCAAGCCGATGACCGGCTCGGGCAGGGTCAAGGGCGTGCCGACCAAGGCGACGCTGACCCTGAGCAAGAAGCTCACCATCAAGACCAAGCTCACCGGGTCGGCCCAGGGCGGTCTCACCGGCAAGCCCAAGACCGCGCGCGGCGACGCCACCCTGATGATCCGCTCCGGCCTGGTCACCCAGAACCTCAACGTCGCCCGCGAGGTCCGCCGCAACGGCGACATGGGCGTCGTCCCCCGCGACGCCCGCTACACCTGCAAGGGCAAGTCCCTCACCATCCGCCAGACCGTCAAGCAGTCCGGCCTGGTCTCCAAGACCGTCTGGCGCCTCAAGCGCGCCTGACGGCCCACCGAACCCGCCCGGAGCGGCCACCCACAGGTCACGGTCCCGCCTGTCCCCCCTGGCCGTGAGCCGCTCCGCCGGGAGCCCCCCGCCCTCCCGGGCGTGCTCGTCCGCCCAGAAGCGCCCTGCCCTTCCGGGCCGTCCCCGCTTTGCGGGCGTGCTCCGCCCGGCCTGACACGTCCCCACGGGACGTCTCCGCCGGGTGTGCCCTCCCCGGCGGCCCGCGCGGGGGAGGGGCGTCAGTCCTCCTCGGGGGCGAGGGCGCCCTCGGACTCGCTGATCTCCAGGACCGCCTCGACCGGGTCGATCTCGGTGATCCGGTCGACGAGGCCGAGGATGTCGTCGGGGGTGATGAGCCAGCGCAGCGCCGTGGCGCCGGTGGGATCGGCGGTGATCTGGGCCAGCTGGGTGTCGCGTTCCCCGGCGTCGAGGTCGCGGGAGCGCAGATCGGTGAGGGCGGCGGCCTGCAGCGCCTCCGGATCGGCCACCTCGACCATGAGGTCGAGGGAGACGCAGAGATATGTTCCGGTGTCCGGTCGGTTACTCACCGTGCGATGCTATCCCCGTCCCCGGGCCCGTCGCCGGTCCGACAGCTCGGCCTGGCCGAGAGCGGCCTGATCGGCCGCCGCCCGGCCGTGCAGCCAGCCGTCCGTGTTGGTGGGCGAGCCGCCCCGGTAGCGGCGCAGCCGGGGGAAGCGCTCGGCCACCGAGCGCTCCACCTCGGCGTTGCGCGACGCCAGGACGGGCCGCAGCTCGGCCGACGGGTTCTCCCGCACGGCGCGTTCCGTCGCCTCCTTCAGCCGCTCGCCTATGCGCAGCGCGTACGCCGACAGGAAGGAATGGCGGAAGGACTTCGTACGGGACCGGCCCGAGGCGTCCTGACGGCTGCCCGCCTGGAGCATCGCGCTCGTCGCCTGGACGAGCAGCGAGGTGAACAGCAGCTCCACCGCCACGAGGTCGGCGGGGAAGCCGAGCACCGTGGCCTCGCCCCGTTCGCGGTGCCACACCGAGCGGCAGCGGTTCGCCTCGGCCACGACGTGCAGCAGCATCGCCTTGGGGCCCGCGTACGGGTGGGCGACCGCGACGGCCCGCCCGTCCGGCCGCACCCCGCCCAGGCCCGCCTCCACCAGCGCCTCGTCCAGGTTGTACCGCGAGATCAACTCCTGGGCGCGGGCGGTGAGCGCCTCGGCCTCCTGCGGGAACTCGGTGGACTCCGCCTTCTGCAGCAGCGCCCGCACCTTCCCCAGCATCCGCTGGTCCATGGCCCCACCCTTCCACCCGCCACCGACACTCCGGCGATCGCCCACCGGCCAGCCTGCCCGGAGTCCGCACGACCACATGCGGAAATGGGGCACTCTTGACGGGTGGAAGCTCGGGGTGCGCTTGATGCCGGTGGACGCGCCGGTCTGGACGGATCGGCGATCGGCGACAGGTTCCGCCTGTTCAACTTCACGCGTCGCGACGACCACCTGGCGTACCTGCGGGTCCTGCGCGCGATGGACAGGCTGCGCTCGGTGCACCAGGTGCGCGTGCACACCGAGCAGGTGGCGGCGGCGCTGAACGAGCTCGTCATCGCGCACGAGGGCGTCCTCGGGGAGGGCGCCGAGGGGGACAGGCTCGACGAACGGGGACTGCGGGACAAGCTCGACGCGCTCGCGGAGGACGGCGTCGTCCACCGCCTTGAGGACGCCTCACGCGCCGGGAGCCTCGCGCGCTACCGCAACCGCCAGTCCGTCTACCAGTTCAGCGAGCTGGGATACCGCGCGTACACGGCGGTCGAGCAGGTGCTGGCGGCGCGCGTCCGGGACGCCAACCTCTCCCGGCTCGTGTTCTCCGACGTCCTCGACGATCTGCGGGCGCTGGCCGTCGCCAACCGGGCGGGCGACCGGGATCAGGTGTACCGGCGCATCAGCCGCCTGGACGCGGCCATGGAGGACATGGCGCGGCGCTCGGCGCAGTTCCACGTCACGCTGGGCGAGATCATCCGCTCCACGGACACGTCCACGGAGATGTTCCTCACCTACAAGAACGCGCTGCTCACCCATATGAGCGACTTCATGACGGAGCTGGACAGGTACCTTCCGCGGCTGGCCGAAGCCGTCCAAGGGGTGGAGGAGACCGGCGTCTACACGCTGCTGTCGCGCGCGGCGGACGCCGACGAGCGCCTGTTCCTCCACACCAGCGAGAAGATGGAGGACTGGCAGCGCCGCTGGGCCGCGCTCCGCGAATGGTTCTCCCCGCAGGACTCCAAGGCCTCGGACCTGCGCGAGGCCACCCGTACCGCGGTCTCCGCGGTCATCGCCCTGCTCCGCCAGATCACCGAGGCCCAGCGCGGCGGCGTCAACCGCTCCACCCAGCTCCGCCACCTGGCCGAATGGGTCTTCCACACCCCCGACGACGAGTCCGCCCACGCCCTGATGTCCGCCGCCTTCAACCTCCGCTCCGCCCGCCACCTCGGTGGAGCCCACGACGACGACGAACAGATCTCCACCCGCGCCACTTGGTGGGACGCCCCCGGCATCGAACTGTCCATCAGCCTCTTTCGTACCGGCAGAGCCCCCACCCCCGGCCTCCCGCAGCCCGTGAAGGTCAACCGCGGCATCCGCGCCGAACTGCGCAGGTCCCAGTTCGAGCAGCGGGCCGTCGACAAGCAAGCGGCCGCCTCCCTGTCCCGCCGCGGCCCCCACGACCGCGTCCTGACCGAACCCGAGACCCGCGTCGTCCTCAAACTCCTCACCCGCGCCCTGGAAGCCCGCACGGTCGTCGCAGGCCGCCTCACCCACGGCGCCGGCGCCGACGACACCGTGGAACTCCGCCTCATCCCGTCAGAGGCGGGCTCTACGGTCCGTACCGAGGCGGGCACCCTCCACCTCCCCGGCTTCCACCTGGAGATCCACTGACATGCCCCCGTCCCCGCCCGAACCGGGCTCCCTGTATCCGGTAGCCGAGAAAGAGCGATTTCCCGCCCGTCGCCCCTTCCCGCAGCGCAACGGGACGGAAGACGGGCCACGGGCGCTTCGAGCTTCCGGAGCACCCGGGGGAAAGGGGGGCGTCCTGCGGGCGGTCCCGGCTTTCGAGGCGCGCGGCGGAGCGGAGAACGGCCTGCGGGCGCCGCGGTCTTCCAAGGTGTTCGGCGGGATGGAGGGCCGGCTGTGGATGCTGCGGTCTCTTTGGGCGTTCGGTGGGGCGGAGGATGAGTTGTGGGCGTTTCGGGGTGTCGGATCGCGTGGTGGGACGGGGAACCGTCTGCAGGTGCTGTGGGCTTCTTGGGCGTTCGGCGGGATGGAGGGCCGGCTGTGGATGCTGCGGTCTCCTTGGACGTTCGGTGGGGCGAAGGACGAGTTGTGGGCGTTTCAGGGTGTCGGATCGCGCGGTGGGACGGGGAACCGTCTGCAGGTGCTGTGGGCTCCTTGGGCGCTCGGCGGAGCGGGGCACGGCCTAAGGGCGCTGCGGACTTCCCAGGTGCTCGGTGAAGCAAGGGGTGGTCTGCGGGAGTTGCGGGCTTTCTGGATGCTCGGCGGGGTGAAGGGCGGTTTGCGGGTGTTTCGGGTGGAGGTCGGCTGAGATGGTGGCCGTCGGGGTGGAGCCGGCCGAGCTGGAGGACTACCAGCGGGCGGTGCGGCAGGTGCTGACGCGGGACCTGATCACGGCGTCACGGCCGCGGGCCGGGGTGCTGGAGCAGGTGCTGCGGTGGTCGGATCAGCTCGCTCACGATCTCCGGGAGCTCTTCGGCTACCAGCTGATCGCCACGACGCACCTGGTGCGGCTGGTGCGGCGGCTGGACGCGTTCGACGCCACGCAGGGGCAGCTGTTCGCGCGGAACCGGCGCCCGTTCGACCGGCGACGGCTGGCGTACCTGTGCCTGGTGCTGGCGACATTCCAGCGGTCCCGCGTGGAGATCAGCCTGGCCGACCTCGTGCGGCTCGTGACGCCGACGGCCAACGCCGTCGAAGGCCTGGGATTCGAGCCGACCGTCGCGGCGCACAAGGCGGCGCTCGTCGACGCGATCGACTGGCTGGTCGACCACGGCGCGCTGCGCCTGTCGGACGGCTCACTGGAGTCGTGGGCGCGCGACGACCGTACGGGCGACGCCCTCTACGACATCGACCACGAGATCTGCACGGCCCTGTACAAGCCGGCCCGCCCCGTCCAGCACCTGACGAGCGCGGCGGGCCTCCTGCACCCCGGCATGCCGGACGTCCTGCGCGAGGCCCGCCGCCTGCTCGTCGAGCACCCCGTCGTCTACTTCGCAGAAGTACGCCCGGAACTCGCCGAAGCCCTCCCCCGCGCCGCCGAGGACCTGGCCCGCCTCACCGGCCTGACCGTCGAACACCGAGCCGAGGGCATCCTCCTCGCAGACGCCTCCGGCCGCTTCACCGACCGCCCCTTCCCCGGCCAGGGCGGCGCCGTCAACCGCGCCGCCGGCCTCCTCCTCGCCGCCATAGCCGACCTCATAGAAGAAGGCGACCTCCCCCGCCCCACCCCCACCCTGCACACCCCGCACACCCCCGACGCCGCCCTGCTCACCCGCATCGACGCCGCCCTCCCCACCCACGGCATAGCCACCGGCCTCGCCTGGGCCCCACCCGAATCCCCCCTCCCACCCACCCCCACCCCGACGACTACCCCCACGACGACGGCCACCCCCACGACGAACCCGCCCCCCACGCCCACGTCCCGGACCGGCAAGCCCCCATCGAACACACCTGAGGCGGATACGCCTGCGACGGACCCGCTCGCGACGGGCGAGTCCGCAGCGAGCAAGCACGAGGCGGGTCTGCCTGTGGCGGGAGAGCCTGAGGCGGGTGTGTCGGAGGCGAGCAGGCTTGAGATGGGTGCGTCTGCGGCAGAACCGGTCTCCACGGGCGTGCTCCAAGTGGGTGAGCCGGCGACGGGTGGGGCTCACGCAGGTGGGGCTGCGGGAAGGCCGCTTTCTGGGGGCGGTTCCCAAGTGGATCCGACGGTGACGGGTGGGTCGCAGGTGGGCGGTCCTGCGGAGGAACCGGTTGTAGAAGGCGGGTCGGGGACAGGCGGGTTCGAGGGAGGGGCGTCGTCGGGGACGGCGGACCGGACGAAGGCGTTCTCCGCTGGTGCTGGTGCTGGTGCTGGTGCTGGTGCTGGTGCTGGTGCTGGTGCTGGTGCTGGTGGGGAGGGGCTTTGGTTCGTGTCGGAGGGGCGGCTGGAGGGCGTCGTTCGGGAGCTGTACGCGGAGTTCGGGGCCGCGTCGTTCACGAGTGTCTGGCAGGCTGATCCGTCCGGGCTGCTCGCGGCGGCGGTGGCGTTCCTCGCCGACCTGCGGCTGCTGCGGCCTGCGGACGGCGGTGTCCTCGTGCTGCCCGCCGCTTTTCGTTATCGCAACATCACCCTCGCTCTGCCCGAGCGGGGACAGCTCAGCCTGGAGGAAACGCCCGCATGACCCGGTTCAAGCCGTCGCGCGCCGGAGTGATCAACCTGTGGGACTACGTGGACGAGGAGTTCGTCTTCGCCGACGGGCGGCTGGTGCTGCGCGGGCACAACGGCTCGGGCAAGACCAAGGCGCTGGAGGTGCTGTTCCCGTTCGTGCTCGACGGGGTGGCGGACGCCCGGCGGCTCGACCCGTTCTCCGGCGACAACCGGACCATGAAGTCGAACCTGCTCTACCGGGGTCAGGAGTCCGAGCACGGTTACGTCTGGATGGAGTTCCTCGCCCCGTCGGGCGAGACCGTCACGCTGGTGATCGGCCTGCGCGCCCACCGGCACCGCGACGGCGTCGTCACGTCCTTCTACGTGACGTCCAAGCGGCTGGGCGTGGACTTCGGGCTGCTCACCGTGGACGGGCGCCCCCTCACCGACCGCCGCCTCCGCGAGGCGCTGGAGCCCGGCTCGTACGCCAAGACCGCCACCGAGTACCGCGAACTCGTCGACAACCGGCTCTTCGGGCTGGGCCGCGAACGCTACAACCAGCTGCTCGACCTGCTGCTGGCGCTCCGCCGCCCCCTCCTGGCCAAGGACCTCGATCCGGTGAAGGTCTCCGCCACCCTCACGGCCGGCCTGAGCCCCGTCGACGAGTCCCTCGTCGACCAGGCGGCCCGCGACTTCGAGAACCTCGCCGCCGTGCAGCGCCTCCACGACGACCTGAGCCACGCCGGTGACGCGGTTCGCGTCTTCCTCGACCACTACCGCGAGTACCTGCGCGTCCACACCCGCTTCCACCTCGACCGCGTCGGAGCCCGCACCGCCCAGGCCGTCGCCCACGGCACCGCCCTGCGCGACGCCGTCGCCGAGACCGCCCGCGCCACCGCCGCCAAGCAGGCGGCCGACCAGGCCCGCGCCACCACCACCGACCACCTGGCCAAGCTCACCACCCGCCTGGCCGCCCTCAAAGAACACGACGCCTACCGCGCCCAGACCGACCTCGACCACCTCCGCCGCCAGATCACCGACACCACCGACCACCTCACCAAGGAACTCACCCGCCTCACCAACTCCCGCCACCACGCCGCCACCCTCCGCACCGAAGCCGAGGCCGCCACCACCCGCCTCACCACCAGACGCACCACCTTCACCCATCACCACACCACCCTCACCGAAGCCGCCCACACCGCCCGAATCCCCACCGACCCCGCCCCGCCCACTCCTGCGGCCGAGGCCGAAGGCGGAAGCGAACGCCTGCGGGAAGGTCTGGAGTCGGTTCGCGGCCGGGCCGCGGTCCGCCGGGAGGACCTCGCCGAAGTGCGGCGAGGACAGAGCGAGCTGGAAAAGGCGGACGAGGAGCGGCGGAGGGCCGAGACCGGCTTGAAGGAGGCCCGCGAGGAGCTCCTGAAGAGGGAAGAAGAGACCGCGGGAGCCGAGGAGGAGCTGAAGGCCGCACGGAGAAAGACCGCCGCGCGGCTGGAGGAGTGGGGCGTCCGATGGGGCGGAATCGTCAGAGGCCCCGAAAGCATCGCAAACGACAGGCCCACCGAATCCGCCGAAGCCACCGGAAGCGCTAAGACCCCTGCAAACGACGGAACCACTGAAACTGCCGAGAGCAGTGGGAACGCCGCAGATGCCGGGAACGCCGCAGAGGTCGGGGACACCGGGGACACCGGGGACACCGGGGACACCGGGGACACCAGGGGCACCAGGGGCACCAGGGGCACTGGGGGCACCAGGGAAGCCGGAGGCACCGGGGCTGCCGATGGCGTTGGAGGAAACAGGGCGGCTGGGGTCGTCGAGATCGGAACGGGTGCCGCAGGTGCCGGGGCCGCTGGCGGTGTCGGGGAAGACGAGGTCGCCGAGGTCGCTGGGGTCTCTGGGGTCGCCGAGAGCGGCGGGGACGCCGTAGGCGCTGGAATTGTCGGGAGCGGTAGGGGCGCCGGGGCTGCGGTAGGGGTGTTGGCCGCGGTGCTGGAGCGGGTGGGGGAGGCCGGGGCTGCGACGTTGGGGGAGGCGTTCGCGGAGCTCTCCGAGGAGATTCGGGTCGCGGCGATCACGGGGGTGGCGGAGCTCGGGGCGCGGGGGGAGTCCGTCGCGGAGGAGTTGCGGGGGCTGGCGGCGGAGCGGGCGGAGATCGCTGCGGAGCGGGACGACGCGCCGCCCGTGCCGGTGGGCGGGGAAGGGCGGGAAGGACGTGAAGGTGCGGCTTTCTGGCAGGTCGTGCGGTTCGCGGACGGGTTGAGCGACGCGGAGGCGGCGGGGCTGGAAGGGGCACTGGACGGGGCGGGGATCCTGACCGCCTGGGTGCATCCCTGCGCGGAGAGCACGCGGAAGGCTTACGCGGCGCGGTCGGCGGACGGGTTCCTGCTGCCGGGGGAACCGGTGGCGGGGCGGTCCCTGGCGGACGTGCTGCTGCCGGAGAGCCATGAGGCGGTGCCGGTGGAGGCGATCGAGGCGGTGCTGGCGTCGGTCGCGCTGGTCGACGGGGACGACCCGGCCGTGCCGGGTGTCGGGACGGACGGGCGGTTCTCGTTCGGGGTGCGGGTGGGGGCCCGCCCGAAGGAGCGCCCCGAGTACATCGGCGCCACCTATCGGGCACAGCGCAGGCGGGCGCGGCTGGAGGCCTGCGACGCGGCGGTCGAACGGCTGCGCGAGGAGCAGGGGGAGATCCGCCGGGAGCAGGAGCGCCTGCGCGGTGTTCTGGACGACCTGTCGGCGGCACGGAGGGCGCTGCCCGACGTCGGACCGGTGCTGCGCGCGCTCAAGGAGACGGAACGCGGCTCGGTGCTGCTCGGCCAGGCGAGGGAGGCGGCTTCGGCCGCGCAGAAGGCGCTGGACGAGGCCGCCGCCGTGAAGGAGGCAGCCGAACGCCGGGTGCGCCGGCTCGCCGCCGAACGGGACCTTCCCGCGACGGAGGAGGGCCTGGCCCTCGTCGCGCAGGCGGTCGACGACTTCGTGGCGGCGGGCGAACTGCTCTTTCGGGAGCAGGAGGACATCGCGGAACTCGAACGGGACCTGGCTTCGCGCTGGGGCACCGTCGAGCGGCTGGAGGCGCAGAACGCCGAGGACGAGGACTCCCTGGACGAGCGGCGTGCGGCGCTGGCCGTCCTGGAGGAGCGGCTGGCGGCCCGCGCCGAGGCTCTGGGCTCCTCCCTGAAGGAGGTCCTGCGGCAGGTCGAGGAGACCGAGAGGGCCATACGGGAGGCCGAGTCGACTCGGTCGGAGCACGACTCGGCGGTCTCGGCCGAGCACGACGCGCTGGTCAAGGCGCAGGCCGCCGTCGAGCACGGGAGCCAGGCGATGGACGAGGCATGGGACGTGCTGCTGGAGCAGCTCGCGGCTTTCGCCCCGTTCACCCGCCCGGATCTGCGGGAGGTCATCGGTGTCGGAGCGGCCGAGCTCTGGCCCGGTCGCCTCGGCACCGCCCAGGAGCTCGGCACCCGCACCGTCGCGCTCATCGTCGAGGGCCGCGCGCCGGAGGAGGCGGTCCGCGAGGTGCTTCCGCCCGCCGCGGCGCGGATCCTCGACGCCTACCGCGCGGCGCTCCCGGCGGGCCGTCCGATCGGCGAGAACGCCCGCAAGTCGACCCGTGACGCGATGGCGGACGCGTTGAAGGAGTTCAGCGACGCCCTGGACCAGTGCGAGGAGGACTACCGCCTGGAACTGGACGCCGGGGAGGTCGTCGTGGTCCAGGTCCTCGACGTGGAGGGCCGCGGCTCGGTCCCGGCGTTCGCCGACCGGATCGCGGGCCGACTGGTCGAGCAGAGCCTCCTGCTGGACGAGCGGGAGCGCACCGTCCTGGAGGACGAGCTGCTGAGCAGCCTGGCCCAGCAGATCCACGACCGGGTACGGCTGGCGCGTGAGCTGGTGCGCGGGATGGACGCCGACACCCGGTCCCGGCCGATGTCGACGGGCAGCACCGTCGGCATCCGGTGGGCGCGTTCGGACAAGCTCGACGAGCGGCAGCGCGCCGTCGCCAACCTGCTCACCCGGGACACGGGGGCGCTCGGCCCGGAGGGCCTGGCGGAGCTGCGGGGCCTGCTCCGCGAGATGATCCGCGCCCACCGCGCCCAGTACACCCGGGCGAGCTACCTGGAGGCGCTGCGGGCGGTCGTGGACTACCGGACGTGGTTCGAGTTCCAGCTCCGTCTGGCCGAGCCGCACGGCGACGAGGTCACGCTGACCCGCGCCAAGCATTCGCAGATGTCGGGCGGCGAGAAGTCCGCGGCGATCCACCTGCCGCTGTTCGCCGCGGCCAACGCCCTCTACTCGTCGGCGAAGGACACCTGCCCCCGCATGATCGCGCTCGACGAGGCGTTCGCCGGCATCGACGACCGCTACAAGCCCGAACTCCTGGGCCTGACCGTGAAGTTCGGCCTGGACACCTTCATGACGGGACACGACCTGTGGGCCTCGTACTCCTCGGTCCCCATGGCGGCTCATTACGACATGCACAGCGACAAGGCCTCTCATACGGTCTCCACGATGCTGGTGCTCTGGGACGGTTCGGCGCTGCTCGACGCCGACGCCGCCTACTCGGGCAACGACGCCCTGGCCGAGTCCCTCCTGGGCTTCCCGCCCAGCCGCCGCTCTCCCGCCGAGTCAGGCCTCCTCGCCTCCCTCACCGAGGAGGCCTGAGCGGCCACGGCGAGAGCGGAGCGAAGACCGGCTACAGACCTGAGAGGGAGCCTCCAGGAGACCTGAGAGGGGGCTCCCAGGGGGTAGGAGCCCCCTCTCAGGTCGGGACGGCCGCACCGCGATGCGGCAGGCGGCAACTCGGGTCCAGGAGCAGGCGGCCGCGCCGGATCAGGTTTTGAACGCCCCCAGCTTGTAGAGGCGGCCGAGGACGGCGTTCTTGCCCCGCCCGAGCCGCTCGGTGAGGGACTCCAGCGGTTCGCCCTGGTCGAGGAGGGCGAGCAGCCGGGTGTCCTCGTCGGACGTCCAGGGACGGTAGGCGTTGGGGTGGCGTTCGCGGAGCGTGCTCACCGAGCGCCGCCCCGGCAGGTCGATCACCGCGATGTCGTCGAGGGCGGCCTCGCCGACCACGGATCCCTTGTCGAGTGCTCTTAACGTTCCGTCACCGATGACGAGCCGGTCGGCGGAGAGGCCGAGCTCGCAGACCGGCCGTCCGTCGTGTTCCTGCGGCTTGCTGAAGGTCAGGTGAATGTCCATGCCGCCAGCATGCGCGCCCTCGACCAAGATCGCTTAGCGGTCTGTGGACAACTTCCGCGCGGGTGGGCGCGCATCCCCTGGAAGGGCCAGAGCACAGCCCCGCCCAAGGCGTGATGCACGAGCGGAAGCCCCTGGAGGAGGTTGGAACCCATCGATCCAGGAGGAGAACATGAGGTTGGCACGGGGAACGGCGGCCGCCATGGCGGGCGCCGTCGCTCTTGGGGCGGCGCTCCCCACGGGGGGCGTCGCCG